>CAIXPS010000381.1 GCA_903921365.1 uncultured bacterium | reverse complement strand
TCGTCCCTCGTCCTTCGCACCCGGTATTTGTGGTCATCAATGGCCATACTTCATGCTTCATACTTCATCATTGCTCTGTCCACTGCCTCCAGAATCGGCGGTGCGGGCGTCGTGTTCGCGCTGCAACTGATCGGTTCGTTGTGCGCTGCGCTGCCGCGTGATGAATTCAGACTGTTCGCGGCGCCAGCGGGCAATCTCGGCGTGATTGCCATTCAACAATACATCAGGCACGCGCCAGCCGCGAAACTCAGCCGGGCGGGTATAGTGCGGGTATTCGAGCATGCCGTGGACGTGAGATTCCTGGCGCGTGGCCCAAGCCGGCAACACACCCGGCACCTGGCGCGACACGGCGTCAATAATGACCATGGCAGGCAGTTCGCCCCCGGTGAGGACGTAATCGCCGATGCTGATCTCGTCGGTTGCGAGGTGCGCGCGCACGCGCTCATCCACACCTTCATAATGGCCGCAGACGAACGCGACGCGCGGATGGCGCGCCAGTTCCTCCGCCATGGCGTGGGTAAACACTCGCCCCGCCGGCGACATCAGAATTATTGGAACGCCGCTCTCCTCTCCCAGCACGGCCTCAACCGCCGCAAAGATCGGATCGGGTTTCATCACCATCCCGCCGCCGCCACCGTAGGCATAGTCGTCGGTGATGTGATGCTTGTCCGTTGTATAGTCGCGGATGTTGTGAGCGCGCAGGTCGATGATGCCCGCGTCGATCGCGCGGCGCAGGATGCTCTCCGCGAACGGGCTTGTAAACATCCCCGGAAAAAGCGTAAAGACATCGAAACGTATGGGCATGGGGTTAGGGGGCGTCGATATCGAAGACGCGATCAGGACTTCTGCTTGCGGCCGCTGTGCTGCTCTCTGGGTTTGCGCTTGTCCATGATCTCATCGCGCTTGGCCTTTTGCATGCGTTGCTTGTAATCGAGCGGGTGGCTGATCGCTGCCGGGATGATGCGGACTTCGACGCCGCTGGCGATCTCGATGCGCGCCAGGTCTTCAGCAGTATTGAGATAGGTCAGTTTGCCAATCAGGCCGCCAACGGTGACGATCTGGTCGCCCACTTTCAGGTCGCTGACCACTTCCTCTTGAACCTTGCGCGCGCGGTTCTGTGGAAGCACCACAACGATCCAGATGAGAATGAAAACGAGCGCAATCGATGTAATGACGATGACAATGCCAAAGTTTGTTTGATCCATAATGCGTTCTCATTATACCCAGCGGGTTCAAACCACAAACAAACATGCGCTTATACTTAATCAACGAAGATAAAGGAGTAGCTTAGATGATAAAGAAGAAATATCGCGCTCTGCGTTTCGTCGCTTTCATTTGCCAGGTGCTGGCCTGGGTATCGCTGGTGCTGGGCATCCTGGGGGCGATCGGGGCTGTTATCGCTGGTCTAACGGGATACATCTCGATGCAGGCTCTGGAAAACCTGAACAGGGGCAACTCAGCCGCTTTCGCCAGTGTGGTTGCCGGGATCGCCAGCGCCATCGGCATCATCGTGTTCGGAGTCATCAGCTTCATCGTGCTGCTGGCGAGCGCCGAGTATCTGTATGTCCTGATCGACACTGAACAGAATACGCGCATCAGTGCGGACTACCTGCGCCAGTTGTTGCAGACGCAGCAACCCGTTCAGCCCGTCGCCCCCGTTGCGGCGCCCCAGGTGATGCCAGCGCCGATGGCGCTCTCCTATCGGGAAGCTGATCCATCTGAGCCCACGGTAACGACGCCAACAACACCGCTGCCAAAAGAGTAGCCGACACCGACACGGTGGCCGGGTTACGCCTTTGCGCGCCCGGCCATTGCCGGAAAGAGATCGCCGCGGTGAGCGCTGTATAATCGCGGCGGATGGATAAGCGTTTCGGTTATGTAAAGTTCTGGCGGAGCAAGAGCACACGCCTGCGCATCGCAGGAGCATCACGGTACATCACCCATCTGACTGTATTAGCGATCACCCTGGTTGCAGTGATGCTCGCAACCGCAAACCTGCCACAGGCACAGAGCGCTCCCCTTGAGAAACCCGCCGACACTTCCTTGAACCTTCCGATCAAACGCAACACCACTGCGTATCCGCTTCCGGCGCCGGTCGATGCGAGTGGCGCCGGCGTTGCCATCGACGAAAGTTCGATCGTGCGCAGCTTCGCCCCGATCTCGAATACAGTTTCTGCAGATAACACGACCATCATTGCGCCGATATCGCGCGGGCTGATCACCTACACGGTACAGTCAGGCGACACACTCTTCGGCATCGCCGGAGCCTTCGGCCTTGCCCCGGAGACGGTGCTCTGGTCAAACTATGGGACACTCAAGGACAACCCTGACTTTCTTCGCCTCGGCATCGATCTGCTCATCCCGCCCAGCAACGGGTTGATCACGACGGCGCAGGAAGGCGACACTATCGCGATCATGGCGCGCCGATTCAAGGCGACGACCGAGGAGATACTAAAGGATCCGGTCAATGGGTTGCGCGACATCAACCAGGTCTTAATCGCCGGTCAGCAACTCTTCATCCCAGGCGGCCAGCGAGAGACGGTGGTGTGGCAGATTCCCAAACCCGTTGAGGTGCGTCAGACGACCACCGGGGTAAAGGTTTATAGCGTTGGCACGTGCGGTGAA
This sequence comes from uncultured bacterium, assembly GCA_903921365.1. Classification (GTDB taxonomy): domain Bacteria; phylum Chloroflexota; class Anaerolineae; order J036; family Brachytrichaceae; genus CAIXPS01. The sequence goes on along the minus strand of CAIXPS010000381.1, from coordinate 36,840 downwards.
GTTGCTATTCCAGCGCTGGGCACGGGTGGTTTTATCTATCCTGCCAACGCCCATTACCTGTCGGGCTACAACTTCAGCGCGTGGCACCCCGGCCTCGACTTCTCCGGCCACATGGCCGATCCGATATACGCCGCGGACAGCGGGACGGTCATTTATGCCGGTTACTCGCTCAACGCCGCTGGCGCGCCGGTTGGCTATGGCCACTATGTGGTGATCGATCATGGCAACGGCTACCAGACGCTGTATGCCCACGCCAGCCAGTTGTTCGTCACGTGCGGCCAGCAAGTGTTAAAAGGCACCCAGATCGCAGCCATCGGGTCAGTTGGAAACTCCACAGGGCCGCATCTGCACTTCGAGATACGCAGAGGGGGCATCGCGCTCAACCCATGGAGCATTCTCCCTGCGCCATAAACGCGCTGATAAAAACCAAAGTATGATTGCGCACATAGCTGATACCATGCGCTGGTTTAAGAACACATAGTGAAACGCCCCTTATTAACACAACGGTTAGCTGTGCGAGCGCGTGTTGTACAACGCGTTGCGCGTGTTTACCTCGCGTCAGAAGAAGTGCGCTGGCGCATGCTGGTGACGACTGGCCGTTTCACATCGCATATCGCCATCATTGCTGTCGCACTGCTCGCCGTTGTGCTGGCGGGCGCGCGCATCGGCGGCGCTCCCAAACCCGCCGCCAACCCCCTCGCGAATCCGAACCCGCTCACGAACGATCAATCCGGCAACGGCGGTGGACGCGTCTTTTCACCCGCTGCGGTGTCGTCGTATATCTCGATCATTAACCAGGACGGCGGTTTAGTGTCACGGCGCGTCGTAGCCGAAACCATCGCACCCTCCGAAACCCGCAGCGGGATCATCAGTTATACGGTGCAGGGGGGCGACACGATTGAGACAATCGCCGCGCGATTCCGATTGCTGCCAACTACGCTGGTGTGGTCCAACAAGGATGTAGAAGACGCGCCCGACCGCCTAAGCATCGGCCAGGTCATCAACATCCCGCCGATCGACGGCATTTGGTACACGGTAGAGAGCGCTGACACGCTCTCCGGGATCGCAGAGAAGTTTAAAGCCAAGCCGGAAGAGATTGTCAGTTATCCGATGAACAACCTGACGGCCGGCGCCAACCTGGTGGCCGACTCGCGCATCATGATCCCGAACGGGATAAAACCCTTTGTGGCCAAACCGGTAGAAGCCGCCAGCGTCGCATCAACTGGGAGCGCCTACACCACGTACTCCGGGCCGGCGGTCAGTGCTTCTGGCAGTGGTCAATTCCAATGGCCAACGAACGGCTTTCTGACGCAGGGCTACTATGCCTACCACCGTGGTATCGACATTGCCAACGCCATCGGCATCCCAATCGGGGCGGCGGATGGCGGCTACGTCAGCGCCGCAGGCTGGGACAACACCGGATATGGCTACATGGTTATCATCAACCACGGCAATGGGTTTTCAACCCTGTACGGCCACCTCAGCCAGTATTACGTAGAACCCGGCCAGGCCGTCGCCCGCGGCCAGATCATCGCCGCCATGGGCAGCACCGGGCGTTCCACCGGCCCACACCTGCATTTCGAGGTGCGCTATGGCGGCGTGCAGCAGAACCCGCTCTTCTATTTGCCTTGATTCTCTGAACAGGACACTCCATGCCCATACTATTACTCATCCGACACGCAACAAACGATTACGTTAAAACCGGGCGTCTGCCCGGACAAGCGCCCAACATCCACCTGAACGAAGAGGGTCGTTCGCAGGCGCAGGCGTTGGCCAGACTGTTGGAGAAACAGCCGATTGCCGCAGTGTATGCCAGCCACCTGGAACGCGCCATTGAAACGGCGTGGGGAATCGCGGCGCCGCGCGGGTTGCCAATCACCATTCGCCCCGGGCTGGCGGATACCAACGCGGGCGACTACACCGGCCGGCTCATCAAGGAACTGGGCGAGTCACCTGAGACAAAGGACAACTGGAAAACCATCGTCGAAAAACCCTCTGAGGGGCGGCTGCCCAAGGGCGAATCGCTGGTTGAGATGCAGGCGCGCGTGGTCGCCGAGTTGGAACGCATCTGCGCCGCACACGCTGACCCGGAGCCCCCTAAGCCGCCTGAACCCAAACCGGAACCAGGCGCAAACGGCGAGACGCCCAAACCGCCCGCAGAGGTGGAACGCAAACCCCCGGTGATGATCGCCGTGGTGATGCATAACGACCCGATCAAGGCCGCCGTGGCGCATTTCCTCGGCATGCCGTTGGACAATTTCCAACGCATCGGCGCTTCACCCGCTTCCGTCAGCACCGTTATGGTGATGAAAGGGCATGTGATGCTGGTGAACCTGAATCAAGTAGTATAATTGTAATGAGGTAGGGCGTTCCGCCCGTTATGTAATAAAGTGGATAAAACCGATATGAAACCCACTAAGCTCGAAAAACTGATTATGGACGCCATCAAATCAGCCAAGCTTGGTTTGCCAGACTGGTCAGCGATTGCCAAGGCTGAACATGTCTCGCTGGAATACTTGCAGGCGCGCGTGGAATGGATGCGCCGCGTGGGAATGATCAGGTAACGACAGTCCCGCAACACTGGATCAGTCGAGGGCGACACGGCATCGTGTCGCCCTTTTATTTTTTCACACAGGCCTTCTAACACTTCACTAACAGAGCGCCATTATTCGTCTAACTGAACGTCCCTATCCTCATACTCAAATAGATAAGAACGTATCAGAAGGGGTGAAAAAATGTCAAAAATTATAGGAATCGATCTGGGAACGACAAACAGCGTGGTTGCAGTGCTGGAAGGCGGCAGCCCGACGGTTATCCCCACCTCGGAAGGCAGCAACCTGCTACCCTCAGTGGTGGGCTTTAATAAGAACGGCGAGCGCGTCGTAGGCCAACCGGCTAAGCGCCAGGCAGTGGTCAACCCGGAGAACACGGTGTTCTCCATCAAACGCTTCATGGGACGCCGCTACGACGAAGTGGAAAGCGAACGCAAGCGCGTGCCGTATCCTGTGGTGCAGGGGCCGACTGCCGACGCCCGCATTAAGATCGCCAACACCAACAAGACTTACACACCGCAGGAAATCAGTTCCATGATTCTGGGGAAGCTCAAGGCTGACGCGGAGTCCTACCTGGGTGAGCCAGTCACGCAGGCGGTCATCACCGTTCCTGCTTACTTTAACGACAGCCAGCGCCAGGCGACTAAAGACGCTGGCCAGATTGCCGGGCTGGAAGTGTTGCGCATCATCAACGAACCAACGGCGGCGGCGCTGGCCTATGGCCTGGACAAGAAGAAGGATGAGACGATCCTGGTCTTTGACCTGGGCGGCGGCACCTTCGACGTCAGCGTCCTCGACGTGGGCGAAGGCGTGGTGGAGGTGAAGTCCACTAGCGGCGACACGCATCTGGGCGGCGACGACTGGGATGCCGCGATTATGGAGTGGGTCATCGGCGAGTTCAAGAAGGAACAAGGCGTTGACCTGCGCAGCGATCGCCAGGCGCTGCAGCGCATCCGCGAGGCTGCCGAGAAGGCCAAGATCGAGTTGTCTGCGCTGATGGAGACGGAGATCAACTTGCCGTACGTCACCGCTGACCAGAACGGCCCGAAGCACCTGATTGTAAAGATCACCCGCTCGAAGTTCGAGCAGATGAGCGAAGCGCTGGTCAAGCGCGTGCGCGGCCCGGTCGAACAGGCGCTCAAGGACGCCAAGCTGGCAATCAAGGACATTGACGAGGTCGTGCTCGTCGGCGGCGCGACGCGCATGCCGATGATCCAGGCGCTCGTGAAGGATATCACCGGCGGCAAAGAGCCGAACAAGAGCGTCAACCCGGATGAAGTCGTAGCCGTTGGCGCGGCGATCCAGGGCGGCGTGCTGGGCGGCGAAGTCAAGGACGTGCTGTTGCTCGACGTGACGCCCTTGAGCCTGGGGCTTGAGACATTGGGCGGCGTCATGACGCCGTTGATCACACGCAACACGACGATCCCTTCGCGCAAGAGCGAGATATTCAGCACGGCCGAGGACAGCCAGAGCGGGGTGGATGTGCGCGTGTTCCAGGGCGAACGCCCGATGGCCGCGGACAACATGATGCTCGGTCAGTTCCGGCTGGACGGGCTGCCGCCGGCGCCGCGAGGCATCCCGCAGATCGAAGTAACGTTCGATATCGACGCGAACGGCATTCTGAATGTGTTGGCCAAGGACAAGGCGACTGGTAAAGAGCAGCACATCAGCATCACCGCAAGCACCAACCTGAACAAGCAGGATGTGGAGCGGATGGTGCAGGAAGCGCAGCGCAATGCGGTTCAGGACGCCAAGCGCAAGGAAACCGTCGAGGCGCGCAACATCGGCGACAGCCTGGTGTACTCCGTTGAGAAGTCGCTCAAGGAGCTCGGCGACAAAGTCAGCGCTGCGGACCGCGCGAGCGTTGAAGGCGCGCTGAACGACCTGCGCGACGCGTTGAAGACCGACGACCAGAGTCGCATCAAGAAGGCTACAGAGACGCTACAGGCGCAGGCGACAAAGATGAGCACTGCGGCTAACGCGGGCGGCGGTCAGCCTGACGACACCCCCCAATCGAAGGGGACTGAGGAAGAAGGCGTGGTCGAAGGCGAGTTCCGCTCCGTCTGATCTGAAATCCCCTGCGAAGGTTAATTCCAAGGCACTCAATGCGGCAGGGTATCCTTCGCAGGGGTGATTTACTCGTGACACCATCCCTGCGAAGGGTCTTTTGTGGGTTGTGTTTCGTGACTGCAACCTTCGCAGGGGGTTAGTAGTGTTCCTCGTTCACGAATCGCGCCAGCGCCAGCAGCACGGCGGGCGTGTAGAACTGCGCGCGGTTGAGGCGGCCATGCGTCAGGATGCCGACCGCGCCTTCCTGTTGTTTTGAGTTGGTGCGACCAAACACCACATCGTCGGCGTGACCCAGTTCCATGCCGCCGCGCACAAGTTCGGCCACGCGGGGCGGCAACAGAAAACGTCCTGTAGACGCCAGACCGATACTGCCGGAACGATGCGCGATCACGCACCACGCACACGCAAACATCCCTTCTTTCAACTCCAGCACGCCCCCTTCCAGCCCAACGCCATAGTCCGTATCCGGTAACGCCTGCAATACAAACTGCGCGCGCTGTGTGGCGCCGGCGATCATCTCTTCATCACCTACAGGTTGCACGCTGACGCCAGAGGGCGCCTCAATCGCGCGGACATCGGCGTGATCAAATAGCTGAGCAACACCCGTGCGCAGCGCTTCCAGTTTAACGGGGTTGAGCGAACCTACTGCAAAACTCACTGTCGTCATATGTGCTCCGCGATCTTATCCACCGAACGGAAGAACTCCATTATTTCGCCTGCGTCAATTCAACGTAGTTTAGCTGGCCAACGATTGCCTGGCCGTCTTTGCCAAGCATCCACGCCACGAACTGGCGCAACTCGCCCTGCGGTTCAGACAGCGCTACCAGGTTGAGCGTGTGCGACAGCCGGTAGGCGCCACTGGCAATGTTTGCCCTTGTGGGCAGCACACCGTCAACACCGATCATCTTCACCGGCGGGGCGACCGTGTCGGTGATACGCGCGCGAGAGACATAGGCAACGGCGGTGGTCTGGTATGCCGCGAAGTTCATCGCCACTTCTGCGGATGGCAGCACGATGCAGTTCAGCCCCAGCTTCGCGCCGTCCATCACACGGTCATCGAATGTATCGCGCGCGCCATCGCCCTCCTCGCGCACGCCCACATCGATATCGCCAAGGCCGACGACGCCAAAGTCGCTCCAACGCGTGCGCACACCTGCGAACAGATCGCGCACTTCTGGCAGGCTCAGTGTGTCGATTGGGTTGGCCGGGTTGACAATGACCGCGACGCCGTCGATGGCGAGATCGGTCACCCATAGCGAGGACTGGTCAGGCGCTGCAGGCGGAAGCAATGACACCCCGGCCAGATCGGCCTGCCCGGCATACAGCGCATCGACCGATGCCTGGTTGTTTGCGGACTGCATGTTGAAGGCAGTCGTCGGGTGCAGATCGGTATAGGCCGCAGTGAGCGCCTTCAGCAATGGCGCCGTGGGACCATCGGCAATGACGCGAAATGTGGTGATCACGGGTGTGACCTTCGGCGTCTCCATGCGCGCGCACCCGGCGCACATGGCGATAACGAGCAGGACGACGAACAATCGCCTGCCGCTGTTAATGGCTGGGTTCAACCTGGATTCACCCTTGATTTGTGCTGAGCGCCTTAGGCTGCCATGGACGCGGGTGCAGTATCGCCTGCTGCTGATGCATCGATGCCTTGTAACAACTCCCAGAGAAACGACTCGTGGCGTTGTAGGGACGACTGATCTGGATCGATGGGTTCAATTGGCTCAATGGGTTCGATCGTTTCAGCCGGCGGCGGCACATCCTTTGCCACTGAAGTCACGCCAATCACTGGGATCACCGGGAGCAACAAGCTTGCGCTCAGGGTGAGTTCGCCGCGCCCTGCGATCTGAGGCAACTGAGTGACACTCAATTCCGCGTGGGCGGATGCAATCGCGTCCGCGATCGCCAGCAACTTGGCGTCACTGGCCACAGTGCTCACGTATCGTTCGGCGCGAACGATAGCGGGTGCAGTTCCCCGCGCTCCCACGGCATCAACAACGATATGCACAGTATCATGCTGCATATCTTGCCGAGATGCAAAATACGCCTGCGCTCCATAACAGCCGGCTTCTTCCGCGCCTGTGAAAACGAGTGTCGCTTCCGAATGCGCCAGGGGCGTAGTCTTCAATCGCTCGGCGACGCTCAACAATACAGCAAGGCCGCCCGCGTTATCGCCCACGCCCTTCTCGTAAGGCGACCGATTGGCGAGAAACATCACCACCAGAAGCGCGAGAAACACCAGACCCGGCGCGAGCGCGATCTGGCGCAGGATGGAGACGGATACGGGCACGCCAATAGCTGCCAGCACAATCAACACCGCGCCGGCAATCTCGCCCGCCAGAAACAGCGCCGGCAGCACTTTCACGCCGCCCAGCGCAATGAAGATAGCGGGTTTGCGATGCACGTCGAGATGCGCCGTAACGATGATCTTCTTACCACCCACACCGGCTGAGGCTGCGCCATCGCCCTCTGCAGGCGCATCGGCGCGGGGAATATCGACAATGACATTCGTGCCGCGCTCAATGGGCAGCAACCAGCGCAACAGATTCGGTCGCAGTTGTAATTCCAGCGCTATGGATATCAGCGCCGTGACCATGATGAGCACAGCAGCGGCGGCGCCGACCGGTTGCGTCTGCCAGAACAGGAAGAGGCTGAGCAAGCCTAGCCCGGCATACAGCATGTGCGGCGCATAGGTATATTCCGCGCTCAGGAAGTGTTGCTTCTGCGGGGTCAGACCATATGCGGTCAATTGCTCCGCCACGTAATCAGCTGCTTTTGTTTCTTCTTCGCTGGCGCTGCTGCGCGGACCAATCCCAACAGCAATCGCGCGAAAGTGTTCGAGTGATGTCATGCGTTGCATGATAATGCATGCGCAGCCTGCGCGCGCCCAGTTCAAATGTCTTAGTGCAGATTCAGGAGCAGAGTCAACCGTAGGGGATTCGTAGGCCGAACGTCATGGAGAGATCAACCAAAAGCGTTATAAAGAAAGCACTAGAGTCAGGGTGGGACCTCCTCTTCTCCTCCTTTTGCTTTGAGAGCCAACGTTCGGCGTCGTTGGCTCTCGTTGTTTATCGGGCTTCATATCAAAACCCGTTACTTCCCGTTACTTGATTGTCAACGTGCCCTTCATCAGCGCATTGTGACCAGGGAAGGTGCACTCGAAAGGATAGGCTCCGGGTGCGGGCGCATTGAAGGTGACGGAACCAGTCTGACCAGGCTTAATCAATGGTAAATGGGCGATCACGTTGGCGTCGTTATCCTTGAGATAGTTCTTGGTGTCGCCAGCAGCCATGCCATCTGTAGCAACCGTGTCGGCTGTGCCCGGCTTGCACAGCACCCAGTTGTGCGAGAGCGCCGTGGAGTTGTTCTTCAAGTTCAATGTGATTTTCGAATTGGCCGGGGCTTCAAGTGTATTCTTGTCGTACACCAGTTCTTCGCCCTTTGAAGCAATGTCGAGGGTCACCGGCGCAGCAGCCGGTGCGCTTGTCGCCGCCGGTGCGCTCCCCCCGCCGCACGCCGCAACGATAACGCTACTCAAAGCCAGCCCACCAACCAAACCCATGCTCTTCAAAAACTCTCTGCGCGAAACTATTGTCGCCATCCTTTTTAATCTCCTAAAACAAAATGGTCAAATTACACTGTCCAACTTAAACAAACCCTGAAAGTATATCATTCAAAGCTGTAATATCGCCTTCCTGAGAATGGCGAAAGCCAATCATCAGCAAAATATCAGGCGGAAGACAGGCAATACAATCAACAAAGTGTATGATGGTTCAGTTGTTATATGAAATCAAGCAGGAGGTATGGTGGCTAATCCAAATTCGGCGCCTGAGGAAAGAGTAAACGTGGTGGTGTCGGTGATCAACCGTCTGCGATTGGTGGGGCGCCTGTTCATGGACCCGCGCGTCCCAGTCTATCTGAAACTTGTGCCGATTGCCTCGGTTGCGTATGCGCTTATGCCGTTTGACGTGATCCCGGATGTCATTCCTGTGCTTGGACAGTTGGACGACCTGGGCGTGATCATTCTTGCGATTGAGGCCTTCGTGATGATGGCACCGCAGGATGTGGTGCAGGAGCATATGGCGGCCATCGAAAATGTGTCACGAGGCAACCACAGCAAGACGGATGAGACCATCATCGACGGCGAGTGGCGCACTGTGCACCGAGATCGCTAAACACACTAATCCCCTTTCGCAACGCTCCACGGCAGCAATGCCCAGGTTCGCGCACGGTTGAAGTGATTCCACAAGGTGCGTAGATCACTCAGGCCCTCCTGGGCGGCTTTGGGCGTCGGAAGTGCGATCTTGCGCGGCGGCGCGATGACAATTGCGTGGGGCCGTTGCGCCTGCGGCAGACCGGCCAGGGCATGCGCTTTGTTGAGCGCAAGCGTGAAGTCGCCTAGCTCGTCCACCAACCCACGATCGAGCGCCATTGCCCCTGTCCACACGCGCCCACCGGCAAGCGGCTCGATGGCGTCGAATTCCAACTTCCGTCCCTCAGCGACGACGCGCTTGAAGTCGTCATAAATGCGCTGAATCGACGCGGCGACGGCCGTGCGCTCGTCCGCGCTCAATGGCGTAGCTGTGCTGTACATGCCTGCGCGCGCGCCACGCTGCAGGATGGTATTATGCAGAAACAGCTTGTGTTGTGCGTTTTGTGCGTTCGGCTTCATCGTGATGACGCCGATGCTGCCTGTAATCGTGAGCGGCTGCGCGATGATGCTCTGCGCCAGCGCTGCGACGTAATAACCGCCCGACGCGGCCACGCCGCCCATGTAGGCCACCACCGGCTTGCGCTCGCGCACGCGCCGCACTTCGCGCGCGATCAGGTCTGATGCGAGCGCGCTGCCACCGCCCGAGTCCACATACAGGATAACCGCCGCGATGTGCTCGTCTTCGCCCGCCTGCCGCAACGCCTGCACCACGCTCTCCGATCCGGCAAAGCGATTCCCGAAGAAGGGCAAGGGAAGCGGCAGTGGGAGCGACTGGCTGCGCCCTTCCACAATCGTGCCTTCGATCATCACGACGCCGATTGGTTTCGCGCTGCGCTCGAAATACGGGATCAGCAGCAACTTGCGCGCGTCGTCATAAAGCGCCAGTTGCGGGAGCGGCTCCGGCTTTTGGGGCGGCTTCTTCGCACCGGTTGGGGCAGACGATGCGTCAGGGGCCGTGGCGGCAGGTGTGAGATGAGCTTCCAGTTCGTCTTCGTAGAGCACGGCATCGAGCAGCCCTTGCTCGACTGCCTCACACGCGCCGAGCGGTGCGCCATCCACCAATGCGCGCGCCTGCGCCTCACTCAGCTTGCGCCCCTCGGCAATCCCGCGCACCAGTTCGTTGAATGTCGCGTCGAGGAGCCACTCCGCCTGCGCGCGTGATTCAGCGGAGAAATCCGAGCGTGTGAACTGATCAAACGCTGACTTGAACGGCGAAACATTGACCACATCGACGCCGATGCCAAGTTGATCGAGCGCGTCCTTGAAGAACAGATACTCACGCAACAAACCAGTAATGCCCCACTCGGCGGTTGGCGGCATGATGATCTGGTCGCATGCGCAAGCGAGGTAATACTGGAACGGGCCGAACGATGTGGCATAGGCGATCAGACGTTTGCCGCGCGCGCGAAAATCGAGCAGCACTTTGCGCAGGCTTTGATAGGTTGCTGCGCTGGCGGCGCATTCGATCCTGAGCACCACGCCCTGTATGCGCGGGTCGAGTCCAAGCTGTTCGAAGGTTCGTCGCAGGCTGCTCACACTTGGTGGATCGGGCGGCAGGACGAAACGCGCGAAAGGCACGCGTGGGCGGGGTTGCGGCAACTCATCGATTTCTCCGCTCAGTGAAAGCATTAGCCAGGGCGACACACGCCGCCCCTTGCGGAGCAGGTTCATCAGACCAACCCGCGTTTTACGAATGGGCAACCGAAACCTGGTCATTACGTTGTCTTAGCCTCCACTGGTGAATTCAACCACACTGGCATTCTGGGCATTGCGCTCACATTCTACGGGACGATCCAGTTGGAGTAGGCGCGGCGCATCTGCGGCTGCATCCGCTGGCGCTGGCAGCGTTGCGGTATGGGGCTCGCCGCACACCAGAATAGAATAATTGCCCGGCGCAGGCAAGGCATGATCGGACGAAAGGCGGATAGTAAGCGGGTTGATCATTGTGCCCGCAACCATGAATGGCCTGCCCAGGCAGAGGTTGGCCTCGCGCATATCCCCACGCGCCAACGCCGCCCGAATGCGAGTGCTCGAAACGGTCTCAACGCCGGCATTAAAGGACGTGAGCACGTTTACGGCGAACCCGAACTCAGCCCCCTGCATGCGCAGGAAGGCAGCATCGCCCTGACGTCGATTACCTAGCGCAAAATCCGGGCCGATCCACAAACTAGCCATTCGGAGGCGATCGCGCATCAACTGCACAAATTGCGCGGCAGTGATCTGAATGGTCTCACGTGTAAATGCGATGACGACCAGGATGTCGATGCCGAACAATTGCATCTGGCGCGCTTTCTCGTCCGGCAAGGTCAGGTATGCCGCAGGAGCGCGTCCAAGCACCACGCGAGGATGAGGATAGAAGGTCACGACCGCAGCAGGCACGCCGCGTGTATGCGCATCGTCCACCATTGCGCGCAAGAGCGCCTGATGTCCGAGGTGCACGCCGTCAAAGGTGCCGACCGTGCATACCGAACCCACAGGGCGATCAATCTCGGTGAAAGAATGAAAAAGCTGCATACACAGGGTTCAACGTCGTGTGATGACTATTACGAATTACGGAGTGTCGTCTTTATGAAATACCTTGACAGGCTTGATTGTGCCAGCCGCCGCATCAAACTCGCCGATGGCGACAAAGGCGCCAGTGGCATCATACACGCGGCAGAGTGCGGGCGCGACTGCGTCCACAACGGGTTCGACACGCACCGTTTGGCCCATCAGCAGACGCTGTGACGCCATCGAGTCGAGGTGGTGCGCCGGGAAATGATCAACCGCGCGGTCTTTAGGCAACAGATGCGCCGCCCATCCACCTGTGACTGCGGCAGCAGCCTGTTGCAGCACTTCCAGCGTGATTGCGGAAGCAAGCATGAACAGGCCGCTCTGCTCGCGGCGCAACGATACCAGATGCGCCCCGCAGCCCAGCATCTCGCCGATATCGCGCGCCAGAGCGCGCACGTAGGTTCCGGCGGTGCACGTCATGTGCAGATCGACAGTGGTTGCATCGGCGAAAGCCATATCCAGTTCAATAATATGCACCGGGCGCGCCATGAGTTCAACCGTCTCGCCACTGCGCGCCAACTTGTAGGCGCGTTTCCCACCCACCTGGATCGCCGAATACTGCGGTGGGATTTGTAGAATATGCCCCGTGAAGGCTGCGCGGGCGCGTTCGAGGTCTGCCGGCGTCGCGCGCACGTCGCGCCGTTCGATCACCTCGCCGTCCAGGTCGTCGGTGTTGGTGCGTTCACCAAGTTTCATCCGCCCGGAGTAGCGCTTGACCTCGCCGAGCAGGTACTCGCTCACGCGAGTGGCGTTGCCCACACACAGGATCAACAGCCCCGTGGCGAAAGGATCGAGCGTGCCGGCATGACCGATGGCCCGTATGCCGATGATGCGCCGCGCGCGCGCCACCACGTCGTGCGAGGTCATGCCTTGCGACTTATCGATTAACAGCAGGCCGTCGGTAGTGCTCACTTTTCGCGGATCATGCGGCGCAACCGCTGCAACACACGATTGACGGCGTCACGCAGTGGGCCGGGCAATGTGCAGCCAGCCGCAGCCGCATGCCCACCGCCACCGAACTCAAACGCCACTTGCGACACGTCGTAGCCGGGGGCGCTGCGCAACCCTATTTCGATGTTGCCATCGGAGAGTTCGACAAACACCGCCGCAACCTTCGCTTCCATTGATGTGATCAACGTGCCGACCAGTCCGGCGTCACCGCGGTCTTCCTTAACCCCGAGCTCCTTGCGCAGTTTGCGGCTAATGGCGGCATAGACGATGCCATCTTCGAGTTGCGACGCGACAATACCGCTGGCCAGAAAGCGAATCGAGTCATACGACCGCAGCACCAGCGCCTGGCGCGTAATGTCGGGCAGCGATGCGCCTGCGCGCATCAACTCCATCGCGATCGCAAGCGTGTCTGGCGTGGTGGACGACGTGCGGAACGCCAGTGTGTCGGTGATGATGCCCGTGAGCAGGGCTGCTGCTATATCGGCGTTAATGCGCGCGTCGAGGCGCCGCAGCAGTCGATAGATGACCTCCGCCGACGAAGACGCGCTTGAGTCGACGACATTGACCGATCCAAAGTTGGTGTTGGTGATGTGGTGGTCGAATACCACCATCGGTATGCGCCCGTGCTGCACTGGCAGGAAGATGGTTCCTAACCTTTGCAGGTCGCTCGCATCAATCGACACGATCAGATCAAAATTGCCTTCGCCGCTCCGCCGGATGTCGTGCACCCCATTGAGATAATCAAAGCGCGAATGCGCTGAGTCCTGGCACGCAACTGTGACATTCTTGCCCAGGCTCTGCATCGCGTGACCAAACGCCAGCATGCTGCCAATGGCGTCGCCGTCGGGCGCCAGATGCGTAACCGCCAGAATGCGTTGCGAGCGGCGCAGATAACCCTCAGCCTCGATCCATGCCTGGATGCCGGTCTGCCGGTTGCCTTCCTCCGAATCTGGAAACTGTTGTAGACCGGCTTCGTTTTCCTCGCCGTTCACGGTGTATGAAGTGGACATTTCTATTTTTGCTCGCTTAGCCGCCAGGCAGGTCGCCGGGCAAATCGCCGGATTCCGGATTCTGCTGCGCTCGCGCAGCCTCTTTTTCTTTTAATGCATCCAGCAGATCCGACACACGCGCGCCATTCTCCAGCGACGAGTCATACTCAAAGACCAGTTCGGGGGTGTGGCGGGTGTGCAGATGGATGCCAAGCTCATGGCGCAACCAGCCGGCGGCGCTTGCCAGTCCCTGTGCAGCCTGCTCACGGTCTTTGTCATTGCCGATCAGGCTATAGTACACTTTGGCGTGGCGCGTATCCGATGAAACATCGACTTCGGTCACGCTCACGCCAGAGACTCGTGGGTCCTTCAGGCGTTGTTCAATCAGCATAGATAGATGCTGCCGCACCAGTTCGCTGACGCGCCGTTCATACTTTTTACTCATTCAACCCGCTTTCGCTTTGCGTTTACTTGTACTCTTCCACATAGAACTCGAGGGTGTCACCCGGCTTGTACTCGGTGAACCCTTCAACACCCAGGCCGCACTCGAAGCCCTGGCGAACTTCCTGAACATCATCGGTAAGACGCTTGAGAGAACTGACTATGCCAACCGCGAGTTCCTTGCCGTCGCGAACCACGCGCGCCTTCGCGCCGCGTTGCGCCACGCCGCTGCGGATGATCGCGCCAGCGATGTTGCCCACCTTGTTGATCTTGAACACCTGGCGGACTTCGGCTGCTCCGATGACGCGTTGCACCAGCTTGGGCGTCAACATGCCCTTCAACGCCAGTTCGACGTCCTCGATCATCTTGTAGATCACTTCGTAGGTGCGCACGTCGATAGCGCTCGACTCGGCCTTGCGACGGGCTGCGTTGTCCATGGTCACTTCGAAGCCAAGGATCACTGCGCCCGCGGCGGCGGCCAGGTCAACGTCGGACTCGGTGATGCCACCGATGCCGCGCATAATGATCTCGAGATGAACCTCGCCGTCCTCGACGTTCAGCCGTTCGAGCGATTCGATGATAGGCGGCAGTGTGCCCTGGTTATCGGCCTTGACAATCAGCAACAGCTTCTTCGCCTTGCCAGCCTTGGCCTGCGCGAAATACTCCTGCAACGTCGTGGCGCGGCTGTGTGAAGTCTCGCGGGTCGCAGCCGCGATGTTCTGTGCAGCCATCACGCGCGCGATCTTGTCGTCTTCGACCACTTCGAGCACGTCGCCGGCGACAGGAACGTCCGACATGCCGATGATGCTGACAGGCGTGGACGGTCCTGCTTTCTTGATGCGGTGGCCGCGGAAGTCAAACATCGCGCGGACACGCCCATAGACTTTGCCGATCACAAACGCGTCACCCAGATTCAACGTGCCATTCTGAATCAGCACGGTAGCCAGGGCGCCCTTGGATTTGTCCAGCTCGGCCTCGATGACCGTCCCGATGGCAGTGCGGTCGGGGTTGGCGCGGATGCTGTCCAGCGAATCAGCCACCAGCAAAATGCCTTCGATCAGGTCCTCGATGCCCTTGTGCTGTTTGGCCGAGACAGGGATGATCATCGTATCGCCACCCCATTCGTCCGACACCAGACCGGCGTCAGCCAGTTGCTGTTTAACCAGGTCCGGGTTCGCGTTCGACTTATCAATCTTGTTCAGGGCGACGATGATCGGCACCTGGGCGGCCTTCGCGTGCGCAATAGCCTCGCGCGTCTGCGGCATCACGCCATCGTCGGCAGCAACCACCAGCACCGCTACATCAGTGACGGATGCGCCGCGCGCGCGCATGGCGGTAAACGCCTCGTGTCCGGGGGTGTCGAGGAACGTGACCTTTCTGCCTTCATGCTCCACCTGATAGGCGCCAACGTGCTGAGTGATGCCGCCAGCCTCGCCCGCCGCAACATCTGTTTTGCGGATGACATCGAGCAACGACGTCTTGCCATGATCAACGTGTCCCATGACGGTAACCACTGGCGGGCGCTTGTCCTGCATTTCGGCGGACTCGCGCGCCAACAGTCGCTGACGAAGTGTAGTGAGCCGGGCAGGCGCAGGTTTGCCCGTGGCGGGGTCTACCACCACCGCAGTCGCTTCCTGCACGGGGACGGCGATTTGCATCGGCTTGGCTTCAAAGCCAAACGCCTCAGCCACGATAGCAGCCGTATCAAAATCGAGCTGCTGGTTGATGTTCGCCATCACCCCGTTGTTCATCAATTCACGAATAACATTGATGGGGCTGACGCCGATCATAGTCGCAAACTCGCGCACCGTCACGGAATCGGACAGTTCCACGATTTTCTTTTCGGGTTTCCGCTCGGGCTGCGGGGCTGGTCTTCGATCTGACTGCGCAGGTCCACGACCTGAGTTAGTCCCTCTCCCCTGAGAACTTGAACCGCGATTGTCGCGGCCCGGCGTCGGGTTTGCCGGTTTTGCGGAATCTTTCGTTAAGATCGCCATATACGCCACCTCTCTAAAGCAACCGGGCCCAAACGACACCTGTCTTACGCCCTGATTGCGCTGTATAACCTGTCAATAGCAAACACAACGCAGGCTGATGAGCCTGCGTTGTGTTTTGGATCACAATGCCTATGTAGCGAGCGAGCTTAACATCCGCTCTATGATTGAGACGCTTACAGTGTCTCTGTCATCGCTAAGCTCCAAGAACCAATCGGCTCACAAACTGTCGGATTCATGCTATTGAAATTTGCTAAAGAAAGCCAAAATGGCTTCAATATCCTCTTTCATGATCGGCTGTTCAAATGCGGCCTCAAACCGCTTGTTTTTGATCGCCGCCTCAGCCGCCGCCTTACTCTTGCTGAGATATACGCCACGGCTGCCACTCGCCTTTCCAGTCGGGTCAACAACAATGTGACCATCGCTGGTGCGCACCAGGCGCACCATGTCGCGTTTCGGGTGCTGGGTTTGCGCGCCAATGCAAGTGCGCATTGGGACATGCTTTACCCGCAACTGACTACTCTTCATCAACGTCGTCGGGTATATCGCCAACACGGCCGGGCTTTCGACTGCGTTGCACCACATTACGCCCTAACGCTTCATCATATACTAACACACGATCGCGCCCGGCTTTCTTGCCCTTGTCCTTGTCTTTGTCCTTCTTCTTGACACCGGCCTTCGGTGTTCCGCCGGGGCCGGACTCATCTTCATCCGTCTGACCCATCGCCTCAAGGAATATCTGCTCAGGTGAGCGCGTCTCTTCCTCTTCTTCGACCGGTATCACCACTTCCACACTTGCTTCAGCCGGAGATGTTGCCGGGCTGATTTCCGCAACGGGCTCACTGTCGACCTGTTCGGTCGGTTCGATCAGTTCGACCACTGCGACGGATTCGGTCGGGGACTCGACGACCGCAGCCTGATCTGTATCAACGGCCGGCGCCTCAGCTTCGATGGGAATAACGATTTGAGCGCTGGCAGGCTCATATTCAACATCCTTGACCTGGCCAATCACTTTGTCGAGTGCCGCCTTGACCTCGGTAAGCGCTTTGGATCCGATACCCTCAATCGAAAGCAACCCCTCGTCACCGTGCACGCGCCGTTCCATCAACTGGCCGATGGATAACACGCCGGCCGCCATGATGTGTTGCATGACGCGGGACGACAGTCCCAACTGCTCGATCGGCATGTTGTACGACTGGCGGGGGATCGCGGCAATTGCCGCATTGCGCGCTTCCTGTTTCACACTGGGCACAACGGCATCTGGCTTGGAGTCGATGATGGCGAGTTTGTCGCCGCCGCTGCGAACACGCTGGGCCGAATAGCCATACACGCTATCGAGCGCGCGCTTTACGATCAGAAATTCTTCGGGCGACAAGGCCACCGGCATCGCCCGCTGGCGCACCAGCAATTCGCGCAACATCGGGACAGCCTGGACAATGTCCGGCCCGCCCCAGTCCCGCAGGGACTCGCTTTCCGCGATGCGGACGAGCGCCTCGCTCAATGCCTCACTGCCGCTCTTGATGTCAATATGCCAGCCAGTCAGCTTTGCAGCCAGGCGCGCATTTTGCCCCTCGCGCCCGATCGCCAGCGACAACTGATCATCCGGCACAATCACCGTGCCGCTTTTCTGATCCTTGGCATCCAAGCTCGGGTGAACGGCCAGAACTTTGGCCGGACCGAGCGCCTTGGTTATGAAGACAGTCGGATCCTGGCTCCACTCGATGACGTCGATCTTTTCGCCGTTGAGTTCGTTGACGATGCTCTGGACGCGCGTGCCGCGCTGGCCAACGCATGCGCCAACCGGGTCAATCCCTTCGATTATCGCGGCGACAGCCACCTTCGATCGTGAACCGGGTTCACGAGCGATCGACTTGATCTCGACCTGGCTCTTTTGAATCTCCGGTATCTCGATCTCGAGCAGGCGGCGCAGCATATTCTTGTGGGCGCGCGAGAGCATAATCTGCGGGCCACGACTAGTGCGCTTGACCTCGGTGACATAAGCGCGCAGGCGCTGCTGGTTTTCGAGCCGCTCGCCAGGGATCTGTTCTTTGCGCGGCAGAATCCCCTCGGCGCGACCGAGGTTCAAGACCAGTCCGGCTGGAGTAACGCTCTGAATGACGCCGTGCACGATCTCACCTTCGCGCTCGGCAAACGAGTTGTACTGGAAGTCGCGCTCAGCCTCACGCAGTTTCTGCACGATCATCTGCTTGACGTTTTGAGCCGCGATCCGCCCGAAGTCTTTCACAGTCACGTCGACCAGGACACAGTCGCCAATCACTGCATCCGCCTTATCGACCTTGGCTTCTTCAAGCGACACTTCAGTGCGATCGTCGACGACAGCATCAACGACCTCTTTTTCGACAAGCACCTTCATATCGCCCTTGTCAATGTCGACTTTGACCTCCACGTTCTGGGCGGCCATTATGTTGGCGTTCTTGCGATAGGACGTGACTAACGCACTCTCTAACACCTGAGTGATGATCTCACGCGGTAGGTTGCGTTCCGAACAGATTTGGTTTAAAGCTAAAGTAAACTCGCTCTTCATCGTACGGACTCCTGCGCCGTAGAAAAGGAAGAGTGGGTTCATCGCCCACTCTTCGATCTAGTTGCCAGAAGTTTTAAGTATGCTTAGTGTACCAACTGGTCTTACTCTTGTCAACGATTCATTAAATGAACCGCGAAATGAACGTCAATAGTCTTCCTTAGGGCCTGATACAAGTCCTTGCCCCTATCATACACCCGGCTTGTGCGTCTGCATATACCTTTTCATCGAATCATACAGTGGTGTGGGCGTAAAGTCGGGTTCCAGCATGCGAAAGTAATACCATGACTGGTCGCGCTCGGCGTCGGAGGCGCGTTTGAAGAACCAGATTGACATAACACCTACCCACGGCCATTCCTGGCGCGCCCGGTCGTAGGTTGCCGGAACATAATTAGCCTGTTGCTGTTCGGTCGCCGTGCCGTACTTGCCCCACCCTTGGATTTTTTCCGGCGTGTTCGGCACGGCGTTCCAGTTCAACTCGGAGAGCCAGATTGGCTTGGTCGCATCGCCATTGCTTACCATGATGTCGCGCAACAGCATGTGGCGGGCGACGTTAGTGGTCTGCGGATCGAGGCGCCGGTCGTACGGCCCGGAAAACAAGCCATAGCCCTGCGCCGATAGAATGTCAAAGCACCGGCCGGCGCCGGCGTTGTACATGCGTTGCAGGAAAATAAGATCGCTCAGGTCGCGCCCATCCTGCGCGATCGTTGGAGCGAGCGCCGCACTCAGAACAACCACGTTCGGGTCAATCGCTTTGGCGCGGTCATAGGCCATGCACATCATGCGGGCGTAATCCTCCGGGTTGACGCGCTGATCGCCCCACTCCGGGTAGATGTTTGGCTCATTCCAGAGCTGATAGTACTGGATGCGCCCCTTATAACGCGTTACTACCGCCGCAACATAGTCGGCATAGTCCTCAAATTGGGCGGGCGGGCCGAAGTCGCCCAGGTCGGCATAGCCACGGTGGGACCATTTGGGCGGCGCGCTTAAGCGGGCGATGACCTTCAGCCCATATTTCTCGGTCAGCCCCACAATGTTGTCATACTTGTCCCAGGCGCTCCGCTCGGGCGGGTTGCGCCGGTCGGTGAAGTCGCCCTTGCCATCGATCTCGATATCGGCCCACGGGAACTGCTGGCGCACCCAGACAAACCCGGACTCCTTGATCATCTGCACTGTTTGCTCCCGTTTGGCCACCTCCACTTCCTGTTCGAGGAAGGTGTTGACGCCGAACGGGCTGACGTCCTTGACATACTTGATATCGGCAGTAGGCGCCAGTTGCAGCGGCGGGCGCGCCAGGTTCAGGAACTGGTTCCACAACGCGCGCAATTGCGATGGGCGCGCCTCCTCGCCGGTCGCCATCACCAGTTGCTGGGCGGTGGACGGCAGGGCGAACCAGACCGCAAACACGATCACGGCCAAGAAGAGGATGAGTCGGGGTCTCATTGGAGATTGGAGTGTAGAGATTAGAGAGTAGAAATTGGAGATTCACGCAATGCGGGGCGTTCTGAGGGGGCGACGATGACCGGTTTTGTGCCCAGGATGCGGAACGCCAGTTGCACCACTGGCCCGATGCCAAGGGCGAAGGCGAGTGTGCCGATGCCGATCGTTCCGCCCAGCAGCCACGCGATGGCGAGAACAGTGATCTCAATAACCGTGCGGGTGAGTCGGACGCTCCAGCCGGTGCGGCGGTGCAGACCCATCATCAGGCCATCGCGCGGTCCGGCGCCGAGGCGCGTGCTGAGGTACAACCCGCTGCCGATGCCGATGACGATGATTCCCAGCGCCATCTCGATCAGCTGCAATACGAGCGACGAGAATGACGGCAGGAATATCAGGCTGAGGTTGGTGACCGTGCCGATACAGACGACGTTAAACAGAGTGCCGACGCCGAGGCGCTCGCCCAGCGGCAGCCACAATAGCAGGATGGGCGCGCCGAGCAGAATGCTGACCGTGCCAATCTGCAGACCAACATGCCGCGCGATGCCTTGGTTCAGCGACTCCCATGGCGCAAGGCCCAGCCCGGCCTGCACCATCAACGCGATGCCAAAGCCGAAGCAGGCCAGACCGGCGAAGAGCATGAGCCAGCGCCGCGCGGAGATCGCGCCCAGCATGAAGCGCAGGGCCGTCAATCGATTGGTTTGAACTCGTTCAAGGTTCATTTTATTAACAAATATTTGCGCCAGGCGTCATTGCCCGGGATCATCATAAGCGCCATCGCCCAGAAGCGCGGCCGCACTGGCGGTCGCGCCAGCATCATGTGAGCTTCGTCAGGTGTGCGGTTGGCCTTCTTACGGTTGCACGAGCCGCAGGCCGCCACCGTGTTTTCCCAGTCCGTGCGGCCGCCGCGTGAGCGCGGCATGATGTGGTCGATCGTGAGCAATTCGCGACCGGGCTGGCTGCCGCAATACTGACAGGTGTAAGCGTCGCGCAACAAGATGGCGCGGCGCGACAGCGGCATCGGCAGGTTATGGGGCACGCGCACATAGTAACGCAAGCGGATAACGACCGGCGCAGGGAAACTGGCGGTCACACTATGGATGCGGGTGCCGTCGGTCTCTATCACCTCGGCCTTGTCTGCCATCAGCAGATGGATGGCGCGCGGCATCGGAACCACACTCAGTGGCTCATAGGTTGCATTTAGCACCAACACGCGGCGCAGCCCCGGCGCCGCACTCGGAAATGCGGTGTCAGTTGGTGGCTCTTCTCCTTACTTACGGAAACTTTGAACAATTCAGATTATAGACGCAGTTTGATCAAGCGTCATCGACCGGCCGGCGGCGGTCGCCGACTCGAATCGGTTTGTTCCGTCGTCTAATCGGGTGTGGAGTTGTTGCAGTGCGGTGTTATAGTCCTGCTGCTCCGATGGCGGCAGCGGCGCGCCGATATCTTCGCGCAACCGCGCAGCCGCGCTGAACAGGCGCGTCGCGCGTTCGGGTTGTTCTTCCGCAAAAGCTGCCGCCAGCCCTTCCAGGCAGAAGGCCGCGCGGCGCTTGTCGCCAACTTCCATGCTGAGCCGCAACCCCTGTAGATGCCAGTCGCGCGACTGCTCGTCATGTCCCTGCGCATGCGCCAGGCATCCCAGGTCCGTGTTTAGCAGCGCAATGCCCGACTTGTCGCCAAGCTCGCGCAAGCTGACCAGGCTCTCGTTCAGCATGTCCCATGCGCGCGCGTAGGCGCCTTGTTTGAACAGCACCATGCCAAGGTTTTCCATGCCGTAGGCCTGATCGAGCCGATTGCCGCTTTCGCGTTGCAGATCCAACGCCTGCTCGGCCAGCGTTCCCGCCGTCACGTAGTCGCCCTGCCAGTATGCCGCGATGCTGGAATGAATGAACGTATTGGCGATGCCGCGCTTGTTGCCAAGCTGGCTGTGCAGGTCGCGCGCCTCCTCGTAAAGCGCCATCGCATGGCGATAGTTGCCCTGGTCTTTCGTAATCAATCCGAGATTGGTAAGCACCGTCGCCATTGCGAGCCGGTTGCCGGTCTCGCGATACTGCGCCAGCGCTTCCTCGTAGTTGGCGGTTGCTGCGGCGTAGTTGCTCTGCATCAGCGCCACATTGCCGAGAAGGTGCAGCAGAGCGGCTATGCCATCTTTGAGACCGATGGCGCGGAACAGCGTGAGGCTTTCGGTTGCCAGGTGGGTGGCGCGCGCGGTATCGCCCTGTTGCTGGCACAGCGCCGCGTTGGCGCGCAAGGCCCACGCCCGCACCAACGGCGGGATCGAGTCATCGCATCGTTGTATCAATCTCTCGATCCGGGCGCGCCCCTCGCTCAGGTAACCTCGCGCGTGGAAAAACTGCCACAACGCCGTCGCCATTTGCAGGCCGACGCCAACGGCGTGCTCGGCGCAATAGTCCAGCGCGGTGCGCAGGTTATTGAGATCGGCGTCGAGGCGCGCGAGCCATTGCTCCTGCTGTGGCCCGCTCAGATGCGGTTCCGCGCGGCGCGCCAGTTGGGCGTAATACCCGGCATGGTGACGCTGTGCGTCGGCTATCTCGCCCGATTGCGCCAGTTTCTCCAGCGCGAACTCACGAATCGTCTCGAACATCGAGAAACGCGACGCGTCATGCGCGTCGTTCCCATCTGTGCCCTGTTCATGGCGCAGCAGGCTTTTATCGTTGAGCGACTCCAGGGCGGCAGTGACCGGCGACTCGAAGTGCGCGATCGGGGACTGGAAGTCGCTGAAGACTGGGTGATCGCTGGGAGCAATTGCCTTGCGCATACGCGCCGTGTTTGCCCCATCCGTGGGCGCGATGCCCTCGTTGGATGAGTCGCGCATCGCCAGCAGCCACTGTCCGATGACTTCTCCAGCCGCCTCGGGGGTGAAACCGCCGGCAAACACCGCGAGGCGCGCGAATAGCGCGCGGTCGGTCGGGCTGAGCAACTGAAAGCTCCAGTTGATCGCGCCCCGCAGTGTCTGCTGGCGAGGGGTCAGTCCGCGCATCCCGCCCGATAACTCGGTGAGTCGCGTGGTTAACTGGGTGTGAAGCTGCGGCAGCGACACGCCCGACGACTTCACCTGGGCAGCGGCCATCTCAATTGCCAACGGGAGACCATCGAGCGCCGCGCAGATACGCACCACATCGGTGACGTTCGTATCGGTCAGCGTGAAGTCAGGGGTTTTAGCGCGCGCGCGTTGCACGAACAGGTCAACCGCCGGGTACTGCGCTAACGCGTTCGATGGCTGCGTCCCTGAGAGTGTCAGCGACGGCAGGGACTTCAAGCGGCCCCACCGAGAAGCCGACCTCGCCATATAGTTTGAGCAACTCACGGCTGCTCACCATCGCCTTCACCCCTGGTGCGTCGGCCAGTAATTGCTGCACCACCCCTGCTGCGCCCATCACCTGCTCGAAGTTATCGAGCACCAGCAACAGGCGCTTGTCGTGCAGCCATGCCTGCGCTGTTTCGAGCATCGACTCGCCCGGCGACTCGCGCACGCGCAGAACGGCCACAATCGCGGGCAGCACCATGTTCATGTCGCTAATCGGCGCGAGCGGGACGAAATAGACGCCATGTGTGAACTCGCTCTGCAGTGCCGACGCGATTGCGAGGCTGAGGCGCGTCTTGCCTACACCGGGCGGCCCGTGCAATGTGAGAAGGCGCTTGGACGGTTGTCGCAGCAGGCGCACAGCCGCCTGCACTTCCCGCGCCCGCCCCACCAGCGATGTTATTGGCGCAGGAGCATGAAAGGCTGACTGAGCGGATTGCGGCGGTGGCGCACTCGGCGCGGGGTCAAACACTGGGTTGTGCGTCACACCGCGCGCGAAGTCGACAAACGCCGGATACTCGCTGACCGGGAGATTCAGGCAACCCGCCAGCAACTCGGCCAGTTGCTTGGATGGTTTCAACGACCCGGCCTCAATTTTCTTTATTGTGTCAGCAGCGCAGCTTACCTGCTTTGCAAGTTCAGCCTGAGTTAACTCGCGCTCTTTGCGCCGCTGCCGTAACCATTGTCCAAAAGGGGAGCTTGTCGGCATAGAAAATGATTATATGGGATGCGCGCGCTCTCAGATATACTCAGCAATATGATCCAAACCGCAGAACTGATCAAAACACTCACGAACGCCGTTGGCTTGAGCGGCAATGAATCACAGATTCACGAGTTGATCAAGACGCTCTTCGCGCCGCTGGTCGATGAGGTCAGCGTCAGCAAAGTCGGCAGTGTAATTGGCGTGAAGTGGGGAGGCGCCCCGCTTCGGAACGCGCCGCGCGCGAAACGCCTGATGCTGGCCGCACATGTCGATGAGATCGGCATGATGGTCACAGGCATCGAGAAGGGGTTTCTGCGCGTCGCGCGCGTTGGCGGAACCGACCCGCGCATCCTGCTCGGTCAGCGTGTGCTGGTGCATCCGGTGGGGCGCGACGCTGATGCGTCCGGCCCGATACCGGGTCTGATTGCATCGCGCCCGCCGCACGTTCTCCCGGCCGACAAACGCGACAAGGTGGTCGGCATCGATGACCTGTTTGTGGATGTGGGCTTGACCGCGGCGCAGGCTGCGCGCGATATCCAGGTGGGCGATCTGGTGTCATTTGACATCGAAACGGTGCGACTGCGCGGCGACCTATTCACCGGCAAGTCGATGGATGACCGCGCTTCAGTGGCAACGATGATCGTGTGCCTCGATGAGTTACAGCGCCTGAAGCATTCGTGGGATGTGGTTGCGGTTGCGACTGCGGGTGAGGAAACCTCTTTCGCCGGCGCGACCACCAGCGCGTATGGCATCCAGCCCGACGCCGCCATCGCCATCGATGTCACCTTTGCCGACCAGCATGACGACTCGTCGCATCTCGAACTGGGCAAGGGGCCGGCTATCGCAATCGGCCCGAACTACCATCCGAAGATGGGCAAGCGGTTGATGGATCTGGCGAAGAAGCTCGACATGAGCTATCAGGTCGAGCCCGATATCGGCGGCGGGACGGATGCATGGCCGATTCAGGTCAGCCGCTCCGGCGTCCCGACGGCATTAATCAGCCTGCCGTTGCGCTACATGCACTCGCCCGTCGAGACGGTGAATGTAAAGGACGTTGAACGCGTGGGTCGCTTGATGGCTCATTTTGCGGCGGACCTGGCAGAGGAGATTTAAGAACGGGGAGCGGAGAAGAGAGATTGGAGATTGGAGATTTGGCGAGTTCCGTAAATCTCCAATCTCTAATCTCCAATCTCTCCGAAAAAGACATGATTCTGGAAAAACTTTCAAACGCTTTTGGTGTGTCGGGAAATGAAGATGCCGTGCGGGATATCATCATCGACGCGGTGAAACCCCACGTTGATGATGTCACGGTGGACACGATGGGCAATGTGATCGCGTTCAAGGCGAAGGCAAAGGGCACGAGACGCATATCAGCACTGCTGACGGAGCTTCATACCGCCGCGCCGAGCGCCGCGACCGCGGCCGCGGAACCGCGCGTCATGCTCGCAGCGCACATGGACGAGGTCGGCTTCATGGTCACTGGTCACACCAGCGATGGTTGTCTCAAGTTCCGCTATGTTGGCGGGATCGACGACCGCGTCATGCCCGGGCTGCGCGTGCAGCTTGGCAACGACAGGGTGCTCGGCATCGTCGGGGTGAAGGCGATTCACCACGTCAAACCTTCCGAACGCGAGCACACCGCGTCGCGCGAATCGCTGGTGATCGACATTGGCGCATCGTCGAAAAGCGAAGCGGAGGGCGTCGCGCCCCTCGGCACTTATGGCGCCTTCCAGGCCGAATATCGCAAGCTCGGCCGGCTCGTGACGGGTAAGGCGTTTGACGACCGCGTGGGTTGCTCTGTGCTCACCGACTTGCTGCTGAGCAAACCTTATGGTTTCGATGTGTATGGCGTGTTCACTGTTCAGGAGGAGGTCGGGCTGCGCGGTGCGGGCGTCGCGGCGCATCGCGTCGATCCCAGTTGCGCCTTTATCTTCGAAGGCACGATCTGCGACGACCTGCCGAAAAAGAAGGATGTCAGCCCGACGACGCGGTTGGGAGACGGGCCGGCGATCAGTATCATGGATCGCAGCGCCATTGCCGACCGGCGGCTGGTCGATCACCTGGTCGCTGTGGCCGAGCGCGACGACATCCCGCACCAGTTCAAACAGCCCGGCATCGGCGGCACCGATGCCGGCAGTATTCACCTCACGCGCGAGGGCGTGCCGAGTGTGGCCGTCTCAGTGCCGTGCCGGTACATCCATTCACCCATCGCGGCGCTTGATCCGCGCGACTACCGCAACACCGTCAAGCTGATGGATGTCGCTCTGAGAGATCTGTAACGCTATGTCGACGCTCAATTTCGATCTGACATTGCCCAACGGGATTGAATTCCGCTCCGCCTACCTTACCGATATGGGACGCCGGGCGTTGAAGACGCGCGTTTCGAGCGGACGCTGGCTGCAGATCGACACTGTGGCGCGACCGCCGTATATCGTGCGCGCCACGTTTGGCTCCGCCTATGGCGACCTAGATGTGGTGATCGATAACAATGACGAAGGTTATATGCCGGGCGACGCCGCGCCGAACCTGTTGATCGAGGCCATCCATTGCCGCCTCAAGCGGTGCGAGCGCCGCCTGAAGAATGCCAGGCTGAGCGACGGCGATTTTGTTGCGCTGACCACCGCGCGCGATCTCTTTGCGCAGGGTGACTTTGCCGGCGCATTCCTGCAGGCCATCCGTGCCGGCGACGATATCGAGTATGCCGCGTCGCGGAAGGCATTGCGTGCCACAGGCGGGCGCAAGGCGTTACTCTCCGGCTCGATCACCTTTGGCGAACGATTGGGGCAGTGGTCGATTGGCGTCGGCCCGGACTGGCCGACAGACGGCGCCCCACCCAACTTCGCCCGCGCGCTGCCGGCTCGTGAGGTGTTGCTGCCCGTGTGTGAGGCGATGACGCTGCCCAACTTCTGGCGCTGGATCGAGCCCGTGCAGTGGAAGTACCGCTGGGACGTGTTAGACGAGATGCTGGAATGGGCCGAGGAGCGCAAGCTGGTTGTCAAAAGCTTTGCCATCGTCTGGCTCGGCATCGGCGGCGCTCCACAGTGGTTGCGCGACCTTAACTTCCGCGAGCAACTCACTGCCGTCGAGCAGTGGACGCAGGCGCTCGTCGGGCGCTATAAGGGACGCATCTCGGCATGGGAGACAGTCAACGAAAACCACGACTGGTCTTTTGGCAACCCGTTTAACTGGTCGCGCTACCAGCGACTCCAGGTGACGCGGCTGGTTAATGAGGTAGTGGGCGCGCTCGATCCGGGCGCACCGCGGGTGATCAACAACTGCTGCATCTGGGGCGACTATGCGGCTTCGAACGATCGGCGCAGCTCGTGGCTGCCTGTGGATCTCCCGCCCGCGAGCGACACGCCTCTGACCTTCCTCGAATATCTGAACGAGCGCAACGTGCCGTACGAGGGCATCGGGTTGCAATACTACCTGCCGGGACGCGATCTGATGGAGTGCGCCGACCAGCTTGACCGGTACCTGGCCTTTGGCAAGGACATCTGGATTACCGAGATGGGCACGCCCGGCCTGGTCAGCGCTGCGCAGAAGATTGAAACCGGGCAGATCACCCCGGGCGGCGGGTGGCGCGGGCCGTGGAGCGAGGCGCTGCAGGCCGACTGGCTGCGCATGTGGTACACCATTGCCTCGGCGCGTAAAGGCGTGCGCGCACTCAACTACTGGGATTTGGATGATAGCCGCGCGTTTATCGATGGATCAGGCGTGGTCAATCGCGCTGGCGTCCCCAAACCCGCTTTCGATGCGATCGTAGCGTTGCGAAACGAGTTCCCGCTGCGCACTTGAACTACGATGAGCCAGCCAAAACCCCGCCGCAAGTCCGATCGCATCGCGCAGTGGCAGCACACGCTCGCCCCTGACGGTCTGCTGCCTCCTGACTGGTCAACCTGCGTGTGCGGCGATCTGGCGATTGCGTTTGAGCAAGCGGATGCGGGTATCAGCATCCGCAGCCTGTATGACCTGCGCCTGCAACGCGAAATGCTTGCAGCCACGCCTGCGCCGTTGTTCGTCATCACGCTTTTCAACGGCGACGATGATCTGCCTATCAGCGCCGATGCTGGCTGGGGTCAGACTGAACTGCGCAAGGCGGCTGGTGGGATCACGTTGAAGTGGAGCGAACCGCTCGATGAACGGCTGGGGCGATTAAACGTATGGCTGCACGCGACGATGGACGCGCAGCATCATATGCTGAACTGGACGATGACAGCGACGAACAGCCTTTCGCCTTGCAGTGTGAGACGCGTCATCTTCCCGCAGGCAGCGTTGCGTAAGTTCGACGGGCGCGCCGTTGTTTTTATCCCGAGCGGCCCAGGGGAGCTGAAGCGTAATGCGTGGGACGAGAGTTGGAAGTATGACCAGCCGTATGGGCAGGCCTGGTGCAGCATGCAGTTTATGGCCGCATACGCTGAAGGGGCAGAAGCCGGGGGACTGTACCTGGGCGCGCATGACCCATTTGGCAGCGCCAAGGAGTTGCGCGCGTTGAGCGATCCGGAGACGCACACTGTCACACTGCAATACGACATCCCTGCACCCGAGTTGTTGCGCCCTGGCAACGGGTTCCGTTTCAGCGGCGAGGCATGCTGGCAGTTGTTACGCGGCGACTGGTTTGATGCGGCGCAGATATACCGCCGGTGGTGCGCCCAGAATGCGCGCTGGTGGCCCGTCCGACCGCGTGAGGACACGCCAATGTGGATGCGCGAAGTGGGGGCGTGGCTTCAGATCAACTACGAACCCGGCGAAAACGTTCAGGCCATCCGGCGCTTCCGCGAGTACATGGGTGTGACGGTCGCGGTGCACTGGTACAACTGGCATCAGATCCCCTTTGACAACGACTATCCCCATTACTTTCCCGAAAAGACGGGCTTCGCAGACGTCATCAGGGAACTGCACCAGTGGGGTGTCGCCAGTATGCCCTATATCAATGGGCGACTGTGGGACACGCGCGACCGCGGCGCCGAAGATTTTGAGTTCACGCGGTTGGCGTTGCCTGCCGCGACGAAAGATATGGACGGCAAGCCATTTGTTGAACGGTACGGCAGCATCGAGGCGGACGGCAGCCCGGTGACGCTGGCCGTGATGTGCCCTACGACCGAGTTATGGCAGGAGCGCGTGCGCGAGATCACGCTGCGGCTGATCAACGCCATCGGCGCAGACGGCGTGTACATCGATCAGGTTGCGGCGGCGAAGCCGGTGTTGTGCGTCGATCCGTCGCACGGCCACCCGCTGGGCGGCGGGCACTGGTGGAACGAAGGGTACTGGGACATGATTGATCGCATCCGGCAGGCGCTCCCGCCTGGGCGAATGCTAACGACCGAGTGTAACGCGGAGGGGTTCATCCGCCAGTTCGATGGATACCTCACGTGGCACTGGCAACACGACACTATGGTTCCCGCGTTTCAGGCAGTGTACGGCGGACTAATCCTGACGTTCGGGCGATCCTACAGCGGCGATGCGCTGGCGCAGCGCATGAAGGCCGCGCAGCAGTACATCTTTGGCGAACAGATCGGCTGGTTCGCACCGGCTGTCATCGACCAGCCCGATGTCGCTGTCTTCCTGCGGCGGGTCATCCGGCTGCGCAATGGGTTGTCGCGCTACTTTAGCGCCGGCGAGATGCTGCGCCCGCCGAAATTTGAAGGCCAACTTCCACAGGTTACAGCCGACTGGAAATGGTATGGCGAGTGCCGGGTCACGACCGACGCGGTGCTTACCGGCGCGTGGGTGATCCGCGGCGAACATCGTATGGTGATGCTTTTCGCCAACGTGAGCGATGCCGAAGTGCGGGCGTTGTTGCACTTCGACCGCCGGGACCATGACATCGACTTTGATAACGCGCAACTCACTGTTCATTTTCCTGACGAGGTGGATGCCCCTGCTGAAACCGTTGGCGCCCGGTTCCATCGCACCGTGACCTTCGCGCCCCAAACCGCCGTGGCGTGGGAATTGACATGGTGAGGTTGTAGTACGCGGGACGGCGCCCGGGTACTACAACCGGGATGCGCGATGGATGGCATCGAGAAGAACCAGTTCGGCGTCCTCACCCGGCGCGCACGGTAACCCGTAGAATACCGGCGAAGTCGTCACTTCGTAGCCTCCACTCGCGAGCGCCGCGGACGTGGGCACATAGCAACATTCGCCGTTCGCATAACTCACCAGGCGCGCGTTCGGCGGTTGCCAGAGTTGGTACTCGTTGAACAGCTCTGCGCCGGCGAACACGAAGGTCGTCCCGCCGATGCGCGTCGCACTCAATGGGATGTCGATTGTCGCAGGCAATTGCCCCGCGGCGAGTTGCGACCGCATGCGCGACTGCCATCCGGCAACCACGCTGGGCCATGATGGGAACTCAGTCTTCTGTCCCAACAGCCACATGGCTTGTCTGTCGATGTCGTCATCATTGGTAAAGCGACAGGATAGCGGTAGTTGGGCAACGGTCGGGGACGAGCAGCGCAGTTCAGCGGGTTCCGGGTGCAGGTCGATTGCATAAACCGCGTCCGCGAGCGTTTGTGCCAGTCCCCGTGTGGCATCATACGATGAGCCGCGCCCGATCAGCGGCGTCACATTCCCCGCGGCACCGTTAAGAAACAATGCTGGCGCCCCAGTGTGCGCCTCGACCAACTGTGCCGCGATGCCGGCGAAGTCGCCCGATGCGAATACGTTCTCCGGCCCAAGGCACACAGGATGGCATGCGATCTGGAACAATGTGGCGATTGGTGTTGAGCGCTCGGCGTGTGTGAAGCGCAATACAGTCAGAGCTTGATCGATGTTCTCACCCTGCGAACGTTCGAGGTCGGTCACGTTGGCGTGTCCGGGGCGCAGGCGACGGTTTCGCCCGATAACGAAGGGCATTGTGCCGAGGCCGAGCGTCGCCGGCGCCGTATCCGCGCAGGCAGCGCCCACGGCATCGCGCACCGCAGCGCAGACGTGGTCAAAGTAATCATTGATGCGATTGATGCGCGCAATATCAGCGCGTAGGCGCAGTCCAGCGAGATCGACGCCACTATGGGTGTGCGAGCACGTGATCTGGATGTGGTCAGCCTGAACACCTGCGACGCCGCCCACCCGCACTGCGATGTCACGCAACTGCTGCGTCCGCGCCGGGTTCACTGCCAGCGCGTCCAGCGTAATGATGAGCGCCGACGCATCGGCTGTGTGTAAAAACAAGGCGCGCGCAGACAGCCGGTCGCGCGCGCCCTGGCATGGCATCAGCCGGTTGGCAAACCCGCCCATGGGCGTGCCAACTGGCGGCGTGATATCGGCGCGACCAGCGCCGCATCTCATAAAGGTGCTTTTTGCGTCCATACGGAAGTAAGGAGGTTAAATCTTTATTAAATATTGAGTTAAAATCACCTGAGCGCTTCAAGTCCACGCCGTATGAAGCGTTCTGAGGAAAACCTATGAAGCACCCTGTTCATCGTGCAAAAGGAGGTGACAGTCACCACCAGTAAAGCATTATCCTATCTCTGTCTCAAAGCAAGTTTTCTGCCGGTAAGTCAGTATACATTTGTAACAGGAGAGACGACATGTTAGATAAGAAACGGATTTCTCGCAGAACTTTCATCAAGTCCAGCGTATTGATTGGCGGTGCTGCTGCATTGGCAGCCTGCGCCCCGGCCGCCGCCCCGACCGCAGCACCCACAGCTGCTCCAGCCGCAACCGCCGTGCCCGCTGCGACGATGGCTCCTGCCGCCAAGCTCGATCTCCCATTCCCGGTTGACGCCGCGGCGATGGACCCGTTCAAGCTGGATGTCAAGACGCCCGTGGATGGCCAGTTCTTCTCCGGCGGCTTTGGCGATGAGTACATTCGCTATGCCGCCAAGATTCAGGAAATGGTGCACCCAGGTCTGAAAGTCAATGTCACGCCGCTGCAGAAAGTCCAGGAGACGCTGCAACCGCGCTTCGTCGGCGGCAATCCGCCCGACGTGATGGACAACTCCGGCGCCGGCATGTTCAAGACCGTTGACCTGGTCAACGATGGCCAACTGCTCGAATTGACTGAGTTGTTCGAATCGCCTTCGCTCGACACCCCCGGCAAGAAGTTCAAGGACACGCTGTTCCCAGGCTCTCAGATCAGCGGCTGCGTCTTCAGTGGCAAGCAGTACGGCGTGAACATCGCCTACACCGTCTCCGGCATCTGGCAATCCAAGACCCTTGCTGACAAGATGGGCTGGAAGTACCCGGAAACATGGGATGACATGCTGGCGTTCTGCGAGCAGATCAAGAAAGACGGCAAATACGCGCCATGGACCTATCAGGGCAAATACCCCTACTACATGTGGGGCATCGTGTGGCAACAGTTGCTCTACAAGGCCGGCGGCAACGATGTTGTTCTCAAGATCGACAACTTGGAGCCGAATGCCTGGTCTGACCCAGCAGTCCTGCGCGCCACTGAGGCCATCTACGCCCTGTGGGACAAGAAGTACATCATGGACGGCACAGCTGGTCTGACACACACCGAGTCTCAGGCCGAGTGGTTGAAGAATAAGGCTGTGTTCATTCCATGCGGCACCTGGCTTGAGAACGAAATGAAGACCGTGACCCCCGCCGACTTCAACATGGTCATGGGCGGCATACCGGGCTTCAAGGATGGCAAGGGTGATCAGAAGGCTGTCATGGCAGACGGCGGCGAGACCTTCGTCGTGCCGGCCAAGGCCAAGAACACCAAGGGCGGCATGGAATATCTGCGCGCCATCCTGTCCAAGTCATCCGCCAAGTGGTTTGCCGAGAACGTCAGTTCGATGATGCCTGTCGCTGGCGCGACCGAAGGCGCCAAGGTCAGTGACGGCATGAAGTCTGCACTGGCAGTGGTTGCAAGCGCCGGTAACGCGATCATCAACGTCCAGGTAGCGAACTACTATTCGAAGATCAACAAAGAACTGGAAGTCCGCACGGGCGAACTGCTGACTGGCAAGGCCAAGCCCGCCGATTTCCTGAAGACGATGCAGAAGATCGCCGACGACGTGGCGAAGGACCCCGATACCCCGAAGCAGAAGCACGTCCTGTAGGTCGATAAATTTGCGATACCCTTGCGAAAGGATTGAGACGCCCTTAGCAAGGGTCGCATGTGCTGAGCATCACCCTTGCGAAGGGTTTCGGAACGGGATCGCGCCCTGTGAAACACCCTTCGCAAGGGTTGCTTTTCAGGTAATATCCACTTCCGTTTTGCTGAGAGGTAGCTTGTGAAATACGGACAAAGGACGTTTATCTTCACATTCCTGTTCATACCGGTGCTGGTCTACGTGGTCTTCGTCGCAGTCCCCTATCTCACCTCGATGGCTGTCGCATTCACCAA
This sequence comes from uncultured bacterium, assembly GCA_903921365.1. Taxonomy (GTDB): domain Bacteria; phylum Chloroflexota; class Anaerolineae; order J036; family Brachytrichaceae; genus CAIXPS01. The sequence goes on along the minus strand of CAIXPS010000381.1, from coordinate 3,769 downwards.
GTGGCGCGGGTTGTCGATGAATATCACGTTCAACGGCTTCAATAACTTCATCAAGCTTGGTAACGACGAAAACTTCTGGAATGCGCTCAGCCACAACGGCATCGCGCTGATCGCTCTGCCGATTGTGATCATCATCATCTCTCTGTTCTTTGCCTTCCTGTTTACGCAGGGCATCAGGGGCAACGGATTCTTCCGCGTCGCATTCTTTTTCCCGCAGGTGATGTCGGCCATCATCGTCGGCGTGCTGTGGAGCTTTGTCTATCACCCCACCATCGGCATGTTGAATGGGTTTCTGGGTATTCTGGGTGTATCGTCGATGAAGTCCTTCCCGTGGCTGGGCGATCCCAATACCGTCTTTGGCGCCATCCTCGCAGTAACAGTATGGCAGGCGGTCGGGTTCTACATGGTGTTGTTCATTACCGGTATGGAGAGCATCCCGCCGCATTTTTACGAAGCGGCCAAACTCGACGGCGCCAACTCAATAGTCATGTTCATTCAGATCACGATCCCGATGTTGTGGGAATCCATCCGCACGGCCATCGTGTTCCTGGCGCTGGGCGCGATGGACATGTATGCCATCGTGATGATCATGACCAACGGCTCCGGCGGCCCCAGCCGCGCTGCCGATGTCGTCCCGCGCTACATGGTCGAAGCCGCCTTCCAGAACGGCGAATGGGGCTACGCTACCGCCATGGCCGTAGTGCTGATGCTCATCATTCTGATCCTGTCCATCCTCAGTTTGCGTTTTACGCAACGCGAAACACTTGAATTCTGACCAAAGGAGAATGCCATGGCATCACCAGCTTTTACTCAACAGAACAGGAAAGAACGGTCAACCTTTACCATCTGGAAAGCACTCATCTATGTCGTTCTCGCTTTCTGGGCGTTCATGGTGATCTTCCCCATGCTCTGGGCGACGATCAGTTCATTTAAGACCGACCAGGAGATATTCTTCAGCCCGTGGGGGCTGCCCGGCGCATTGCAGTGGGATAACTTCGCGCGCGCCTGGACCAAAGCCAAGCTCGGCATCTTCTTCTTCAACACGATCCTGGTCATCATTCCCGCCATCGGACTCACCCTGCTGCTTTCGTCGATGGTGGCCTATGTGCTGGCGCGCTTCAGTTTCCGCGGCAAGCAGTTTGTGTTCTACCTCTTCCTCACCGGCATGATGTTCCCGATCTTCCTGGCGCTGGTGCCGCTCTATTTCGTCATGCAGTTCAGCGGGCTGCTCAACACCTTCCAGGGGCTGATCATCGTTTACGTGGCCTTCTCGCTGCCGTTTACAGTGTTCTTCCTCACCGGCTTCTTCAAGACGCTCCCAACTGAACTGGCCGAAGCCGCCATGATGGACGGCGCGAGCCATTACCGCATTTTCTTCAATGTCATGCTCCCGCTGGCCGCGCCTGCGCTGGTTTCGGTGGGCATCTTCAACTTCCTCGGCCAATGGAATCAGTTCATCCTGCCCAACGTGCTGATGAGCAACGTGGGTCTGGACGAATCCCAATCGCGCTATGTGCTTTCGCAAGGGCTGTATTACCTGTACGGGCAACAGTTCTACCAGAGCGACTGGAGCGGCCTCTTTGCCGCCGTCACACTCGTCACCATCCCCACACTCGTCGTATACATCCTCTTCCACGACCGCATCGAGGCTGGCCTGACCGTCGGCGCATTGAAGGGATAAGAAGAGAGATTGACCATCCGCCAAACTGTGCAAGAATTACAGGGCGGTGCAGGCTGTGCGCATGGCCCGCCGCATATTCACGGAACAACTGGAGTTGACATGACATTAACCAACACCTACCTGGATGAGATCCAGGCGCGCATCGCGAAGATGCAGGCGACCCGCATGGGCCAGATCGACGCGGCCGCGGAATTGTGCGCCAACAGCCTGATGAAGAAAGGCGTGATTCACATCCACGACACCGGCCATATGGTCTCGGCGGAACTGGTCAACCGCGCCGGCGGGTTCCTGGCGTTCAGTCGCCTGAACCTGACAATGAACATCGACAACCTGAACAAACTACGCGCCTCGCAACCTAACCCGAACGGGCCGCAGCTTGGCTTCCTGCCCTACGCCCTGCGCGCCAGCAATGTTCGCCCCGGCGATGTTATCATCATCGGGTCGGTCAGCGGGCGCACTGCCCCGCAAGTAGAACTGGCGTTGCAGGCGCGCGAGATGGGCATCCCCACAATCGCCCTCACCGCCGTGGCGCACTCGTCGAAACTCACCTCCGAGCATCCCAGCGGTAAGCGCCTGTTCGAGGCGACCGACCTCGTGCTCGACCATCCCACCGAGTACGGCGACGCCATGTTCGATGTTCCCGGGCTGGCTTACCCCGTGATCCCCTCGTCCGGCATCCTGGGCGCCGTCATGCTGTGGTCGGTTGTGGCCGGCATCATCGACCGCATGGTCGCGGCCGGCATGCCTCCCACCGTCTTCCGCAGCGTCAACCTCCCCGGTGGCGGCGACATGATCAAGGCCGTCGAGCAGGAGTATGTGGAGAAGGGATATTAAGAAGAGTGCGTTACGTTTTAGGTCTTGACGGCGGCGGATCGAAGACGGAATGCGTCGTCGCGCGCGAGGACGGCGCCATTGTCGGGCGGGCGCGCGGCGGCGGCGTCAACCGCAACTTCATCAACGCCGAGGGCTATGAGCGCTCGGTGCGCGACGCCGTGCAGGGCGCACTCGACACTGCCCCGGAGGTGCGCGAACTGGCCTGGGTCGTCGGTTCGATGGTCTGTGACGGCCCGGCGATGCGCGCCATCGCACAGGCCTATGCCCTCGATCCCGCGCACATGCAGTGGATTGGAGAGGCGTTGCCCGCGCGCGCATCCAGCGAGGTCGCGCACCTGCGCACCCCGGACCTCGTCGTCGTCAGCGGCACCGGATCGCTGGTGGCGGGCTGGGGGCGCAACGGCAAGCAGCGCGGCGTTGGCGGCGCAGGATCGATCGTGGGTGATGAAGGCAGCGCCTACTGGGTAGGGGTGCGCGCGCTCACGCGGCTGGTCGAATGCTTTGATGGTCGCAGGCCGTTCGAGCGCTTCGCGCAGGAACTGACGCAGACGTTGAACATTCCCGATCACCACACGTTGATTGACTGGGTGTATGGGCGCGGTGTGAAACCGATTACGCGCGATGAGATGGCTGCAGTTGCCCCGCGTGTCGCAAAGCTGGCCAATGAGGGTGAACCGTTTGCCATCGACCTCTTCCGCCGCGCGGGCGATGAGTTGGCGTTTCAAGCCAACGCCGTGATTCGCTTGCTTGACATGCAGAATGACCCGGTGAAGGTGCAGCTTTATGGCGGTTGTTTTCGTGCCGGGGCGGTGATTATCGAGCCGTTGCGCGCGGGAATACACCAGTATGCCCCTTACGCCGAGTTGTTGCCGCCACTCAAATGCACCGCTATCGGCGCAGCCGCGCTCGCACTGCGCGCCATTGCGGTTAACGCTTCAGACCCCGCGATCCGGCAAAGGTTACTCGACGGTGGGCTGAAGTACGACCTCCTCTAGTCCCCATGTGTTCCTGCTTCGATGTGTTTTGCTATCTTTCGTTTATTTTCACGTGTGATAGTAACACAACCCCTATGTGACTTATTTCACAATCAATTGAGTGACATATGCCACTCGCCAAATGGGGATTCCAAGTCTACAATTATGACAAACCCATAGCGAAGGGGGTTGCATATGACCTTGAAAGGACGCATTGTAATTGACACTGACAGATGCAAGGGCTGCGAACTCTGCGCCAGTGTGTGTCCACATGTGGCTA
>CAIXPS010000380.1 GCA_903921365.1 uncultured bacterium | reverse complement strand
ATCATCGCAACAACGCAACGGCTATTTCGGTGGTTGAAATCAAACTACCAGCGCGAGTTTCGCCAACTGCCGGAAGGGTGGGTCGATACTCTCAGTGCACCCAAAAAGACCGTTGCCATCCATGAACACAGTTATGTATCGCTTGACTATGTTCGACAGATCACGTCGCTCTCGATCGAAGCGCAGGACTTGGCCGGTCGCCGTGATCAAGCTGCTGCGGCGTTTCTTTTTCTCTCCGGAACGCGTAATAGCGCCTTTGCGTCATTGCCTATTTCCTGTGTAAACATACAGGGTCGCGCTATTCGACAGGATCCAGGCGCCGGCGTGCGCACAAAGAACGGCAAGAGTTGTGTGACGTATCTCCTTGATATCCCGGAGTTGCTGTTAGTCGCCAATTCGTGGCATGACTTCATCGCGTCGCAATTGCCACCAACAGCCATGTGGTATACGCCTGTCACGGGTTCATGGGGTAACCAGGAACTTTCCGCCGATGCGCCAGGGTTGAATCGTCATGTTGCGTTGGGCAGACGATTGCGCCTGCTTTCTGCCAGGGCAGGCTTGCCTTCGCTCTCGCCGCATAAGTATCGCCACGGACATGCGGTGTATGCGTTGCAGCGCGCAAAAAACATGGCCGATTACAAGGCAATATCGCAAAATCTGATGCACGAAGATATCAGCATTACGGACGGCATATATGCCCCACTTGTCGGCCATGAAGTAGAACAGCGGATTGCGGGTCTTGGTCAAAAGCCATCTGGAGATCCGCAATACGCGGCGATCAACCTGCCTGACGTGAACGATCCTGAGCTGAACAGCGCATTACTCATGATTGCGCGCCGATTGATTCAAAATCAAGCATGACCTTTGCATTGGTTTGAAAGCCTGGCCCTTGAACCAATGCGGTATTTGCTAAAGTCGCCAGTTATCTGCTGGGCTGGCGCGATTGTGTGCCTGCTCGATGTCGACTTCCGCTATTCGGGCGTAATGCTGCACCATGTCGAGTGAACCATGACCCAGTAGTGCTTGCAGCGTGAACACGTCGCCGCCTGAACGGAGATAGGTGATGGCGAAGGTGTGCCGAAAGCGATGGGGGTGGCATTTTGGCACATGAGCTTTCTGGCCGAGTCGTCCGAGTAATAGCCGCAGTGCATCCTTATTGAGTGGGCGCCCGAACTTGCCCAGGAAGAGTGGGGCGTCGGCTTGATCACCGTCCTCACGATCGACCAGATATCGCCATACCACGCGCCGCGTGGATTTTCCCAGGTATACGGAGCGCCCTTTACCGCCCTTTGCGCCGCCGGTGATGCCATGTTTGACCTCGACACGTCCACTCTTCATGTCAACATCGCCGACTCTGAGAGAGCACAGTTCAGAAGCTCGCAGACCGGTATCCAGCAGAGTAAGAATAATGGCACGGTCTCGTTTTGATGAAGCACGTTGGGACGTGTACTTGCGCCTGTCAGCAGTTTCTGCTTCCCGACATTGATCACATGCTTTAAGGACTAACTCCACTTGCTCCTTCGTGAAAACATCGACTGGAGCTTTCTTAAAGCGGGGGACTGGGACACCCTTCATTGGGTTTTCGAGTTCAAACTCTCGAGTTAACCAGGTGAAGAAGGCCATGAATGTCACCCAGATATTCCGCAGCGTTTTGGGGGCGAGAGGGCCGACATTGTTCCCGCACAATCGGCGCGGCTTGTACTCAGTGCGCAGATAAGCCATGTAGTCGCACAACTCAACTGATGTGATTTTTCCCACCTCAACATCACCGCAGTGGTTGACCCAATCGCGCAGGTGTTGCGTGTAAGAGATGATTGTATTTTTGCTGACGGCTTCAGCGGCTTTGAAAATAAGGAAGCCTTCGATGGCCTTTGACAGCAAAAAACCCGACGATCTACGATTCATATGAAAAACCTCCAAAAATGGGCCTTTCTGAACCTGAGACCGTCGGGTCTGCCCGATTTACCGAACCTTACGATCGATGTTTCGGGGATATAGCGGGAGTAGGATTCGAACCTACGACCTCCGGGTTATGAGCCCGACGAGCTGCCACTGCTCCATCCCGCATCTACAAATGTGATTATACTCACAATTCCCTTTACGTCAAGGGAATAAAATTCTATCATATCTCCCGAAACCCGCAAATCCCCAAAATCGGTCCGCTTGATCCTCGTTCCCATGAGTCATGGGAACAACTTCCCATGATTTCCTCCTTCGAGACTCATGACTTTGGGCGCGTGGGAACGTTAGTATATGCACAGTGAGTTCAGTCAATCAATAGTTGCCCAAAGGGCAGGAAAATTAGGAGGAAATATGGCAGCACCACAAGTGCGTTCGGATCGTGATCAACTGAAGAAGATTCAGGACTCTTTTAATAAAGAGGCTGAGCGGGTGGAGCAGTTCTCCCGCGACCTGATGAGCAAAAAGGATACTCTTCATGGCGGCGACTGGATTGGCCAAGGCGCAAACCAGTTCTACCAGGAAATGGATAGCCAGGTTATTCCCCATTTGAATAAGCTGCGCAATGCGATGGCTGAGGCAGCTCGCACCGTCGGCCAGATTTCCAAACTCATGCAGGAAACCGAGGAGCATTCGTCCAGAATCCTCATTGTCTTGCGGCTTGGTTAATTCAAGATTGAGTGTTACGGAGGTTTAAAGTCATGGATCAGAGAATGAATTACGAGTCGATGAAGGCAATGTCCGACTCGTTTAAAAAGGCTTCGCAGCAAGTCCAGGAAATGACGAAGGTGATGGATCAGATCGCCACTCAGATGGAGGGCGGTGCGTTGACCGGCGCCGGCGGAGATGCTTTCCGCGAGGCAATCAAGAGCAAGCTCCAGCCCAAGCTCAAGGATATCGATCAGAGCATGCAGGACATGAGCAAGAACATTGATGGCGCGGTTGAGAAGATCCGGGATGGCGTTCAGACGGCGCAGTCTCGCTTTGCTTAACGCTAGCTTGAGGAGGATTTAAGAAATGTCAGTATTCCAGTTTATCCGCGAGAAAGTGGAGCAGTCCAGCTCGATTATCAAAATGACCCACGGCGTTACTTCGAACGTGCACTCGACAATCTCGGGTTACCCCAACATCGTTGGACAGGCCTGGATCGGCGGTGACGCAGAGGCATTCGCAGAGAAAGTTGTAACCAAGTTGTTGCCCGCAATTGCGGAGTTGATCGCGGCGATCGCCGGTTTCAACCTCAACCTGAGTGACGTGACCAGCACCGTTGACGCGGCTGATCAGAAGGTTCAGGGCATGGCAAGCCAGATTGGCGACGTGTTTGGCGGTATATAACCATCAGCATCCTTTTACAAGGATTATTTAAGGAGTAATAAGCATGGCCGGACAAGTTGTTCAAATGGATTACTCGATCATCGGCAGCGTTTCAAAGGGTTTTCAAACCTCAGCCGAAATGCTCGATGGCGTGGGTAAAGCGCTCGAAATCGCAATTGATATCCTGCGCGCGACGGCAATCTTCAGCTTTGGCACTACTGCGGCACTGGCTCAGTACCTTACCGTTATTAAGCAGAAAGTCGAGAAGCTCTCCAAGGCTTGCACGTGGTTCAGCCAGAACCTCGCCCAGGCAATCGGCGATCACCGCAAGGGTGACGTTGAGGGCAAGCATTATTTCGAAGGCGAATTGGCCCTGTAGGGTGACCGGAAGCAATGGAAGGGGCGCGTTTATCGCGCCTTTTCCGTTGTTTGGTGGTTTGCATAGCGTGCCTGGTGCGGCTTAAGTACTTTCTGTCCCCGCCCGGCGCAGTCGCGCAACCGGAGGTATGTCAATGCCGGCGCCCAAAATACGTGCCGATTACGATCAACTCTCAAAAATCTCCAAACTGTTTGACCAGCAGGCGGAGTCTACAGAGCGTTCGCTGCGTGATTTGACGCAGAAAGAGCAGCTATTACATGGTGGAGACTGGATCGGCCAGGGCGCGCAGGCGTTCTATTCCGAAATGGAGTCTGGGATTATCCCGGCCTATCGCCGTCTCATCAATGCGCTGAAAATGGCTGCGCAGGTAACAAATGCAATTCGTGAACTGATGCAGAGTACCGAAAACAGCGCCAGTTCTATATTTCAAAAAGGCGCCGCAGCGGCTGCCGCTGGAAAGACTGTCGATGGGATGTCGGCGTCAAGCGGTGGCGGTGTGGGCGGCGGCGGAGCAGGCGGTGGCGCTGGTGGTTCAGGTGCATCGGCGGGTGGTGGCGCAGGCGCGGGCACAGCCATCTCAATCAACTTGCCCGCGTGGTTGAGTCAGATGCTTGGCCTGGGGGATACAGGCGGTTCATCAGCCGACGGTCTATCAACAGGCGACGACAAGATCGATCAGTTCGTGGACGAGATTCATAATGCGCGCGATTTACTGGCCTCCGGCAGTGGCAGTGCTTTCGACGCCAGCAGCTTTGACTCCGATTCAGACTTTCCCAGCCAGGAGATTCTGGATGCAGTCAAGTCTGATCTTGCAGGTCAATCCGATCTCGCAAGCGCCAGTTGGGATAAGCAAGAAGCCGACGCCGGAGGCGCAGGCGCCGGCAGTGGTGGAGGCGGCTCCTCGGGTGGCGGTTCTGGGTCAGGTGGTGGCAGCGGGAGCGGCGCCGCTTCGGCGCCTGCAACGGATGCGAAACCAGAAACTCAGTCTAGTGGTGGCGGCGGTGGCGGCGGTAGTGGTGATCAGAGCCCAAGCGCAGGCGGCAGCATGGGCGCCGGCGGCGGCAGCGGCGATGTTGGCGGCCAGCAAGGGATGGTGGCCAAAGATGCCGCGCAAAGCGCTGCTGGTTCGGGAGGGGTCTTTGGTGGCGGCGACACTGCCGGTTCACTAGGCGCGGCGGTTCTAGGTGGATCGCTAAAGGCGGCAGGCGCGGGCGCGCCGATTATGGAGGTAGTGTTAATGGTGGGTGCGTCTGCGGGTGGTTTGTTGTTTGCAAAAAAGGGTGGCGCAGCCGGTGGGCTGGGTAGTTTTGCTACCGGCCAGTTTGCAAAGAATGCGGTATCACCGCTATTTAAATCAGTTAGTGGTTAAACCCTTTGGCGGAGGGTACTCCGCATTGCAGGAGGAATAACAATGGCCCAGCCTATTTTGCTTCGTCTTAGTCCCGCGGAATGGATGTTGAGTGTTATGACAGTTCAGCCCGATGCCGCTGCCAGTCTGGCAGAATCGGTGAACAAGAATATGTCGCCGGAGCGCTTGCAGGGCGCGTTGCAGGCGGCGCGCGACGCGCTGTTGGCGCGTGATCTTGGCCGGTTGAATTCAGAAGGAAAACTTGAGATCAACCCTGTTGTGCGCTCGTGTGCGCGCGCAGTGCTCAGCCCGCGCGCCAGTTTCGGATTGACGCTGATTGAGGCTGATGGCGCCTCGCGCGTGGTTTTTTACAATTGGCTGCCCGGCTTTGCCGTTGGCACATGGGTTGATGTCAATCAGATTCGCACCTTCGAGCTGCTCGATAGCGACGACATGATCCCGCAAGGCATTCTGTCCAAATGGGGCGGCGTGACGATCGGGACAGCGCCCTCGGTTGCGCCGATTCTGCGCCAGTTTAATGTGCCGGCTGTCACTGTGCCCGCATTGCCGGTGACCAAGCCCGAAAGGGTGAATGGCCTGGCCGCCGCTTTTGTGCGGGGTGGATTGCCGCAGGACGACGCGGCCCAGTTGGAGCGCGCTTTTGCGTTACCCACTCGGCGCGCGGTTCTAGCCGCAGCACATCATGCCAATCTGGCGCCATACACCCTGATGTGGTTGTCGAACGAAGGCAAGTCCTGGTCGATCGCGCAGGCCAGTGGCGCCAGCAACCTTACCATCACTGCTGCAAATGCAGCAGGATTAACACAGGTGGTGACGGCATTTACTCGTGAGTTACTGGCTGGCGCGAGATAGTCTTCGGAAGAGTCTGTCGAAAATGACGGAGGGCACTCCGTTGGCCGAGGGTATTCCGCAGGAAGCTGATGCTTCAGGTTATGAAGCATCAGCGTTTGGCGTTTAGCACCTGTTTAACGCAATGGCCCGCGCGTCGATTGAATGGCGACGATTAGTGCCAGGACGATGATAATCAAAAGAATCATGCCTATGAGACCGATCAAGGCGTAAAACCGCAATGGCACCGGGCGCTTCTCGGGCAATGGTTTGCCGTAAACGCCATCGAGGGCTTGCTTGAGGTTGTCGACGCTGCCATAGCGAACGCGCGGAGAAATGGCTTTCTCAACGATTTGCACCACGCCCGCAGCAGCCAGTTCGGGTCTCCCCATTTCAAGGGGGGCGCGATTCTGCATCACCAGCTGGCGCAGGTCGTCGTCATGGCGGATTACCGGCTCGTAGCCGGGTTTACCGGCCAGCATTTCGTAGTAGATCATGCCGAGAGAATAGGCATCCGCGGCAGGCGTCAGTGCCGACACCGACCGAGCGCCTGAAATCTCCGGCGCACTGTATGCCGGTTCGGAACGGTTGACAAGAGTGCTTAGTTTTGCCGGGCTTGTATTAGCGTCAGCCAGCCAACCGAGATCGAGCAGGGCAGGGCGATAGTGGCCTTCCACATCTTTGTCGAGCATGATGATGTTAGGCGTCAGGCTGAGGTGCATCAGGTTGCGCGAGTACAACGGATGCATGGCAGTGGTCAGTGAGCTGATGATCCAGGCGGCTTCGTAGTGCCAGACTTGTGGCACTTGCAGAAGGATGTCTCTGAGCAGCGAACCGCTCAGCGGTGTTAATACGCTGAAAACGCGCGGGATCCCGGCGATTGAGAGTTCGCCATAGGGACGGCTCGATGGTGTCGGGTAGGGTTGCATTAACACAGGGAGCAATGGACGTGGTTTTGGTCGGAACGATGAACCAGAGGTTTTCTTGCCTGTTGCATAGGGAGCTAACTGCAGCAGGAAGGCGGATTCTGCCTTGAGCCGTTCTTCGCATTCGGGGTCAGAATGAGCGATTTTGACCCATACCGGTTGACCGCCTCGCTCAGCCTCATAGAGCGCAGCGGTGCGCCATACGCTGATCTGCTTGACGATTTTCATGTCGCCGAGGTAGTCCCCATATTTAAAAATCGACAAACCAGCTTCGGCTGGGCAATCACGATCCTGGCACCACAGATTGCCATCCTGAGTCGACCGCAGACACCGCTCACAGTAACGATTATTCATTTTACAAATCCTTGACACCACTATCATAAGATGTGACAATTCCTTTGTCCAGAGTGATTTCCATATGTCCCAACCGAAATCATCTGCTCAAGTAGGGTGTTTTGCAGTATCGAACAAAGGCTATCGTCTGTTAAACTTCAATACAACGGGTCATATGAAAAAGAAAACGTTCCTGCTTATTCTAAGTGACGTTGTCTCAGTGTCAACAGTTCTGTAGGATTTTCGTCCCGTTCAGTTTCATCAGGTTGCTGCCTGATGGAGAAATGAACGGATATTGTGCGTTTTCATATTACAGGGTGTGATTTAATGGCAATTGAGTATATTGATAGACCTCCGCGAATACAGCCTGAACTGCCAATACGTGAAGTTGAAATACCCAAACCTCCGGATCCGAAAAATCAAAATTCATCCGGACAAGTGTTGACGACTCTCATGCCGTTGATCTCGGTCGTCGGGTTTCTGGTTGCCTCAGGCACAGGCGCCATTGCATTTGTGTTGCCAATGGCGCTGGCCGTCGTTGCTTCTATCGCTCTGGCGCTTTACCAACGCGCCAAGGATAAGCAGGATCAGGCGGCCAAAGAAAAAGCCTATGCAGAGTTGTTGCTGCAAATGCGCCAGGAAATGACCCAGGCGCACACCAGCCAGCGCATCTTTTACCAATACAACTACCCTGACATTGATACGCTCATCTCAATTGCGGCGCGCAAGGAAAACAGCCGTTTCGGCCCGCGCATCTGGGAACGCCGTCCTACAGACCTTGATTTTTGCGCAGTCAGACTTGGTTCAGGCAGCCGCCCATCTACAGTCATTTATAAAATCGGCGACAGCGCCTCAGCGCCCACCGAAGGCCGCAGTGTCTCGCTGTTTAAGGACGCACAACGGCTGGCCGAGGACTCTCGGGTGCTGACCGACGCCACGATCACCATACCCCTGCGACCTTATTTTGCGCCTGGCTCAAATGAAGTGGCAATTCCCTCCCGTCATGCCATTGGCGTGTATGGCCGCAACGCGACGAACGTCGCGGATGCTGCGCACGCGATGATCGCTCATTTCACCGCTTTCCATTCACCCCAGGAAGCGCGCGTGTTCGTGCTTGGCAGCCCAACCGCGCACAACGGTTGGGAATGGGCTGAGTGGTTGCCCCACTGTTTCGTGCGCAACATTGGCGATGACGATACCGGTCGGCCCAAAGATTACGACCAGCTTGTCTTCTCCAATGAAAAAGACAAAGTTGGCGCGTTTTGGCGCAGGATTAAAAAGGAATTAGACCAGCGCCAGATCCGTATGCGTGATGGCCAGGAAAAGGATGGGAAGAAAGGCGGCTCAGATATTTCACTGCCATTCCTGCTCGTGGTGGTTGACACACTCGGTGATATCCCCGACAACTCACCTTTAAAGGATGTTGCTGCTGAAGCTGCCGTGGCAACCATTATAAAGAACGGCCCGACACTGGGGGCAGGCATTATATTCCTGACAAACACCTCTGGGCAGGTGCCTGGCGATTGTCTGGCCATGACGGAAGTCGCGTCTGTCGGCGCGCGCATCGTTTTTCGTTATACCGAAATCGGCTTGAATACACCACGCTATCTGGGACAGGCCGACCAGTTGAATGCGATGGACGCCCGCCAGAAGTTTGCGTCGCTGCTGCGCCGGCTCGATCTGGTGCGTCCATTTGGTTCTGACCTGCCGCATGGGGTGACCCTCTTGCAGATGCAGTCGGTGGTCGAGCAACGCAAGATTGCCACCGTCGACAAACTACCCTACAAAGAAGACTGGACGCGTAGCGTTGTCCCCAAGAACCAGGATTGGCTCAGCGTCCCAATCGGCATGCTCAGCATGAAGGATGTGCGCACTTTGGTGTTCTCTGCCAAGGAAGGCGGTGATGGCGTGCATGGCATGATCGCCGGCACAACCGGTTCTGGCAAATCTGAATTGCTGATGACCTTGATCGCCGGCATGGCGATTCGCTATGATCCGCGCGTTGTCAATTTCGTGCTCGTGGACTATAAGGGTGGCGCGGCGTTTGAGCCATTTCGCAAGCTGCCGCATGTGGTTGATATCCTCACCAATCTGCAAGGCAGCGCCGTCGAGCGCATGTTCGTCGCTATTCAGGCAGTGATGGAGGAACGTTCCACATTGCTCGCGAAGAGCGGTGTGAGTGATTTGGTCAAGTACCGCTCCGAGGTTGCCCCACGGCTGTCGCCAGAAGACCCGCGCCCACGCACATTCCCGCACCTGTTTATCATCGTCGATGAGTTTGCCGAGATGATCCAGGCTAATCCTGAGTATAAACGGCAGTTTGAGAGCATCACACGCCTGGGTCGCGCCTTTGGTGTGTCGCTATTGCTTGCGACACAACGTCCCGCGGGCGTCGTCTCTGACCAGATGCGCGCCAATATGAAGTTCCGCATCTGTCTGCGCGTGGAAACGCCGGATGACAGCAAGGAGTTGCTTGGCTCACCCGACGCCGCCTTCCTGCCAAACATCGGTGGTCGCGGATACGTGCAAAGCGGCAATGAATTAATGACCCCAGTACAGGTTGCCTGGGCCGGCGGCCCCTATACCGACGATCGCAACGTCGCACTGAAAGATGTCATCTGGCTGGACGAGGAGTCCGTCCCTGTTGTGAATCCCGGCGACGTGCCAGATTACACTGGCTCCGAAGTTGCAGAGGCGCTCGGCATGAAACCTGGCGAGTTGCCCAAGACCGTTCTGGATTGGGCCGTTGGCGTTGCGGCAATTCGCGCCAGGCGCGACGGTGTGCCTTTACAAACCAAGCCGTGGCCCAATCCACTGCCCGAGTTTCTATCGCTTACCAGTCCAGTCGACGCCAAGTTTCTTAACACCGAACGCACGGTGATCAATGAGCAGATCACGATCAACGAACCGATGGAAGCCTGGTTTGAGAATACCGAAGAGAAGCCGCTCTGGAAACCATACGACTGGAAGAACCAGACGCCGTTGCGCGCTGAGATCGGTCTGATCGATAACCCTTACAAGGCTGAGCAGCGCATCCTCAACCTCGATGTGTCCGGCGAACCAATCGTAGTGTTCCGTGGCTCCGGGCACGGTAAGAAAGTCTTCCTTAAGTCGCTCCTGGTGGCGCTGGCTTCACGGCGCTCGCCCGACTCTCTGCACATGTATGCGTTTGACTTTGGCCGTGGCGGGTTGAAGGCGATTACCGGACTGCCGCACCTTGGCGCCTCCATTGACGCAGGTGAAACAGCTCGCGTTGAACAATTGATGCGCATGTTGCGCAGCTTCGTGGTTGAGCGCCAGGAGCGCCTGGCGCAGTTCAATTCACTCGCCGACTACAATGCGAAGAACCCGGAAAATGTGTTGCCGGAGATTGTGGTTGTGGTTGACAACTTCGCCGAATTCAAGGAAAGCTACGAGCATCTCATCCCCGAGATGATCAGCCTGGTCAGAGATGGTCACGCTTTTGGCGTGTACTTCGTCATCACTGCAACTGTCCTGAACGACGTGCCGAGTAAGTTGTTGAGCCTGTTTACGGTTCGTCTGACAATGACCCAGAGCGATCGCTCCATCTATACTGAGATCGTCGGGTCGGGTTCGCGCAACTTTGACAACGTTCCAGGGCGCGGACTGATTGCTGTCTCCATTAAGGAAGGCGAAAAGCCATTGCCGCTGGAGTTCCAGATTGGAATGCCCGGCCGCCATGAGGAATCCACCTCCAGCGATCAGATCGACAATTTTCAGGTGATCGCCCAGCGTATGGATCGCGTCTGGACAGCTCTGGGCGGTAAGCGACCCAGCGCCGAGTTGCCGCGCTCATTGACGCTATTGGGGATGTTCGAACTTGCAGAGAAGAAGCCCATGGTGCGCATCAGCGACCTTGACATCAAAGGCAAGTGGAACAAGAGCATGCAGCCAGCCAATCAGGAATGGTTGCGCGCCTGGCTCGGTTTGATCAGTAGCAAAGACCTGCGCATGCTGGTGTTCCAGGCCCAGGCCGATGGCGTGCATGGCATGGCTGCCGGCACTACGGGTTCTGGTAAATCTGAAATGTTGCAGACGTTGATCAGCGCGATGGCTATCCGCTATGATCCGCGCATCGTCAATTTCGTCCTGATCGACTACAAAGGCGGGCCCACCATCGAGCCATTCCGCAAGTTGCCGCATTGTGTTGACATGGCGACAAACCTGCAAGGCAATGCGGTCGATCGTATCTTCATCGCCATCAATGCCGAAATGAACCGCCGCTCCGAGATTCTTGCAAAGGCTGGTGTTTCGGACCTGGTTGAGTATCGCAAGAAGGTTATCCCAGGGCTTAAGCCGGATTCACCGCTCCCAACTACATTCCCACATCTGTTTATCATCGTCGACGAGTTTGCCGAGATGGTGGCGCAGAACCCTGAATACAAACTCAAGTTTGAAAGCATCACACGCCTGGGTCGTTCGTTTGGTGTCTCATTGCTTCTAGCGACGCAACGCCCCACCGGCGTCGTCAGCGATCAGATGCGCTCTAACATGAAGTATCGCCTTGCCCTGCGCATGGAGACGGCCGAGGATAGCAAGGAACTACTTAAGAAACCCGATGCCGCGCGCCTGCCGCAGATCGCTGGACGCGGCTATGTCCAGGCTGGGAGCGATACGCTGACCGAAGTGCAAGTGGCATGGAGTGGCGCCCCATACGACCTGGCCCGCAACGATCCTGAGTATCCTGCTGAAGAAGTGCTCGCTGCGTTGGAAAAGCAAAACGATCCGCCGCGATCGCTGCTGGGTTGGCTTGTGGGCACACTGGCGGCTGAAGCGCATAAGCAGGGCATCCCCAAGCAATTCAAGCCATGGCCAGATCCACTGCCGGAAAAGCTGCCAATCAACGAGGCGCTTGATGCCAGTTATCTGCCCGAACTGAAGGACGACACAGTCGTTCTTAATCCTGCCATCGCCAAGTGGGCGAGTCCTGAACTGGCGACCCCTGGCGATTTCCAGAAGTACGATCTGTGGACGCCGCATGACTGGAATTCGCCGTTGCCGCTGAAGGCAACAATCGGGTTGGTTGACGATCCATTCCATTCGAACCAGCGCCGCTTGACGCTGGATGGCGGCGGCGACCCAATCGTTGTGTTCGGCGCCAGCGGACGCGGCAAGAGCACCTTTGTCAAATCCATGTTATTTGCATTGGCTGCGCAACGTTCCCCGGCTGAACTCAATATGTACCTGCTCGACTTCGGTCGTGGCGGGTTGCGCGCAGTGACGCGGTTGCCTCACTGCGGCGCCTCCATCGATGCCAGCCAGCCCGACCGAGTGGCCGCGCTGTTCCGCATGGTGCGCAGCCTGATGAATGAGCGTCAGGAGCGTCTGTCGAAATATGCTTCGTTGGAAGATTTTAACCAGCAGCATAAAGACAGCCCCGAGATGATGTTTCCTTCTGTGATGGTTGTGATCGATAACTTCGCCGAGTTCCGCGAGAACTATGAACCTTTGTTAGTTGAATTAGTTGCGCTCGTGCGCGACGGTCGGCAGTTTGGCATCTCGTTTATCATCACGGCCAACCAGATCAATGATGTGCCTAACAAACTCTTCAACCTGCTCGCGGTGCGGTTAGCCTTCACAATGGCTGACACATCGCAATACAGCGATATTGTGGGGAAGGGCGCGCTGCCTTTATCCAATATTCCCGGTCGCGGTCTGATCAACATCGAGGGTCAGCCGCTGGAATTCCACATCGGCATACCGGTAATGGGCGCCGAGAAGGATGCGTTCACAAAGGTAGCGGAGCGCATGGAGGACGCCTGGGCGTCTGTGGGCGGAAAACGCCCCAGTGCGGATATACCCAAGGCAATCACCTTCCTCGAAATGATGCAGCTCGTCAAGGGTAAGCGCATGGATCGCATTGGCGACCTGGGCATTCAGGAGATGTGGGCGCGCAGTATGCAGCAGGCCAACCAGGAATGGTTGAGCGCGCCGCTCGGTCTGATCAGCAGCAAGGAAGTCCGCACCATGATCTTCAATGCCAAAGCCGGCGGTGACGGCGTGCATGGCATGGCTGCGGGCACAACGGGTTCCGGTAAATCTGAGATGCTGCAGACGCTGATCGCCAGTATGGCGATTAAGTATGATCCGCGCATCGTTAACTTTGTGCTGATTGACTACAAAGGCGGCCCGACTGTGGAGCCCTTCCGGCGTTTGCCGCACTGCGTCGATCTTGCAACGAACCTCGAAGGCAATGCCGTTGAGCGCATCTTCACGGCCATCAACGCTGAGATGAACCGGCGCTCCGAAATTCTAGCCAGGGCGGGCGTTGCGGATCTGGTCGATTATCGCAAGAAGGTCATCCCTACGCTCAAACCGGATTCACCGTTCCCGAACACGTTCCCACACCTGTTTATTATTGTGGACGAGTTCGCAGAAATGGTGACGCAGAACCCTGAGTACAAGGCTAAGTTCGAGAGCATCACTCGTCTCGGTCGCTCGTTCGGCGTATCGCTGCTTCTGGCAACCCAGCGACCCAGTGGCGCCGTGACTGACCAGATGCGGGCGAACATGAAGTACAAGATCAGCCTGAGAGTGGAAACTGCCGACGACAGTAAGGAAATGATCGGACGACCCGATGCAGCCACACTCCCCGCGATTCCTGGTCGCGGTTATGTGCAGGTAGGCGGTGGCAACCTGAGTGAAATTCAGGTTGCCTATATCGGCGCGGGTTACGATGAAACAAAACCAGATCCGCGTTACAACGTCGATGAGATTCTGTCCGCGCTCGAAACAACTGATGCGCCGCGCTCCCTCCTGGGCTGGTTGGTTGGCGCGCTGGCGGCTGAGGCCAAACGGCAGTCCATTCCCAAGCAGTTCAAGCCCTGGCCGAGTCCGTTGGCGGATAGACTCCCGCTGAACCTCTCAGTCAACGCCGAGTATATTGCCAAAGGTAAGTATGGCAAGCAAATTGTCATCAACCCCGATATCGCTGTGTGGATGGACAATAATCAGGCGGCTGAGCCAATCTGGCAGTCGCATGACTGGTCGAAACCGCTGCCAGTGAACGCAAATGTCGGCATCGTGGACAACACTTTGCTGGCTGAGCAACGCCTGATGAACGTCGACCTGACTGGCGACCCGCTCATCGTGTTCGGCGCAAGCGGTCGCGGCAAGACGACCTTTGTCAAGTCGTTGCTCTTGTCACTCGCAGCGAGTCACCGTCCTGATGAGTTGCATATCTATGTGCTCGATTTCGGACGGGGTGGTTTGAAGGCGTTGCGACCTCTACCGCATATCGGAGGCATTGTCGAGACGAACGAAGAAGAGCGCGTCGAACGCTTTATGCGCATGATCCGTAATATCATCGACGATCGGCAGCAGAAGTTGGCATCGTACGATTCGATGGAAGACTACAAGGCCCGCAACGCGTCGGCGCCGCTACCGGCAATCGTGGTTGTCGTCGACAACGCAGTGGAGTTTAAGGAAACCTACGACAAGTATCTGCCGGATCTGTTGTCACTTCTGCGCGATGGCCGCTCGTTCGGCGTGTACTTTGTTCTGACTGCTTCATTACTCGGCGACATCACTGGCAAGATGATGAGCTTGCTGAACCAACGCGTCACCTTTACACAATCGGAACGCATGGATTACATGTCGATTGTCGGGCGTGGCGCCCCGCGCATCAACGACACGCCTGGCCGCGGCATCTGTGTCGGGTTAGTAGACGAAAAGCCAATGCCCCTGGAGTTTCATACTGCCATCCCAATGAGTGGCGATCCGTCCGATCAAACTGACTACTTCCGCATTTTGACACAGACGATGGCTCAGGCCTGGGCGAAACTGGAGTCAAAGGATCCATCACTCAAGTCCAGGCGCCCCCGGCCTGTGGAACCGCTGCCAAAGGTGATCGAAATTGCGACGTTGTTGCCCGCTTTGGGGCAGGGCGACCCGAAGATCAGTGTGCCGCTTGGCATCAACGATCTCGATCGCGAGCCAATGATGCTCGAATTGGGCGCGAAGGGTCCGCACTGGATGATGATGGGGCCGCCTGTCACTGGCAAGACAACCAGCATGCGCGCGCTTGTTTTGTCGCTTGCATACAGCTACCCGCCGGACACAGTCGGGCTGATCCTGGTCGATCCCTCTGATCCATCGCGCCGCTTCTACAACTACGGCATGGGAACGACGGATGCGCAGGGTAACGAGAACCGCCTGGATAAGCTGCCACACGTTCTAGCAACTGTTTCGACCTCGAAGGAGATGGATGAAGTCGTTCGGCGGTTGCGCGCGGAGTACGACGAAGAAGTGATCGCTCGCTTAAGTGGAAAATCGGAGTGGTATAACCCGCAGGACAACAACAAGCGTCATATCATTGTCTTGATCGATCACTATGATGACATTGAGCCGATTAACCGCAAAACCCAGCCGATGTCACAACTTGGCGAGATAGGCAAGGGCAAGAACCTGCACATTGTCATGAGCGGCACGATTAATGCGATGCGCAGCGGTATGGATGACCTGCGCAAGCGGGTTGAAGGATCGCGCTATGCCTACGTGTTCAATGACTGGGAGGCTGTCCGATACATGGGTGTTCGCGGCCAATTCTCGGTTACAAAGGAACTGCCCCCGGGGCGCGGCTTCATGGTCAGGGCAGTTTCGGCAGCCATGACCCAGATGGCTGTGCCCTGCGCCGAGGGGCGCCCTGATAGTGAGATGCAGGTAACCCAGATGATTCAAACCATTCGTGACGCTTATCCGCAGCGCGCGCAGTGGAGTTACTGGGCGAAGGATACAACTGTCCTGGATCAGGCTATCAAGGGTGATGACACAACACAAGCTGCCGGCGGCACAACGGCAGCAGCGGGCGCCCCTGGTGATGCGTTAGCCCAGCCTACACCTTCTGATCAATTGCCTGATCCAGACCAGTTGATGGCAGATCTGCTCAAGGGGCTTCCGAGCTTCGACGCCATCCCCACTATAGATATGTCGCGGATGGCATCGGTTACCTATGAAGTGCCTGATACACCAGCCGCAGGTGTCACGGGTGTCAATGGGCAACCGCAAGGCGCGGAGACTGCCCCTGCGAACAGTGTCAAGGCGGATTCCCAGAATTTGCAAAACTCTGGGAATCTGGAGGCTAAATAAATGGACAGACTCAATCTGACCCTGGATATACAGGCGAATAGCATCGGTTCGCGGCGGGTGAATGTGCGTGGCACTTTGCAAGTCGCGACGCTTGTCGCGACAATCAAAGACAAGTTTAACCTCGACGGCAGTTACAACTTGCTGATGCGGGGATCGCGCACCCCCCTCCCGGTTGATTCAGCCCTCGACCAACTGAGCGTCTCTGAGGGAGCGGCGCTACAGGTGGTAAAGATCGTTGAGTCGACAGGCATCCTGGATGCGATTACGCGCGGTGTGCGCCAGCCATTCAGCAAGCGTTTTTCGCGCGTTTATCTGAGTGAGCAACGGACACTGTCGGAGTATGACTTGCGCTGGTATCCGGCCATCATGGGTCGTCGCGATGTGCGGGATCCTAGGAATAACCGCTTGCTGGCAGTTGACCTGGAGGAATTGGAGACGTTGCCCAGCGTGTCGCGTCACCATGCCGCGATCACTGAAAAAGGAGGATCGTTTTATATCGAATCGATTCAGGATCGCAACCCCACACTCCTTGATGGCGTTAAAATGCGCGTCAGCGAACGATATCCATTGCTTCCAGGCGCCTTGATCAAGGTTGGTAACATTGCCCTGAGTTTCCAGGTGATTGGATAATGATCAACGCAAGTCCCGCGTGTGCGTATCGCCGTCTGCGCAATCAGATACGCACCCTCATTGTGATCGTCTTTGTAACCATTCTGGTTACCCCGCAAAGGATGCTGGTGGCTCAGAGCGGCGGAATCACGATTGTCGTGAATGGCTGTGATAGTTCGAATTATCCAGATATTGTTTGCACCGTGACGCCGGTCAACACTGCCGGCGTGCCTTTGCAGAACCTGGATGCCACGTCGTTCCAGGTGGTCGCGGGCAGCAAAACTTTCTCAGATATCCAGGTGAACCGCGTGATCAGCCCAAGTCTGAAAGCGAGTGTTCTCCTCATGGTCGATTTTGGAATGCTCAGGCAAGGCGAAGCATTACAGCCGCTGAAGGACTCTTCGGTCTCCATCCTGCAGGCTGCCAGCAACAGTGACCGGCTGGGGGTGCTTGCGCTCACAGGCCCGGTGGCTGTTAATACCCAGCTAAGCCCGCAAACAGAATATGGCTTTGCGCCAGCCAGTGAGAAGCGCGGCGATATGGTCAGCCTGATCAATAAGCTGAGTGCTGTCGGTCACACACCGCTGTATGATGCGGTATGCAAGGCGCTGATGGTGGCTGCGCAGGAGAACGTTGGACGACGCGCCGTTATCGTGCTCACTGACGGCAGAGACGTCAGCAGCGTGAGCTGTACTGAGGAAGATACTTATGCGCGGGCAACAAAGGATCGGACGCCTGTATTCACAATCGGTGTGGGTCCTGATCTGAAGGAAGACTATCTCCGCAAGCTGGCGACACAAACTGGCGGCCAGTATGAATCGGCAGCGCAATTGCAAAACGTCCTTGAGATATTCAAACGCATGGAATCGAACCTGCGCACGCAGTATCAAGTGTCGTTTAACATGGGCGTCCCTGGTGACGGACAGGCAAAGACCGTCGATATCCGCGTGTCGCAAGGCGGAAGCACTGCCTCTGATGAGGCAACGTTTATGTCAGCGACGCCGATTAAGCCGACTTTCTCAAAGGTGACCTTTACGATTGACGGCGCTGTCGTAAATCCCAAGTTGCTGCCGGCGAATAAGTCGGTCGTTATCGAGCCCAAGGTTGACTCGGCAAAGCCCGTTAAGGCCGTTGAGTACATCGTCTCTGGTAACTCGACCAGGGAGACGACACCGCCATTCCAGTTCGTCATTGCGACGAACGATTTGACCGGCGTTACAAAGATCACGCTGAAGGCTGCAGGTGAAGAGGGCAATCCTGCCTCTGTCACGACCTATGATGTGCAGGTTGCTATTGATCCCGCATCTTTGGCACTTCCGATAACGCCGACGCCCGGACCCACTTTGCTGCAACAACTGACAACATTTCCTGGCATACTGATTGTCGTTGTCTTTGTCGGGTTGCTGATTTTGCTGATAATGTTGATCGTGTTGTTGTCACGCCGGAAGGCTCAACGCCAGCATAGCTATGTCTCCGATTCCCCGAAGACCATGGTAGTGGGGTCGGCATCAAGCGCGATCCCGGCCGACAATTATGCTGACTCCCCGAAAACGTCCTTGGGCCAGGCATCGTTTCCCACGCAGATGTTCGAGGTTTCACCACCACCGCAGAGCGCGCCTGAACCATTGGCCGGCGCCACGATCATGTTTACGCAAAACGCGCCGCTGGCTGTGCTTGAATTCACCAAGGGCGAATACGCCGGCAAACGATTTGAAATCGGGTCAACCGGGATGGACACGCTCTCGATTGGCCGTGAACCTGAGCCAGGTCCTGGAGCCGTGCGTATCGTGAGCCAATTCGTTTCGCGCAAGCATGCTCGCATCAGTGTGGAGGACGGCGTGATTTATGTGACGGATTTAAACTCTTCCTCTGGCACTAAGTTAAATGGAGAACGGCTCGTCTCCGCACAACGGCGTGTGATCAAAGTAGGCGACAAGATCGACTTTGCCGATCTAAGCGCGGAGATAAAGCAGGCCTAAACACATGGAGGTTGCATGAAGCGGGTACTTGTTACGGCGTTTTGTATCGCCGTGTTGATCAATCCGGGATCGCTAATGGCCCAGGGCGGGTCGTCGGCAGTTTACGTGCACAATACCACGGCGACACCGGCACAGGCAGGCGCAGATGGTGTGGCTGCATTGAAAGTTCGCACGTTGTTTTCTGTGCTCGATAGCGCCGGTATGCCCGCCGCGGCCGATATTGATCATGTCGAACTCAAAATCGGGCAGGATCGCTATACCGCAACGTTCGGCAAGCCGACCGGACAGATGGCTATATCGATTTTGGTCGACACAAGCGGCACACTTGCTGCTTCTCCTGATTTCCGGCGCATGATTGAGGGGTTGTCGAAGTCGCTGGACCGCATGCCCGATAACGCACTTTTCACAATCGTCACATTCGACACAGTTCCTACAATGATCCAGGACTTTACGTCGGACAAAGAAGAAGTGCGCAAGAAGCTGTTGACGGCGGTGAACGCCAAGACCGGCGCTAAGCCATGTCTGAACGACGGTATGCTGGAAGCCGTGCGTCGCGTGGAATCTGCCTCGACGCGTAAGGCGGTCATTGTGGTTACGGCGAGTCAGGATGGTTGCGCGAACACCTCGATTCAGGCAGTTGTTGACGAGGCGGTCAATCACGCTACTCAGATTCACGCGTTAGGAGTTGATGGCTACGCGGTTAATCTGGCTACCTTGGAAAAATACACCAAACCGAGCAAGGGGCTTGCCTATGTGCGCAGCCCGAATGATCTCATCTTTGGCCTGAGCAACATGCTCTCCGGCCTGGCCAATCAGGTGGAGGCCAATTGGACGTTGTACCCGCCAAAGGGCGAGCAAACCGTCGATATCATGGTGGTGCTGAAAGACACGACAGCGCTACCGGGCCAGATCACCTTTGTGTCTGACAGAGTATATGAACCCCCGGCGAAGATCGAACTGATCGGTGAAGTGCGAACGACACCGGGAAATATCCTTGTGAACCTGACGCTTGTGAACCGCGCAAGGATCGCCAAACTTCAGGCGCGGGTGGTCGACAAGGCCACTGGGCTGACAAGCCTGAACCTGGACTTCCCGAATGTGCAGGAATCACTTGCCATTCCTGCGACAAACCTTGCCAAGGATGGCAGCTATACGCTGGATATTGCTGCTGTCGACGCCAATAATAACGTTGTTTCACGCACGACCCCGCGCGATTTTCAGTTCAAACCGACGCCATTGCAAATAGCGATTGCGTCCGTAAGCGCGCCATCGCTCGATGCGCCAAACTTCGTTGTTACTGTAACCACCCCGGGTGGCATTGCCGGGATTGCCCGCTACAAGGCATGGCTTGAGCCTGAGCAGTCTGGTGGTCAGAATGCCAGTGGCCCAATCCCGGGAACTGAAGCCTTCCAGTCGCCAGATCTACCGATCGTTATCCCGGGCGCTGACGTGCCTTCTGGCGCTTATCTGGTCAAGGCTCAAGCACTTGATGGCGCGAACCAGATCATTGCTGAGGCGGCCAAGCCTTTCACAGTCACATATGAACGTCCGGGCTTTTTTGACAAACTGGCGCACGATCTCGGGCGGTCGTCAGTTGCCGTGGTGGTGCTGGTTGTTGTGGCGTTCCTGGCACTGATCGGCTTCATCATTCTGATCCGTGTGGCAAGGGCGCGCTCACGTGTCGACGTGCGGGTTGTTGAGCCTGAACTGGACCGCAGACATCACCAGGCGGCTGCGTCGGATCGATCCCAGGTCATTATCCCGTTGGCCGAAAGCGTCTCACAGTCAATGAACCAGTCTCCGGTTGTCCAATCTGGCTCGTCCACTCGCTTCTCTGCTACATTGGCCGCGCGTGAGCCGGCAACACTCCAGTTCCAGATGAAAATCTCAACTGCGCGTGTCACACTTGGACGTCGCGATGGCAATGATGGTGTGATCAAGATGGATAGCCAGAGCGGCGTTTCAGGATCACACGCGTCAATTGTGAACGAGGGCGGCGTCTGGTATGTTGTGGACGCCAATAGCACTAATGGCACCTTTGTCAACGGCAAGAGGTTGCCAAACAACGGGCGTGAACGTCTGGATGATCGATCGGTTATTGGTCTTGGGCCAAAAGTGAAGCTTGAGTTTCACATCCAATCCTAAAGGATGCAAAGCCATCATGAAAACTAAACTCATCCACTGGATAGCAGTTGTCGCTCTTGTTCTGGTGATGCTCGCCAGTTTATTTGGGAGTGCCCCTGCGTTACTGGCGCAGGGAAGCAATACTTACTTCATCACGAATTTGGATTCGAGTAAGTTCCCCGCAATCAGTTTCACCTTGCGCGCCATTGACGCGAATAACCATACCATACCGGATCTGACCGCGGCCAACCTGCCTGTTTTTGAAAATGGGAAACCAGTCCCGGCAAAGGATGTGCGCGTGACGCCGCATACGGATGGCCCACTTGCGATTGTCTACGTCGTCGATCTGGGTTCTCAGTCAAACTACCAGAACATACTGGGTGCGCTTAAACAGTCGATGACGCGGCTGGTGGATGGCGGGACATTCGTGGATGGCCGTGATACCGTTAAGCTACTGGTGCGCGAGAATCCCGGGCAGGGAGATCGCACTACGTCCAAAGTCGGGCCGACAACGCGTGGGCGCGAGTTTGTTGACTTTGTCACGAACTACACTTTTCCGCGCAGTGCAGGGCTCACAAAAGGTCTTAAGGGCATTGATGATGCAGTCAGCGAGATGAATCAAATCGTCAAGGAGCCAGGCATCCAGGACGCTGCGATCATTTTCATAGCGCGTTCGATAGAGGATCCACAAGCCAACGTTGCCAGCGTCGGCGCTCAAAACACGGCATCTGATGCAAAAGCCAAATACATCATCGTCCATGCAGTTCAAACGGATAACGCACTCCCGGACCAGCCGCCTTTGCAGTTGGCAGCAGTCGGCACAAGTGGCAAGTTTGTAAAGCTTGTCCCCAATGCCGCCGGCGCCGCAATGGATGATATCTACCAGCAACTTGCATTTCAACGCCAGTATTACACAATCTCCTATGTCAGCCCGTCCGGCGCTTCCGGGGCGCGCACAGTCACTGTGGGGTCCCCGGAGAAACCAGACACAGGCCGCGCGGGTGAGTACAACGTCACTGTCTCGCCACCGCTGGTGACGCTGACGCCACAATCTACATTCCTGCGTCGCGCGCCGCTTCCGGGCGCCTCAGCAACTTCTCCGACTCAGAGTCTATATAGCCCATTGAGCATCAGGGCGCAGGTAAACGTCGCCTGGACGGATAACATCACGCGCGCGTTACAGAAAGTCGAGTTCTCTGTGAATGGCGTTGTGAAAGACACTAAAACAGCAGCAGACTTGTCGCCCGGCACAACCAGCCTTGAGGTGGTGGCGGATCTCTCGGATATTACCAAGCCGGGCGCGAATATTGCAACGCTAACGGTTCGCGTCGTCGATGCGTTAGGCAGTGAGGCATCTGCGCAAGAGCGGGTGACGGTTGAAGTGGCGCCGCCAGTAGTTCCCACTGCGACACCAACGCCGGTAATTCCCACTGATACGCCCATCGTCCCAATTCTCATCGCCGTTGTGGTCGTTTTAGTCATCTTGCTGATTGTGATTCTGCTTCTGTCGCGTCGACGCAGATCAGCCCCAGGTGGAGGGAAGGGATCGAGTAAGGGGCCGCCTGCGGCGCCCGCGCTCGCAACCTTGATCGTCTTGCAGGGACCGCCCAATAGGACGAATGAGCAGGTGCGCTTGACTAAGCCTAGCATTGTTATTGGACGCGATCCGAAGTGTGATGTGACTTTTTATGCTGGACAGCCAAGCACGGTCAGCGGCGTCCATGCCGTGCTGGAGATGTCCGCGCCCGGCGAATTTACGATCAAAGACAATGGGTCCACCAATGGCACGCGCGTAAATGGCGCAAAATTGAAGGTCGGGGTTCAAGTGCCTTTGCGGGATGGCGACGAAATCACATTAGGGGATATTGCCAATCTAGGCGTGAAGTTGCGCTTCGCATCCGGGCAGGGTGAGCGCTGGGTCAACAATGACCGGACCCAGATCCGGATGTGAGTTTCGTCCACAAGGGGTTACGGCTGCCGCATCCCGGCAGCCTTTGCTCGGGCAATGGCTTCTTCGCGGTCGCTTACCTGCATCTTCGACAGAATGCTGGATACTTGATTACGCACTGTTTTAATCGAGGTCCCCAGGATAGTGGCAACATCCTCGTTGCTACGTTCCTGCGCCATTAATGCTAGAATCTCACGCTCCCGCTCGGTCAAATCAGGGAACGCGGTTTTTGCAGATGCGGGTTCGAGGCTTGCCACATATTGCAGGAGGCGGCGCGCCACTTCCGGCCCGAAAAACGCTTCACCGCTCGCAACTGCGCGTATTGAGCGCAACAACTCCTGTTCATCAGCATCCTTGAGAATATAGCCGCGCGCGCCGGCGCGAAGCGCTGAAAGCAGCATGTCAGTGTCTTCCAGCATCGTCATGATCACAATGCCTGCAAATGGCACGACGCGCAGGATGCGCAGCGTGGTTTCGATGCCATTCAGCCCGGGCATCTGGATATCCATCAGGATGACATTCGGCTGTGAAGTCCTGGCGAGTTCGATCGCATCCATTCCTGTGGCGGCTTCACCCACGACTTGGATATCTTCAACTGTCTTAAGCACGTTACGCACCCCTTCCCGGAAGAAGCGGTGATCGTCCACGAGCATTACTTTTATTGGTTCACGCATGCCGTGTTCGTCGGTCGCAATGGCCGTCATCGATTGCATCGTTTGTCGCAGGGCGGGGGGGGCCGCGCTGATGGTGAGGGCAGGCTCGATTGCCTGAAACATCGGTAGACGGACGGAAACGTGCGTGCCGCCGCTCGGTATTTTTTTGAAGGTGCAACTCCCGCCAAGCTCAGAGACGCGTTCGCGAATCGAGATGATGCCAACGCCGGCCTGAAGCCTGTCAGGCATACCGATGCCGTTGTCAGTGATATCGACAAGCAAGTTGTCAGCAATGCGCAACCGGATGTCACACTGCGTGGCGTGTGAGTGTTTCGCAACGTTATTCAACGCTTCCAGCACGATGCGATACGTCGCGACCTCCACGGCGGCAGGCAATAGCGGCAAGTAGTCTGGCGCGTAAACAGTGACTTTGAGATCAGAGACAGAAAACTGTTGCGCCTGCTCCCGTATCGTTGTCAGCAGTCCCAGTTCTTCCAACGCCGGTGGGCGCAAATCATAGATAACGTGGCGGATTTGAGTCACGACTCCCCGTATTTGTTCGCGCAGATCAGACACAATCGCCTCAGCAGCTGGGTCTTGGCTCACTCGGTCACGCAAGGCGCCCATTTGCAGCATGATTGCGGTCAGAGTAGGCCCGACAGCATCGTGCAGGTTACGCCGTAATTTGCGGCGCTCTTCCTCGCGCGCCAGCACAAGCCGCTCACGCGCATGCTGCAGATCGCGTGTGATGCGCACCACATGCGCTGCTGTTCCGGTGCGATGGGCAATGTCACTCAGTAGTTGATCTTCCTGTGGCGAAATCGGTTGGCTGTTGGCGTCCAGGATGATCGCCAGTTGCCCAATCGTTTCTCCCCGGTAAGAAATCGGGTATTTGAGCCGGCGAGTCGTGGTTGGGCTACTGGCGGAGGGTACTCCGCTACTGGCGGAGGGTACTCCGCTACTGGCGGAGAGTACTTCGCTGCTGTTGCTTGTTGCAAAGTCGTCGCTGCGGTGTTGCGTGACGGGTTCCAACTCCTCCTTGTCGACGCGCCTGAGCGAAATAGTAACCTGCAATGCGCGCAACTCAAGCACGAGGGTCTTGCACACTGATGAAAGCACCAACTGCGGCGGCACGCTGTTTTCAAGTTGGTGAGCAAGTCTATCCAGAGCGTTTGCGCGCTCACTGCTCAACTGCGCATTGTCCTGTTCAGTAATATGTGATGTCATAAACACTCCGCAAATAGGCAGCCGCACGGCGGCGCGTAGCGTGCCCCTATGATGGTTGAATGCAATCCTCGGATTATAAATAACCTATGGCGCTGTCCGACTGGGTGCAAGGTTGTTATCCTTTTTAACTGCCGCTGCGACATCGGCACTGACGCAAACATGGTCTCCTGGAAATGCCAGGCGCCATACATAGCTACCGCTAGCGCCGCCACCGGCATTGATGCATGTGTCTGGCCCCTGTTGCAGCAGTTTACGGGATGCGGCAGCACTATTATCTGCCTGAGCTTGCGCCTGGATGTCTGATGTCACACAAACGTGATCACTGCTTGATGCAAGGCGCCAGACAAAGCCATCCTTGCATGTATCGGGCCCATCACTCGCAACAACCTGGCGAGACGCAGCCGCTGCGTTGTCCCCAGCCGTTTGTGAGCGAATGACTGCTGTGACGCACACGTAGTCCTCCGTTCGCGCCTCGCGCCAGACGTAGCCCGCTACACATGAGTTCGGCCCATATGCGCCACCCGGATCAATACGCGATGCGGCTGCGGCATTGTCTGCTTGTGCCTGGGCGCGGGTGGCTCCAGTGACGCAAACATGGTCATTTGGGTATGCCTCGCGCCAGACGTAGCCCAGGATACACGTATCGGGCCCGTACTGCAACAATTTCCTTGAGGCCGCAGCCGCGTTATCGGCCTGGACCTGGTTGCGCACCGCCTGTGTGACGCACACGTGGTCGTTATTGAATGCCAGGCGAAACACGTATCCAGCTTTGCAAGTATCCGGCCCGTTTGTGGCGACAGCCCTGCGCGAAGCGGCTGCTGAGTTATCCGCTTGCGCCTGGTTGCGCGATGCTGGCGGGACACATATTTTATCCGCAGGGCGCGCCAACCTGTAAACGTACCCAGGCAGACAGCTACCGCTGGGTAAGGGGGTGTTCGTCGGAAGACTGGTCGGCGGTATCGCTGTATCAGATGGGGTGGGTGAGGTTGCAGCAGTCGGCTCAACGGTTGTAGCGCTTGTCGCTATGACCGCAAGCGTAGCGGCATCGGTCGGCGACACTGTCAGTTCGGCAGCCGTTGCAGTCAGTTGTTGCCGTGCGCCGGTCGACGGCGCAGTTGCTGTCCCAAGTGTTCCCTGCTGGGTTGTGTTACTACTGATTGCGTTTATTATGACTACCGAGCCTCCGATCAGCAGCGCCAACGCGACGGCGGCGACAAGCCCCAAGATCAGATTGCGCCGCCTTAATCGATTCGACGGTTGTATAGGGTCAGTGCCCGCAGGCGTTAGCGCAGTGACCGGCTCAATTGCCGCAGGCATGGCGACACTGACCCCTTTCCTGGTCACGGCGCCGCGTTGAAGATCATCCAGCGCCAAGTCGATTGCTTTGATCAGTTCGGCGCCCGTCTGGTAGCGGTCGTTTGGTTCCTTGGCGGTGACTTTTTCGATGATTCGGCGTGTTCGCAGCGAAACATCCTTGCGCCTGATCTCGGGCAAGGGGTCTTTAATATGCTTGTAGACAACAGCCACGGGCGTGTCTGCCTTGAACGGAGGTTCACCTTCCAGCATCTCGTACATGACGATTCCGAGCGAGTACAGATCGCTGCGGCCATCGACAGCGCCACCCTTACCCTGCTCGGGAGACATATAGTCGGGAGTGCCAATGGCGCTGAGGTTGCGGGTCAGGCGGGTTGCCGTAGTAGCCAGCACAATCCCAAAATCCGCCAGAACCGGTGTCCCGTCGCCGCGCAGCAGGATATTGCTTGGTTTAATATCACGATGGACAAGTCCTTGCTCGTGCGCATACCCCAGCGCATCGGCAAGTGGGCGAGTCATCCTCAGAACTTGCTCCTCAGTCAGCGCCGCCGTGTCTTCGAGAACCATCTCGCGCAGTTTTTGCTGTAAACTGCCTTCGGGCAGGTACTCCATCGCCATGTAGTTCTGACCATCCGCCTGGCCCAGGTCATAGACTTCGATGATGTTTGGGTGCCTGAGTTTGCTTGCGGACTGTGCCTCACGTTGGAAACGGGCAAGTGCATTGACATCATCGGCCAGGTCGGGAAGCAACACTTTGAGCGCAACTTCGCGATGCAATGGAGTATGGATGGCGCGATAAACGATTCCCATCCCACCTGATGCGATCTTACCGAGTATCTCGTACTGCCCGATTCGTGTCATTGACACATTTCATCTCCTCTTAATCGTCCTGAATGATTCAAAAGCAATCATTCGGATCTGCATATTGATGGCAGGTCTGGGCGGCAATGGGGAGCGTTATGTATTACAGTCCTAAAGGATTCAAAGCAATACTACTGCATGGAAGTCATTTCCACCGGGTCAACAGGGTGTAATTGTCTTGCCATAGGCATCCACACACAGCTTTTTCGTCAAGGCATCTGTTTTTACCTCAATCGTCTCAAGGTACTGGCCTGTCATATAGAGCGTGTAAGCAACGTGGGTGGATGCTCCCACTGAAATCGTTGTGCTGCCAGCTTTATTAACGCAAGTTGGCAGCACATTTCGGATGTTGCTGAGGAAGACCGGCGACCAGTTGCTGATGTCGGATTGTCCGCTGTTCACGATATCGAAGTTGATCTCGTATTTAAGCCAGAGGCCGACGTTATCGTTGCTAAAACTGCCGCAACCGTCAGCCGAGGTTGGCTTACCCCATTGCTGCCGACCAATGGTATAGTTCCCAAAAGAGAAGTCCTGCGCAGACGCTGTTCCAGTAATGGGCGCGCCGGACGCGGTGGCGGCTGCCGCTGGTATAGGTGTTGCCCCACTCGCTGGCACACTTTGTGTTGTCAGAGTCACCTCATCGATATAGATGGCTCCTTTTGTGGCAGTCCCGTGTGGGGCCGCATCCAGCACCAATGCTTTGAATGTGATCGGATAACTCAGCTTGCCGTTGTCGGGCCCACTGATATAAGTGTTGGGCCAGGGGCGGGTATCGTCGAACCATGCGATCATCTGCTGCCAGCCAGCGTGAAAAACGCGCCCAAAGGTGTATTGCCTGACCTGACCGTTGGCATCGCCGATCCACGTATTTAGAAAATGTCCGCTGCCATCGCCATAGACCCATGCCAGAAGACCGGTCGGTTGGCCTGGCAACTGGACATCATTTAAGAAGACGACAAAGGCATTGCTCACCCCTGGGATGTCATATGTCAGCTTTGCCGAATAAGCGCCGTCATGCGACTGAGCGTTGGATTGCTCCAGCGACCCATAAGGTTGGTCCCCGATTCTCCAACTAAATGCCTGTTCAAAGTCAAATAATTGACCGGGTTTTGGCGCCGCGCCGGGAGATGAGGTGTTTGTGGGTGCGAGTGTTTTCTGTGGGATCGGTGTTTCTGGCGGCGCTGTTGTCGCGCTCGCTTTGACGCTTGCTGGCGCCGGTGGTGTTGCCGTAGGGGGCGCGCTTGCCGTTGCTCCCTCCGAGGTTGCCGTGGCACTGTCAGTGTTGCTTGAGCTATCGATGGTTGCCGTGGCTTTGTTGTTCTGGTCTGTCCCGGTGGGTTGAGTCGTTACATCGACGACAGTCGCCTGCTCAGTTTGTGCTGGAGCCGTGGTCGCAACAGCACGCCTGGTAGCGGTTACAGCAGCTGCAACCAATGTGGATTGCGCAGCCGGTGGTGTTGTGGGCGAGAGAAGTGTTGAAGCAACGAATACGATAGCCGCTACGACAACAACTAATAAAACCGCAATCCCGCCGATGATAAAGAGACGGTTGCTGCCGCCTGTGCCAGTGGTCACACCTGTCCTGAAAGATTCAGAAGCATTTCCGCCCCGCATTTTGGGTTTAGTAATGCCATCAATAGCAGCGGCTAATTCACCGGCGGTCTGAAAACGATCCTCTGGTTTTTTAGCAATCGTTTTGTTCGCGATTTCGACAACTGCGCCTGGCAGGTCAGTGCGAACACGCGTAATGGGGGTGGGGGGTTCTTTGATATGCTTGTAGACCGTGCCCCAGGGGGTGTCTGCAACGAATGGGGGTTTACCGGTGAGCATTTCATATAGCACGATCCCTAGTGAATAGATGTCGCTGCGGCCATCCACTTTCATGCCCTGTGCTTGTTCTGGCGACATATACTCCGGGGTGCCCATCGCCTCAACACTGCGAGTGAGTTTGGTCGCTCCTTCTGCGTGGACTATGCCGAAATCAGTGACAACATATCTTCCATCGGCCGCGATCATGATATTACTGGGCTTGATGTCGCGATGCACGAAACCCTTGCTGTGCGCATAGTTGAGGGCAAGCGCCACCTGCTGGATGGCTTTCAGCGCATCATTGACGGGCATAAACTGCCTGGTCGAGTGAAACCGATTCATTTGCTGGCTGAGCGTGCCGCCGGGCAGGTATTCAATGGCCAGGTAATAGTAACCATCGGCGACGTTGGCATCGTACACCTCGACTATGTTTGGATGCCTGAGCTGTCCCATTGCCATGCCTTCACGCAGGAAGCGCTGTGTGAATTCAGAGTCAGCGGCCAGGTGAGGGAACAATATTTTCAGCGCGGCTTCGCGCTTCAGTATGCGATGCTGCGCGCGATAGACGATACCCATGCCGCCCTGCGCGATCATGTCAATGATCTGGTAGCTGCCAACGATACTGCCCGGCGCAAGGGAATTGGCTGTGCTCATGTCCTCACCTTCCTGCTCCTGATGAACTCAAGGCTAATTACACGGTGTAAGCGTCTTGCCGAGGGCATCCACGCACAATTTGCTTGTAACATCCGCACCAACAAACTCCAGGCGCGTCAAGATGTCCCTTTCGACATAAAGATCAAATTTGAGGTTTTGACTGGCATCCGCTGCGACGGAGGATCCTTCAACTCCGACAATAACGCATTTGGCTAACGGCCCGCCGTGACCCGCATAAGAGTCGACTCTCCAGTCCTTTAATGGGCTACTGCCCGTATTGGAAATGGTGATCATTACTTCGTACTTTGTGACTGGAATGCGATCGTCAAAGTTGCTGCATCCATCCTGTGAGGTGGGTTTGCCCCATCGTTCTGCCCCGATCGTCCCAGGAAGCAGCAGTATTTGGTTTGCCCCGGTTTGGTGAGGGGTTGTCTGGTTCGTTGCGGTGACCTCTTCAGTGACTGGCTCGAATGACGCCAGTGTCGCTGTTGCTGCTGCCGGCGCAGATTCGGTGGCAATTGTCGGCGGGGCTTCCGTGGCGCGCGAGTCGTCTTCAGTGTCAGTAGGAACGACAACAGTCGGAACCGCTGTCCGACGTATGGGTGTGCTGATTACTGGTTTCTGCGTCGCTTGGTTGTTTGGCGGCGGTTTTGGCGCTCCAAGCAGTCCAATCCCAACAATGGCGACAACTACAAGAACGACCCCACCCAGACCCGCAATTATAGGCCAGCGCGCGGCACTGGCAGGTTTCCCCGGGAGTGCCGCGTGGAATTCCTGCGCGAATTCCATAGCACTCGCATACCGTAAAACTGGATTCTTTTCCAGTGTGCGCATGACCACTTTTGAGACTTGCTGAGGAATGCGCGGGTTAGCGCTGGACAGTGCAGGCGGTAATTCGTTCAGGTGCTTGTGCATCTGCACGATGGAGTCCTCGGATTTGAACGGCAAGTCGCCGGCGAGCGCCTGGTAGATCGTAATCCCCAGACTGTAAATGTCCGCGCCGGGCCCCATGGTCCCGCCTTTGATTTGCTCGGGCGAGATGTAATCCGTTGAGCCGCTCGGAATCACTCCCGTCAGTCCGCTCGACGCTCCAGCCACTGAGGATTGTGCGAGCCCGAAGTCCATTAGAAAGGCGCGGTGGTCGCGCGACCGGATAAGGATATTGCTGGGTTTTACATCGCGGTGAATAGTGCCCTTTTTATGCGCCGCATTCAGCGCTTTGGCAATATCGCCCAGCACATGATCCACTTCAGCCAGTGGGACTGTGCCCCCGGTGGTCTTGGCCTGACGGATCCTGTCCGCAAAGGACGGCCCGTCAATGAATTCCATCGCGATATACGGAACGCCTTCAGCCACATTGGTGTCGAGCACGCGCACGATATGGGCATCGCGCGGCTGTTTCTTTGGCTCGAACATGAAGCGCCGGCGCGCAACAGGATCATCAAGCAAGTGCCGCGCCAGCACTTTGAGCGCAACGATTCTCCCTTGCCTGGATTTTGCGCGATAGACAACGCTTGTTGCGCCGCGACTGATCTCCTCAAGGAGAGTGTATGCCCCAAATTGTGTTGGCATATTTACGCATTACTTATTTGACGATCAGTGAATACTGCGTTAGTGAGTACGAGTTTGCGGCATACACTAACACGACATAGTCGCCTGTACTCGTGATCGAAGGTGTAAAGACGAATTGCTCACTCGCTCCTGGGCCGTTTGAGATAGCCCTATAGGTAAACGGTGCGACAACCTCACGCAAGTATAGGTCTATATCGCATGGTGAAGAGTCAGGACATGGATTAGGTTGCACTGGTGTTAAAGTTGCCGTATACGGTCGTACTACGTTTAGGCTCACACGATAATAGTCGTACCGATCGGTCGTCATGTTGATGCTGGCAATGATGGGATAATTTAAGGCAAGTTTGAACGCCGTCGTAATTGTATTGTTCGGTTCGCACCAGTCTGCAGCCTGATTATCACAGGGATACCGATTTGATATGGCCGGTAAATAGGTGTATGTGCGGGTTGTTGGGTTAACGGCAAACAACTCACTACTTATTTCATTCTGGTTACCAGCGTTGTCACTTAGCTGTAGATGAATACTTGCTTGATTTGAACTATCTGTTGTCGAAACCATCCATGTAATAGACATGTCAGCAGTGCGCGTGATGGGAACTGGTGGGCTATCTGGCTTTAGATAAAACCAAACAACCGTTTTTGTCAGACCACTTGCGGCGTTTGAGAAAATTGGGTCTGTGATAGCCCAGGTAACGCTGATGATAGCGTCATGTGTCCAGGTGATGGACGATCTTGGGTAAAGAATCGATCCCGTTGGTGGGACACTGTCTTGTTTTAATGAAAATACCTTGTCTTGTAGTGTAGGCTGACTGCTGCTGGTATAGTAAATGGTGTAGGTGATGATATTAGCAGTACCTTCACTTAAGGTTATGCTTGGGATTTCTATAATCATCGATTGAGTGTTGACGATAGTTACATTGAGCAGTATTAAGTCATTATTCAAACCTCTTTGTAAGTCTGCAAAGGGGGAGACTGATTTCACTCCCTCGGTGTTTGTGACCTGAACAAGAATAGCGATTGGCTGAGTTGTAGTAACCCAGCTATTCGGATCAGGACTCAGCATATGCCATTCCGGAATGCTTACTGAACCTGCGAATGCTTGTTCCTGCACACGGATTTCCGGCGCTTTCAACAACAAGGCAAAAAATCCAACTGGTAAAAGCGTGGCTATAACCAGAAGCACGATTTTGCTGAACCGAGTTTGGTTGTTCATGGTTCGTATCCTTTTTACGCTGGCAGGGCTTTTGTCGGTGCTGGCGGAGATGTCGGTGCTGGCGGAGATGTCGGCGCTGGCGGAGATGTCGGTGCTGGCGGAGATGTCGGCGCAGCTGTTGCGGCTGGCGGTGATGTCGGCGCAACTGTTGCCCCCGGCGGAGATGTCGGCACTGGCACCGATGTCGCGGCTGGCGGTTTGGGTGGATCAGTTGGTCGCGCCGTTTCACCTGGCTTTGGCGTATTGGCTGGCTTTGGTGTGTCTGTAGGCGGTGACGTAGGCCCTGGCAGAGGTGTATCAGTGGGTTTGACTGCGGGCGCTGCGGTTGCAACCACTGGCACTGAAGTCGCCGTATTGCTCAGATCGGGCGTGACTGTAGCCTGGCCGGGCAGTGTCTGCGTGGGTTCTGCGGTGCTATTGTCGCTGGGGTCTGTTGGCAACGTATTCGCATCGGTGCCCTGAGCCACACTCGTCGCTCGCTTTGCCGCGCGCCGCGTGGCGGTGACTCCCACTGAATTTGGCGTAGGCCCGGCGTCACTCCCAGTTGTAAGTATGGAACCAAGCACTGCGACGCTTATGGCGAGCACGACGATAATCGCGACGATCGCGCCAATCAGAGCGATTGGCAACCCTTTTTTGACAGGCGCCAACGCGCCATAGTTGAGCACGATCGATGAGATGTTGTCGGTTGTGTGATTGTCTTTTGCTGCCTGGATCAGCGCAGCTACCGCGCGCTGCGGGGTGGGATTTGCCAGCAGGATCGCTTTGATCTGCTCATCCATCACTGGGCCATGTAGACCATCGCTGCAGATCATCAGCCGGTCGCCTGGTTGTAATGTGATTGGTTCGGTCATGACGTCAGGAGAGTGGTTGGCCGAGGCGCCTAGCGACCGTGTGATGATGTTGCGTTTATTGCTCACGCGCGCATCTTGTTGCGTCATCAACCCCTTTACGACCTGCTCAGCAACCCAGTTATGGTCTTTTGTCAGATGACTGAGCGTGTCGCCATGCAGCAAGTAGGCGCGGCTGTCGCCAACATGTGCGGCATGCAGTTTGTCATCGACAATCGACAGCACGACGATCGTCGATGCCATGTTTTTGACGCTTGAATCGGCTGCGGCCGCCGCGCGCACCGCCAGGTGTGCGGCATTAACGGCATTGAGAAGCGCCTGCGGCGGCGGCGTGTTATCTGCGTAGTATGCGTTAAACGCCGTCTCGGATGCAATCGACGATGCGCGTTGCCCTCCCTTTTCACCACCCACACCATCGCATAGCACAAGCACCACGCCTTTGGAGTTTCTGTGGGCAATATCGTTGGGATCAGTGACGCGCACCGCATCTTGATTTTCGGAGCGCGGCCCTTGATCCTTGTCGGCGTACCAGGTAATCGTTGGTGTTGGCATTCTTCAGTCTCCGTAACACTCCAGTAATTCTGAGATATCAATGCTTATGGTTATAGCAGTCTACCTATCGTGTTGATATTCTAATCAAGGTAACCGGATAGGGGTTATTCGGATGATTGGCGGCCTGATGATGATCGCGGTGATCAAAATCGGCGGTCGCACCACAATGATTGGCGGTGTTGTTGGCGGTGGTGGGGATGTCGGGCCAGGCGGCGGCGCGGATGTCGGGCCAGGTGGTGGCGCGGAGGTCGGTTCCGGCGGTGATGTAGGTGCGACATTGGTTGGCGCGTCAGGCACAGCTGTGCGCGTTGGAACAGGCGTGGACGGGCGCGGCGTCTCCGAAGCTATAACACGCAAGTCAGGTGTCACTGTTGGCTGGCCTGGCGCCGTATCAGGCGTCGGTGTTTCAACAGTCTCGGTGCTGTCCACCAGTATCGTGTCATCCTTTGATACCACGCGCGTTCCGGTAGTAGATGTTCTTCTCGTCGCAGTGGCGACGCCTGCACGTTGTGCGCTGTTGCCGACCGGCGTGGCGTCGCTTCCCTGTGTAGGCGATGCGCTGATTACGGCGATAGCCAGCACTGCCACTACGAGCAATGTGGCTAATCCCCCGGCTAAAACCAGCCACCTGGGCAGCGCCGTTGCTCGCTTCTTGTCCAGTGTCGCCGCAAATGCCTGCGAAAAAGCGCCGGCGCTGGCGTAGCGAGCGCGTGGATCCTTGTTCAGCGCCTTCATAACCACAGCCGAGACTTTTTCGGACACAGCGGGGTTGGCTTTGAACAGATCT
>CAIXPS010000379.1 GCA_903921365.1 uncultured bacterium | reverse complement strand
GTCCACCCCTGGCGTTGCGCCTGATAGACCGATTGGCGCGTGAGGTGGTAGGTGATGGCGCGATCGCCGCCCTGTGATTCGGCGAATTCATCTATCGCGATCAACACCGCGTCGCTGATTGGCTCCATCGCGATGATGGTGAAATTAGGCTGCACCAGGACGCGCCCGCCCGTTTCGATAAACTCTGGCTGCTTTGCCAGGCCGAGCAGCCACGCGCCCGCCTGGGTCAGGCGGAACGCGCTGGGTTCGACGCCTTCACCCAGCGTCTGGCTTTTGGCATATCCCAGGCTGAGGAGACCCATCCAGTACAGCGGCCCGGTCAGCATGCTGATAATGACCTGCCGTTCGACATCTTCCCAGCCGCTCTTTTCGTCCTTCACATTCGGGAAGGACATGTTGAACGCGTTGTTCATGCTGTAGTACGGCGAGTTGAAATAATTAGTGCTGCCTGCCAGATCGCGATAGTTGTGCTTGCGCGAGAAGAGAAACTGGTAATCGCTCCGGCGCATCTGATCGATTAACTGGTTTGTGCCGATCCAGCGCTCGCTGATGTCGGCGGGTGCGCTGGCTGGTCCACTGCGCGCGGGCGATCCTACGGGCGTTGCCAGACGGGTGATCTGACGCAAGACGGCTGCGCGCGCCTTTACCAATTCGGGCGGCGCGTCTCGCCTGTAGTCATAGCCCTGGTGATCGGTGCGAATGCGGTTCATCTCGTTCCAGGCGCCGGACTCGCTCCACGCACTGAAGACGCGTTTGATGCGCTGCGCCATCGGAACCTTCAGCAATTCTGCCGCTGGATTAGGCGTGATCGCGTTCTCGTTATTATAAAGTTCGCCCATCTTGGTCAACAGACGCCGCATGAACCAGAGCCGCCCGTTGGACGCTTCATCATTCGGGGCATCCGCCGGCGCGTTCAACGCAGCCAGGAACGTTTTGAAGTTGGTCTTGTAAATCCAGCCCACCGCGGTGAGGGGGACTTCCTTCTGTTTGCGCACGTGGCGCAGATAGCGGCTGAGGTCGCGCTGAAAGTCCGCGGCGGAAACCACGGAGACGCCATCTGGGGCCGGCGCTAGAGATGGAGAAGTGTCGCGACTGACCGCGCCATCCAGTGCTTTCTTCCATGCAGCATCCGCGTTGATACTGCTCAACACGGGGTCGGGGATGAACATAAACTTGCCAGGGGCGATATCGATTTCGTGGTTGTCGCGCGTGAAAACGAGCCCATAACTTGTAGCGCGAAGAACCGCATCCTCGAAACCCGGCACGCCCTGGTATACCGGCGTTGGCGCCGCCCCTGGCACGTGTTGTTTCACAAGCATGTCCTGTTCCACTGTCCTGCGCACCGTCTCAGTATCCGCATGACCGCCGTGCGACAGCAGCGTCTTGATGATGAATATCTCCACCGGACCCATCATATCGAGCGCTGAATGCACCGTATTGGGTTTGCCCAGATGCTTCCGTAGCAGTTCAACCACGCGCAATCGGTTTGTCGGGGTGACTTTCCCAATGTACTCATTCACCCCGAATGCCCCGCACATATACGATAACACCTTGGGCGAGTATGGCTTGAGGATATCGTTCCAGTTCATTTCACCCCCGGAGTGTATCCTTTGGCGATCAACTCATTGACCAGCCTGTCCACAGCTTCGGCCTTCACCACAACCGCGCGGGGTGATATCTGGTAGATCACATGCTGCCCCAGCGAGGTCGAAGACAGCAATTCGCGCAACGCATAATCGTCGGCCAGTTGCAAAAGGGTGAGTGATTCGTACAAACGCACCCGCCCGAACCGTTCAGCGATGGATGTGTACAACTCTCGCGCTGCTGCGGGCATGGGCGCGCCGATCTGCTCAAACTGCCGCCCCACCTCGTCCAGTGTGATGCCGGCAGCGATAGCCCGTTCGATGCTTGCCGGCGTCAACACATAGGTGAACGGCGCATCGGTCGCATCGGCAATCAACCGCGCGAAAGTGATAAACCCTGCGCGGTCTGGCGCGGGCGGCAGATGCCAACGGCTGTCGCTTAACCAGCGCACCGGCTCGATCTGGCGCGGGCGCGGCTGTGTGCTGACCGGTAGCCGCGCCAGGTTCGCCGGAGCGCCTGCCTCGGTCGAACTAATGGCAGAGACAACCTGCGCTTCGGTCAGCCAGGCAAGCAACTCGGTCACACGGAAAGCCTCCAGCCCGTTGCTTCCTGCATCCACTTCCACGACGCCGAACCAGCGCAACGGTTCGGCGATGATATTCTCAATGACAGCGCCGACAGTATATTGCCAGTTGTCGTAGCGATTGATTTCCAGCCGGGTGGGCTTTCCAGGCGCATTGAACCACCACTGCTCCTGGCCAAATATAGTCCACTGGCAGTCGGGGTAAAACTCAAACATCTGTTTGCGCAATTCAGGCCAGCTGATCCACTCATTTTTCGGCAACCCGCTCAGCACACGCGTGACATAGCGGCGCAGGGATGCCCATTCGGCGGCGAGATCGGTCGGGAGGAACTCATGCGCGCCAATCGACCGCATCACATTAAAATGCTGGCCGTCGGTGGGTTTGCGGTTGAAATTGGCCGCGCGTGTCGCCTCGAATCCGAACAGGAATAGTTGACGCCATGCGTCCCAGGCGAGTATCAACTTGACCTCGTCGGCAAGCGCAAACCATTCTTCGATGGTGCTGACGCGCGCGCCTATTTTCCATGGCGTATTAGTGAGTTTGCCACGCCCCTTGATGGGCGCCGTGTCTGGGGCTTCAACCAGTTGTAACGCCGCCGCGATGCCAAACAGGAATTCGCATTGTGCGCTGCTCAACCCGGTTTGCCCCTGAAGCACGACGAGTGCCTGAGGCGCCAGGGGCGAGAGCAAGGGGATGCTGATCCCGCTCGATGGGTTTGGCACCCAGCCCGGGCGGGAATTGATCACGCGCTCGACCTCATCCATGTGGTGTTCCCAGTGCTGCAGCCACAGCACGCTGTCTGTTTTTGCATGTTGGGGCAACGACGCGCGCACTTCTGTTCCGCTCGACATCAACGCGCCGATAAACAACTCGAAAGCATCCAGGAAGTTGGGTTTATTTTCTGATTCGGACTGCTGGCTGGATCGCCCCGGTTTGTTCTTGGCGAGAAGTTGTCGGGCCGGCCACTGCATCAACGGACAGTTGCCGCCGCTCGGATCCAGAGGCAACCACTGATAGTAGACGTCGCGATAACCAACATGGTTGCGGGTGGGGAAAAGAATGGCTTTTCGTCGCAGCGCATCAAGCGCATCGTTTGCGTGTTTATCGGGGTCGCGATTGGTCAACTGCGACCACAGGTTATTGACTAGATTGCGCGGAAAAGGCATGGAATAGTCGCGCGCGGTCATC
Source organism: uncultured bacterium (assembly GCA_903921365.1). Lineage (GTDB taxonomy): Bacteria > Chloroflexota > Anaerolineae > J036 > Brachytrichaceae > CAIXPS01. The sequence continues at coordinate 58,757 of CAIXPS010000379.1, read as the reverse complement.
ATCCGTCGCACCAGGCTGGCCTGATCGTCGGTCAATCCCTCCAGCAACAGGTCCGGTGTTTGACGCATGCGCTCCACGCGGGACATCATCTCTGCGACCACCTGGTCGACAAAGGCAGACTTAGATGTGCCTTTCAGCTTGATGCCGTAACTCTTGGCAAGTTCTCGCAGCTGCGTGGCGTTGAACTCGGCTTCGACGGTCTGCTTGAGCGGCGGCGCTGCCGCGTATCTCACGGCTGCAGTCGGCCAGTTTACCTTGCCGGAACTGATCTTTGTGCCCTCAAGCAATTGCGCTGCTGGCGATAACATCGCTGGCGCTGCTACCGTCGGTGATTGTGGCGCTGGCAACAGCGCCGTTGGCAAGTGTGGAATGGACTGAGAAGGTGTAAGGGGCATCTTTAACTTTGCGAGCGCGCGGGTGTAGTCATGTTCACCCGTCACGTCTATCATGAAAGCTCCGAACTCGGAATCCATCATGGCTTGCTGTTGATCCGGAGATGGGTTCACGGGGAGGAACTCGAACTTGTCTTGCACCCATACCAGCAACAACATCGTAATATGCGAGCACAGCCTCGTGGAGGGCTCGCTGCAATCGCAGGCCATATCAGTGAAATCAAAGCTGACGGATGGGTTATAGATGTGGTTGAGATCGGTGACAACGCCTGTGATCTCATCACCATTGAACGATCGCTCTATCAGCTTCCCGCTGGCGAGCATCGCCCGGCTTTTCTCCACCGTTTTTGCTTTGCAAAGCGTTTGGACGGCGATCTCATCCATGAAATAGATGCACCCGCTATAATCCTCAATGATCTCAACCAGGCGTTGCTTGTCGATATCGCCAGGCAGCTTGCTTTTTATCAGACTCGCCATCTCCTTCTCTAGTTCCTCAGCGAGGCGCGGATCGAATGATCCAAAGGCGTTGAGAAGATCCTCCAGTGATTTACGTGCCATGTGCTTTTAGTTCAGAAAGCCGTGCGGACTGCGCCGCACCGGAGCCGCGTTGGTCGCAATCACCGCGGGCTGGAAGGCAGGCACTTCCTCTTCGTAGAAGATATCGTAGTGGTAGCCTTGTTCTGTAAGGAAGAGCTGCCGCCGGGCGGCAAACTCCTGGTCGAGTGTGTCGCGCGTGACAATGCTATAGAAATGCGCGAGCAATCCATTCTGTTTGGGTCGTAACACGCGCCCCAGCCGTTGCGCCTCTTCCTGGCGCGAGCCGAACATGCCGCTGACCTGAATCAACACATTGGCATCGGGCAGATCGATCGAGAAGTTGCCTACCTTGGACAGGACAAGTGTATTTATCTGACCATCGCGAAACTGGGCATAGAGCAACTCACGCTGGCGCACCGGCATTTCGCCGGTGATGACGGGCGCGCCGACACGTTCGCCAATCCGCGCCAGTTGATTGAGGAACTGGCCGATGATCAGGACGGAGTCTTCGCGGTGCTTTTGCGTCAGCATCGAAATGATCTGCTCTTTCTTACGGTTGGTCGCGGCAAAGCGATACTTTGTATCCTGATCGGTGACCGCGTATTCCATGCGATCGTCCTCATCAAGAGTGACGCGCACTTCGTGGCACTCGGCAGTGGCAATCCAGCCCTGCCGCTCCAGATCCTTCCACGGCACATCGTACTTTTTCGGCCCGACGAGTGAGAAAACCTCGCCTTCCCGGCCATCTTCGCGCACGAGCGTGGCGGTGAGCCCCAGCCGGCGACGCGCTTGAATCTCCGCTGTGATGCGGAACACTGGCGCGGGCAGCAAATGCACCTCGTCGTAGATGATCAACCCCCAATCGAGCGTGGTAAACAACTGCATGTGGGGGTATTCCGCCACGACGACCGGCGCCTTGACCTTGCTGGCGGGTGCATCGTCGTCTTCAGGCGCGGACGGGGGCGGCAAAGCGTTGGCGTCGCCAATAAATGGCGCGGGGGGACCCGACACCTTGGCCTTGCGCGGACGGTAGGTGAGCACCTGATAGGTCGTGACGGTGACTGGGCGCACTTCCTTTTTCAGCCCGGTATATTCGCCGATCTGATCCTCGGTCAACGTGGTCTTGTCAAGCAACTCGCGAATCCACTGCCGCACGGCAATGGTATTCGGGCAAAGGATGAGTGTGGCGCACTGGGTGCGCTGCATTGCGGCCATGCCGACGATGGTTTTGCCTGCGCCGCACGGCAACACGATCACGCCGCTGCCGCCGGCCGCGCTTCCTCCTGCCCAGTAGACTTCGGCGGCTTCGTCCTGATACGCGCGCACGCTGAATGGGTCGCCTGTGACTGCGCCGATGCCGCGCATCTCGAACGGGAGGGCGTCGCCATCCACGTAGCCGGCCAGATCTTCTGCCGGAAAGCCAATCTGCACGAGCACGCGCTTGACGTGTCCGCGTTGCGCCGGGTCAATCTCGAAAGTCGTTGGCCCCAGCCGCGCTTTCACCAGCGGCGCGAACATCTTGTGGCGCGAAATTTCCTCCATCAAGGTGTAGTCGTCGGAGATGAGCAGCATGCGCCCCTGGTCGATCACGATCTTAATTCGCCCGTAACGGCTGATCGAGTCGGCGATGTCTATTTTGATGTTATCGGGCAGCGGATACTTGGAGAAACGCTCCAGGTCGTCGAGAATTGCCTGCGCGGTGAGACCCGCTGCCGCTGCGTTCCACAGCGACAGCGGGGTGACACGGTAGGTATGGACGTATTCCGGGCTTTTTTCAAGCTCGGCAAAACGCGCGAGAACATCACGGGCATCGGTGTACTGGGGGTTATCAACCTCCAGCAACACGGTCTTGTCGCTTTGTACGATCAGCGGATTTTCAGGCCTATAACTCTGCATATAGACCTTTTATTAGAACACACTTGGGGGAGCGAGGTCAAGTGTCCAAATGCCAGACCAATGCCAGAAAGCAGAGTTATTCCACAAAAATCTCGACGTGCTCGCCGTCTTCATCGTCGACGACATCGATGATCTTTCCAGTCATCCCCGAGTTAATCGCCTCGGTGATCTGCTGAATGTCCATGCCGTTGACTTCCGGCGCAAACTTCGCGCCCATCTTCAAACCGACGTTCACGAGCCCCATCGGGATATTGACATTCACCTTGGACTTGCCGGTGGCCGCATCGGTCACCCGGATGCGCAACCAGCGGCCATTGGCTGTGGTTCCGCCTGATGGCGGCGGCATCGGAGGCGTGGGGCGCGTCTGCTTGCGGCTGTCATCCAGCGCCGCCAACAGCTTGGCGCCGTCCTCCGCGGACACTTTACCGTCTTCGATCATCTTCAATATCTTCATGCGTTCTTCAATAGTAGCCATGTCTTAACTCCAAAGGATCAGGCACGCCGCTGCGCCTGATCCCCAATCTCCAATCCCTAATCTCCACACTTCTATCTCTACCCCAAAAACACCTGCACCCTCTCGCCCTTATCACCGTCGGTAACATCAACATAGAGCGGGCGCGAGTCCGAGGTATTCTCGTTCAGCGCCAGGATCAACTCATCCAGCGAGGTGTTGCGCAACTGAGACGCCTTCGGGACGAAAGTGCGCAGCAGCCAGGCCGTCAGGCGAATCGGGATGGGGAAGCTGATCGCAATCTTGTGCGGCCACTCCGTATTCCCAGTGTTCACGCGCACATGCAGCCAGCGCGATGTGTGGCTGCCCCATGCCAGCGCAATCACGACCACACCGGCGATGAACGGCGCCCACAGACAAAAGAACCAGAATCCATAACCCGAAGCCTGAATCGCAGAAAGCATCAGCAGAGCGGCCAGCGTAGTAATCCCGATGCCGATCGCAAACGGCAGCGTCCACCAGCGCTTCCAGCGCGCGATGTCGGCGTCAACGGGTGGAGGCGCCTCGGTCGCAGCCATAACAGAATCGATGACCGTTTGCTCGACAATCGGCGACTCCACGGCCAGTTGTTCAAGCCGCTGCATGCCCTCGGCTGCGCTGATATCACCGCGCTCGATCTGTTCCAGAATGCGCATCCGCTCATCGTTTAATGGTTCAGTCATCATGCCACGTCCTTTTTACCTTGCCAGCCGGCGGGGAAGAACAATGCTGGGTGGATCACCCTCGCAACATGTTCACCGCTTCATCAACCGCTAGCTGTCCTTGCGCCACGCGATCCAGAATGTCCTGGCGCGCTTTGGCCGCCGACGCAATCGCCACATCCGGCGCACTCCCCGCTGCAGGCGCCGATGGCGAAATGGGCGCAGGAGGCGCGGACACAGGCATTAGGCTCTTCATAACGACCTCGGTCGCCACGGGGGACTGCGCGCTGTGAATATCGAGGTTCGCCGAGATACTGTCGAACTTGACCGCCGCGCCGCCGCCCTGCAGTTGCAGATGGCAGTTGCGCCCGGACTGCTGACTGTGCGTGGTCGGCAGATTGGACGTAAAGCGCCCGCTCAACGTGCTGAAATCAACCGCACAACCCGCGCTGGATTGCACGGAGAGTTGCGTGTCGCCAGAGATCGTGTGAAAATCATATGGCCCCTCGCCAAGCGGCGTCTCGATCGTGACCGCGCCACTCACTGTGGACAGCTTTAATGACGGGAAGTTGCAACCCGCCAGCGCCACTTTGCCGGACACAGTCGTAATTTCACCAGCGCCAGCAAGCTTCTCCGCTTTCAACGTCGCGCTCACCAGGTTGATCTTGATCGGCCCGGCTAGATCTGCCAGCGCCAGATCGCCAGATATCGTGCTGATGTCAAATTGGCCGGAGAGCCCATTGACGGTCGCGGTGCTGCTCACGCATTTCAGCGTCAACGCAGTGTTGCGCGGCGCGCGCACGGTATAGGCTACGTCACACGGGCGCTGACCGAAGAAGCGCCAGAAGCTCTCGCCATATTCGGTCTTGATCGTCACGGCGCCTGTTTCATCCTGGGACATCTCGATGCGAGTATGCTCCACGTCGCCGTTGTCCTGCTTTGCAGCAGTGACCGTAATCACGCCTTCGTCGCCCGTCTGAATATCGACCGTGCCGCTGATGCTAGCCAGTATCAGTCTGGCTGGGCTGGGCGTCTGAAACGCGCGCTCAATTGGTTCCTGTGGCATATCTAAGCTCCTTTACCGGATAATGCTGACAATAGTTGTTCGGCCTGTGCCGCGGTAATCTTCTTCTGTTCAAGCATGCGCAATATCAACATGCGCTCTTCGTCGGTCACCGGTTCGCGCGGCGGCGCCGGTGGAGGTGGGGGCGGCGCCGCGCGCCAGCCCTCATCCGCTTTCGGACGGCGGGTCCATTGGAAGCGCCGATCGGCATGGCGCGCCTGCTCTTCGGCTTTGCGTGTGGCGCGTTCCACTTTCGCTTGCACCTTTGCCTGCACGCTGGCAGTGGCGCGCTCCGCAGCTTCGCGCGCGCGCTGGGCAATGCGATCGCCCAGACCGTTCAGCCCACTGAGATCGGGTTCAAAGTCGAAATTGAAATCAAAATCGAATTGCGGGAAAGCGCCTCGCCCATCCTCCGTCGCCGGGGCATGGCTCATGATGCTGACATCGCCCATCGCATTAAGCGTGACATCGACTTCGCCGCTGCCGAGTTTGAGATCGTAGCTGCCCTCTTCGATGGTGCGGCCGCCGCCGGGGGCGTTCAGAGTAATACTCGCCGACTCACTGATGATGTGAACGGTAGCGTTTGCATCAGGCACAAAACGCGCCGTTATATCTCCACTCGCCTGTACCTTCGAGTTGCCAAGCGGGTTAGTAAAACCAATAGCGGCGTCGCCCAACACAACGGCCTCGATGCTGAAGACTCCCTGCGCGTTGAGATCACCCGCGATCTGCCCGGCGTTCACATTGCCCTGCACCCCGCCCAAAGACACTTCGCCGGCGGTGTTGCCGAGGGTCACGTTGCCCTGCACCCCGGCTACGCGCAGGTCGCCTCCGACGTTCGCGAGGGAGAGGTTGCCTTGTGCGCCTTCGATGCTGACATCGCCGCTCACGTTGCCGATCCCAGTATTGCCCTGTATGGCGCGGGCGGACAGATCGCCGCTCACATTAGTGATGTTTACTGTGCGCACATCCAGCAGGCTGAGATCGCCGCTGACGCTATTCACCGCCAGGTCGCCTGTCACATGCTTGATCGACACGTCGCCCGAATGGTTATCGAGCGTCACGTCGCCCACATGGCGCAACGCCAGGTCGCCGGTCGCGGCGCCAAGCTGCACGCGGCCATTCACTGACTTGATGCGCACATCGCCATGCGCCTGGCCGATCTTCAGATTCGCGCCAAAAGGAACGCGCACCACGGCATCGCCATTGCAGCGCAGATGCACTACCAGGTCATCGCTCTGCTGAAGCGTAAAGTCACCTTCGACCTTGGCCAGCACCTCGGCGCGCTCCCATCCCATCAGGCGGAGATCGCCATTAGCCTCGTCAATCACCACATCCGGCTTTTCACCGGTCACTAAGGATTTCTGTTGCACCATTATTCGCCTCCCTGCAAAATGCGCATCGCCTCATCGGCGCTGATTCGACCACGATCCAGTTCATCCAGGACGCGCTTACGTTCCTCATCGGAAACCCTGATCGCAGGCTCCTCGCGCCCGGGTTCATACCCCAGCGCGCGGATGACTTCGAGCAAACGGCTGCGCAGGGTGGGATACGACATAGCCATCTCACTCTCCATGCGGTTCAACTTACCCTCGCAACGCACGAACGTCTCGATGAACTGCAATTGCTCGGATGTCAGGCGCATGAAGCGGCCGATCTCGAAATGACCTTCCACGGTCGAGTCACATTGCTGACAGTAAAACCGAGTGACCTGGATGTCACCGCCACAGATTGGACATTGTGTTGGTAATATTTTCATTGGCACACCTCATTACGATCGACACAAAACCGACTTCTGATTTCGTGATTATATTACTGCGTAGAATTGAATTTGTCAATATGAATTTTGATATTATCAACATCAATATTAATATTATTGATATTACTCAAAAAGAATCCGACGCACTTGCTATCCGCAAGTCTTATGTCAAGACCGTTGGCTCAAAACACGGTTTGCACATTGCCAAATCGGGAGTATGCTAGATATGCCACGCAGACGCGTGAAACAATTATTGAGGTGACTCATGTACAAACGCATTCTGGCGCCATTGGATGGTTCAGAAGTTGCCGAGGCCGTGTTGCCGCAGGTTCAAATGCTGGCCGAATGTGGGGGATCGCAAATCATCCTGCTTTCAGTCGTCGTGCATCCCAACTACGACTATTTCATCCCGGAGCCGGCGTTGGCCAACGCTGCGCGCGAGAACCAGATCAACGAGTCAAAGGCCTATCTCGAACGGATGGCTGCAAAACTCGGTGAAAACGGGTTGGCGGTGCGCACCGAGATGTGCGAAGGGCCAGTAGCTGAAGCAATCCTGGACTATGCCGACAGCACAAAGGCCGATTTGATTGCCATGTCTACGCACGGGCGCAGCGGGATCGGGCGCTGGCTGATGGGGAGCGTGGCCGAGCGCGTGATGCGCGCAGCCAAGGTGCCGGTGTTGCTGGTGCGCCCGCCGCGCCACTAGACTAGACCAGATTCCCGGAATTTCGCGAAATTCCGGGAATCTGGCGGGCGAGTTTATGTATTACTCGCCAATTCGATTTGTCGCAGCGCCGCGAGATTTGCCGCGCCTGTGCACAGCATCGTGACGCGCAACTGTCTGGTCACGATGTCAATCTCGTCATGCACGGCTTGCTCCGACTCGGTCGCCGCGCGGAGGAACGGGCCGGCCATGCCGAACAAGGTCGCGCCAAGCGCCAGGCACTTCGCGCCATCCACGCCGTTTTTTAGCCCGCCGCTGGCGATAACAGGCAATTCCGGCACGGTGGCTCGAACGTTGCGAATCGAGTCGGCGGTGGAAATGCCCCAGTCGACAAACGCGGCGGCGACGCGCCGCTGCACGTCGGTGCGGGCGCGGTACATCTCCACCTGACTCCACGATGTTCCGCCCGCGCCTGCGACATCAATGCCCGCCACGCCCATTTCTGCCAGTTGGGTCGCGGCGCGCCGCGAGATGCCCCAACCCACTTCTTTAGCAACCACCGGCACACCAACGCCTTTTACAACTGCCTCAATTTTTGGCAGCAGGTTCGCCCAGTTGACGTCGCCTTCGGGCTGCAGCGCCTCCTGCAACGGGTTCAGGTGCAACACCAGCACATCGGCGCGAACCAGATCCACCGCGCGGCGGCACTGGTCGACGGTAAACCCGTAATTCAACTGCACCGCGCCAATATTGGCAAACAACAGAATATCCGGCGCGACATCGCGCACTTGAAAGGTGTGGGCGGTTTCGGGGCGCACCACGGCCGCGCGCATCGAACCCAATCCCATTGCTACGCCGGCGCGCTGTGCCGCTGCCGCCAGGTTGCGGTTAATGAGGCGCGCCTCTTCAGTCCCGCCAGTCATGCAGGAGATCAACAACGGGGACTGTAGCGTTTTGCCGTAAATCGACAGCGACATGTCGATGGCGTTCATGTCGAGTTCGGGCAATGCCTGATGCACAAAGCGGATTTTATCCAGGCCGGTGGTCGCGCGCGAGGCGACGTCCTGTTCGAGGTTGATGCGAATATGGTCTGCTTTGCGCTGCTCAAGTTGTCCCTGTGTCACTCATAGCTCCTTTTCTAGTCTGCTTATCATCGTACAAGTCGTAACCGAATTCAAGGTGTGGTGTTTCACTCCGTTAGTAGACCTGCACGAATGGCGCATGCCGACTGCAGTGATATATTAGAATACAATCTCACCCTTAAAGGCATATTCTGGAGGAATTATCAATGGCAGATCAAGGAACGTTTGAACGCGTCAAGGCGCTGGTCGTCAAGCTGCTCGGTGTCAGTCCCGAGAAGGTCAACATGGAATCCCGTTTCCGCGAGGACCTGGAAGCGGACTCTCTTGACCTGGTCGAGTTGATCATGGCGTTTGAAGAGGAATTCGGCGGTGAGATTTCTGACGAGGACGCGCAGAAAATCACCACCGTGGGCGAGGCTGTGCGATATCTGGACGAGCATAGGGCGGCCAAGTAGCACTGATTCAGTAGATTCATTTTCAGGTTTCATCAGCAAGCCGATCTGTATAAGCAGATCGGCTTGCTTTGTTTCTTTTCCTCGCGTCAAGCCTTGTGCGCCGCCAGAAAAGTATCGACTTCCCGACGCGTCGGGATGCTGGGCTGGGCGCCCAGGCGCGTGACAGAAATGGCAGATGCCGCAACCGCATACTCAGCCGCCGCGCGCAACTCAAACCCCTCGCACAACCTGACAGTCAACGCGCCTGTGAACGTGTCGCCAGCGCCAAGCGTATCCACCACCGGCACGGCATAGCTGGGTATGTGACCGCGCCACGCGTCACCATCCACCCACACCCCGGTTTCGCCAAGCGTCACCAGCACATTGCGCGCGCCCATCACCTTCATCGTAGTCGCAGCCCGCATTGCGCTCTCGATACTTTTAACGACGCCTCCTGCGATTTCCCCCGCTTCCTTCTCGTTGACCACAACATAGTCGGATAACGGCAAGAGCGCGCCCCGGAATCGGAATGTGGGCGCAGCATTTAGAACGGTCAGCGCGCCTGCCTCGCGGCCAATTCGCAAGGCGGCTTCAACCGCTTCGAAGGTCGTCTCAAGCTGTGTCAGCACCGCCTGCGACGACGCAATCATCGCTGCATACTGCACAACATCTGCCGCACTCAGAGCGCCATTGATCCCGTTCGCGACAACGATCTCACTTTGCCCCTGCAGATCGGTCGCGACGACGAAGCAGCCGCTGGCCGCGCCGCGCCGGCGCAATACCGCCTGAGTATCCACGCCGGCGGCGGTCAGCGCCGTCACCATCGCATTGCCAAACAAATCTTCGCCGACGATGCCGATCAGCGCGGGGACGCCGCCTATGCGCGCCACCGCGTAAGCCTGGTTTGCCCCTCTGCCGCCGCAGGACACTTGCAGGTTGTTGCCGTGCACTATGCCGCCCGGCTGGACTAGCCGCGGCACGCGGATGCTGATGTCCATGACCAGGCTTCCAACAACCGTGATCATCTGGTTATTGGGGAATTATTCATGCACGGATTCGCCGACGAGGGTCTGCGTGACAAAATCGTCGCACAGCCGTTCGAGGCCGGCAACGGTGTTGCGCAGATAGGCTTCGCCATTGCTGTGGGCAGGCGCGAAGGATGCCAGCAATTCGCCAGCCAGTTGGTCCAGATTCTCGCGCGGTTTGTGGCTGCGCACCAGTTTACGCACACCGGCCTGGGCGGCCTTCAGGTATTCCTGCGTGCGCGCTACAAGCGCCATGTCGCCCATGGGACCGGTTGCCGGCACGACCACTTTCAACTTGCGATTGCGCCGCAGCACTGCCAGCGCGGCCAGCCATGCATCCAGGTTGGCCTTTTGCAGCGACGGCGGCTCGTTCCCAGCCACCATCCAACCAGCGAACACGATGCCGGTGTCGCGCACCGTCACGACTGAGCTTCCGTGGGAGAAGCTGTTCGCGCCGCTGATATCGATGTGGATCGGATTCTCCGACCCGAGCGTGAACGTCGTCGCTTCGCTGTAAGTCATGTCGGGCAGAACGGCCCGCTCGCGCAACTGCGCCGGCGAGAGGGGTTCGAGCATGCGCGGTTGCGATGCTTCGAGCGCCGCATACAACTGGTTAAAACCGGCATCGTGGATGATCGCCGGCAAGCCAAACGCGCCGAGGTTCGGCGCGAGCGCCTTCATCACCTCGCTATTGACGCGATCCGCCGACGTGAAGATGATCATGCGCAACGGCTTTGGGGTCAACGACTGGATATCGGCGCGCCATTGCAGCGCCTCGTCCACACCCAGCGGCATATCGATGCTGACGGCGCCGTCCTTATCAATCACACACCCGACGTTCAACCCGTCTGAGGCGCTGTGGACATAAATGTTTTCGTGTATTTTCTGCATACCGTATTCCTTGGCGGTCTATTCACTCATTTTGCCACATCCAAACATGGCACTGCCCGTCTCCTGGAAGCCGAGGCTTTAGCCGGATTTCGCCAGTTCGTGAACTGCTGAGTCTAACGCGGCTTGCGCGGAAGCGGCATCGGGCGCCGGGCCACTGCCTTGTGCGAACTCCGGAGACCCGCCGCCTTTCGCAGCGGGGGAATTGAGCGTATTTAACGCGCCGCGCAACAGCGCCGCCACATCGGTCTTGACATCAGCCGACCGCGCGAAGCACAGGTGCGCCCTGCCGCCGGCGTTACTCGCCAGTAACGCCGTAACGCCGGGGCCACTGGTCAGGCGTTTCGCCATGAACTTCAGGCTGTTTGCATCGCGCGCGAAACGCGCATCAAACGATTTCACAATAACGCCTGTGTGTTCGCGCAACAACTCCTGCGCCTCGTATTCCAACAACCGGCTCTGCGCCTCGGCGAGTTCCTTGCGCATAGCCTTCGCCTCATCGCGCAACCGATCGATCGCGGGCAATATCTCGGCGCGCGACATGCGAAAACTCTCGATAAGCGCAGCGGCTAACTGATTCAGCGCGCGATAATCGGCCAGCGCGCGCCCGCCGCAACGAAAATAGATGCGGGTCGTATTGCCGCGCTTCTCGGTGCGCGTGACCTTGATCATGCCAATCTGCGCGCTCGAACGCACGTGCGTCCCGCCGCAGGCTGACCAGTCGAAACCCTCGACCTCCACGATCCGTATCCGCCCGGTCACCTTGGGCGGTTTGCGCAAGGGCAGGCAGGCGACCTCTGCATCCGTCAGTTCACGCACGATCAGCGGACGATCCTCAAACACGATCTGGTTTGCGGCATCCTCAGCGCGCTCGACCGCCGCCGGTGTCAAGCGCGGCGATGGCAAGTCGAGGGTGCATTCGTCTGCGCCGATATGCACCGCAAGGGTATCGAGTTCCGCCGTGGTGACAAATGCCTGTGACAACACGTGCTGGCCGCTGTGTTGCTGCATGTGATCGACCCGTCGCGCGCCATCTATTTCGCCAGACACGTCGTGTGCGTGCAACGGGGCTGCTAGCACATGCACTATCTCGCCATCGGCGCGCTCGATCACGTCGATCACGTTGACGCCATTCAAGCTGCCAAGATCGTTGGGCTGGCCGCCGGCGGACGGATAAAACGCGGTCTGATCCAGCACGACTGCGGGGCGCCCGTCGATATCCAATGCCTCGCGCACATGCGCCGTGAAACGCCACAGGAATGAGTCGTCGCGATACAAACGCACTGTCATGCGATGGATTATAGTGGTAAGACTATGGGTGAAGCATTTAATGCCTTAAAAACAAGGCTCGCAGATTACACGCATTTTCAGCAGGCTGAGTCGCTTCTGTCATGGGATCAGGAGACCTACATGCCGCCGGGGGCGGTCGTCGATCGCGGCGAGCAACTGGCGACGTTGAGCAAGTTCTCACACGAGTTGTTCGTCGCGCCGAAAACAGGCAGGCTATTGCGCGATGCGGCGAAGGAAGACGTAGTCGCTGGCAACCCCGATTCGGATGAGGCCGCGATTGTGCGCGTGACGTTGCGCGACTACAAGAAAGAACGCAAGATACCTGTGGACTTCGTCACCGAGCTTGAGCGCGCGCGGGCGCAATCGCACCAGGCCTGGGTCGAGGCGCGCAAGGCGTCAGACTTCAGGCACTTCGAGCCGTGGCTGACCAAGATGATCGACTTTGCGCGGCGCTATGCCGACTTACAGGGATATAAGGAACATCCTTATGACGCGCTCCTCGACAGATTCGAGCCCGAAATGCGCACCAGCCACGCGCGCAAGATCTTTGCCCAACTGCGCGACGGGCAGGCGCCGCTGGTAAAAGCCATCAGCGCCAAAGCTGACGCGATCAGCGACGCGCCGCTGCACGGCCACTTCCCGCGTGAGAAGCAGATTGAGTTCGCGACGCGCGTCAGTAAGCAATTCGGCTATGACTACAACCACGGGCGCATGGACTTCGCCGCGCACCCGTTCGAGACATCGTTTTCAGCCCGCGACGTGCGCATCACCACGCGACTGTATGAGAATTTCTTCAACCCGATGCTGTTCGGCACATTGCACGAGACCGGCCATGCCCTGTACGAGCAGGGGGTGAGCACGGCCTTCGCGCACACGCCGCTCGAACATGGCGTGTCGCTGGGTATTCACGAATCACAGTCGCGCATGTGGGAGAACCTGGTCGGGCGCAGTCACGAGTTCTGGGAGCACTTCTACCCCGAACTGCAGGCGACCTTCCCGGAGCAGTTCCGCCCGGTGTCGCTCGATGACTTCTACCGCGCGATCAACCGCGTCAGCCCGTCATTCATCCGCGTCGAAGCCGACGAGGTGACCTATAACATGCACATCATGGTGCGCTTCGAGCTCGAACTCGATTTGATCGAGGGCAAGTTGAAAGTGCGCGATTTGCCCGAGGCGTGGAATGCGCGCTACAAAGAGTACCTGGGCATCACACCGCCGAACGATGCCGTCGGCGTCCTGCAGGACACGCACTGGGGGATCGGGTTGATCGGTTACTTTGCCACATACACCCTCGGCAACCTGGCATCAGTGCAGTTATTTGAGCAGGCAGAGGTGGACATCCCAGCGTTGCGCGACAACATCCGCGCGGGCAACTTTGCGCCGCTGCTGCAGTGGCTGCGCGCGAACATCCATCAGTACGGCCGCAAGTATTCGCCGGACGAGATTATGCGCAAGGCCACGGGTAAACCGCTCAGCGCTCAGCCCTATCTGAACTACCTCAAGAGGAAATATTCGCAGATATACGGGCTTTAAGAGCGACATCGGTTGGAAGAAGACATCGGTTGGAAACCGACGTCTGGATCACGGAGAAACCCGCTTCGCGGGTTAAGAGCCCGAAGGTAAAATGACTCTCGAAGACATTCTCAATATCCTGAAATCTCAGGCGAGCCCGGACAACGTGGCCGGGATGGCGCGGTTCGGCATCAACCCGGATAAGACATTGGGGGTGTCGATCCCGGCGTTGCGCAAGCTGGCGAAACAGATCGGACGAGATCATCGCATTGCGCAGGAACTGTGGGACAGCGGCATCCACGAGGCGCGCATCCTGGCGGGCTTCGTGGATGACCCGAAGCTCGTGACTGAAGCGCAGTTGGAAGCGTGGGTCGCCGGCTTCGATTCATGGGATGTGTGCGACCAGGTGTGCGCGGGGTTGTTTGACGCCACGCCGTTCGCCTGGAATAAGGCTGTCGAGTGGACTGCGCGCCCCGAGGAGTTTGTCAAACGCGCCGGGTTCGTGCTCATGGCCGCGCTGGCCGTGCACGACAAGAAGGCGGCGGACGACCGATTCATCGCTTTCCTGCCGTTGATCGCGCGTGAGTCGAACGATGCGCGCAACTTCGTCCGTAAAGCGGTGAACTGGGCCTTGCGCGGCATCGGCAAACGCAACCGGGCGCTCAACCAGGTCGCGATTCAGACAGCTCGCGACATCCAGATGCTGGACTCCAAAACCGCGCGCTGGATTGCGGCGGATGCATTGCGTGAACTGAGTAGCGACGCTGTGCAGGCTAAGTTGGTAAGATAGCGCACTATGAACACCACTCCTCCTGCCGATCACAACCTGGACACTCTGGCCAGTGAAATACGCCGCCTGGGAAACGCGCTGGGCGAAGTCATCACCACGCTTGTTGGACCGGCGATCCTCACCATGGAGGAAGAGCTGCGGCTGCTTGCCAAGGCCAGCCGCGCCGGAGACGCTGACGCGACAGAGAAACTGCGCGCTGCCACCAGCCAGTTGAGCGAAGCCGACGCCTATGAGATGGCGATGGCCTTCACCACCTATTTCGAACTGGTGAACCTGGCCGAGGAGAACTACCGCACCAACATCCTGCGCCGGCGTCGCGCCGCGCGGATGGCCGGGAATGGGCCTGTCGTGCGCGAATCGATCGAGGCGGCCATCATCGAGCTCAAAGAGCATGGCGTGACCACACAGGAGATGCAGGCGCTGCTCGACAAGCTATCGATTGAACTGGTGTTCACCGCGCACCCCACGGAATCCAAGCGCCGCACCGTGTTGTCGAAACTGCGCCGGCTGGCAGCGCTGTTACGCTCCGATGAAACCAGTATCACAGGCGAGACGGCTTCATCGTCCGCCGTGCGCCATTCGCTGCTCGACGCCGATATGCGGCGCGAGATCGCCTCGTTGTGGCTCACCGACCGCTCGCGCAGCATGCAGCCGGCCGTCACCGACGAAGTGCGCACCGGGCTGTGGTACTTTGACACCACCGTCTGGGACGCGATGCCTCGATTGCAGGCAGATATGGAACAAGCGATTGCAACCCACTACCCCGGCGCACAACCACCGCGGCGCTGGTTGACCTTTGGCTCGTGGATCGGCGGGGATCGTGACGGCAACCCGAACGTCACAGTCGCCGTCACCGCCGAGACGCTGCAGTTGCACCGCCGCGGCGCGCTTGAGAAGCTGCGCGAAGCCACCCACGAGATGTCGCGCCGCCTCAGCATCTCGCGCCATCGCGACCGCATCGCGCCGGAGATCGATGGGTTGATCAACGCCTACCAGCAGGGATCAAGCCACGTGCGCGCGCTGGTCAATCGCTATCCAAACGAACCCTATCGCGCCGTGATGGCCGGGCTGTCGGGGCAACTGGCCGACGCCTCGCAAGAGACGCTCTCGCGACCGCTGTATCCGTTCTATGTCACGCCCTCCCTGGCGCTCTCGCCAACGATGTCGTTGCCGTTGCCCGTCGCACCCGTTCCCAACGCTTCCAACATTGCCACCACATTGAACATCATCATCGACAGCTTGAAGCAGGGGCGCAGCGCCGTCTTGATCGACGGCGAATTGAGCAATCTGCACCGCCAGTTGGACGTGTTCGGCCTGCACATCGCGCGGCTCGACCTGCGCCAGCACTCGGCGTGGCACGAGCGCGCCATCACCGAAGTGCTCGCCAAACTAAAGCTGGCAGACAACTACGAGAAGCTGGACGAATCCGCCAAGGTCGCCGTGTTGACCCAGGTGCTGGCGCAACCCGGGCGCAGCGTGCTCGACCGCGTCGGCCCGCTCAGCGACGAGACGCGTAACATCCTCGAACCGTTGATGCTGGCGCGCGAGGCAACCCGGCGCTACGGCAACGACATCATGGGCGTGTACATCATCAGCATGACCGATGACCTCTCCGATGTGCTGGAGGTAGAGGCGATGATGCACTGGTGCCGCGTCAGCCTCGACATCGTCCCGCTCTTCGAGACGCTCGAAGACCTCGATAACGCGCCGCGCATCCTGAAGGCGATGTGCGAGCACCCCAGCTACAGCGAGCACCTGAAAGCGCACCATAACCACCAGATGATTATGCTGGGCTACTCGGACAGCAACAAGGACTGCGGGTATATCACCGCGAACTGGGCGTTGTTCAAGGCGCAGGAATCGATTGTCACCGTGTGCAGCGAATGCCAGGTGGACTACACGCTCTTCCACGGCCGCGGCGGTTCTATCGCGCGCGGCGGCGGGCCGGCGGCCAAGGCGATCCTGGCGCAACCGCGCGGCGTGCAGAGCGGGCACATCCGTATTACCGAGCAGGGTGAAGTGCTCTCCACCCGCTACCACGACATCGACATCGCGCACCGCACGCTCGAACAAGTGGCCTACGGCGTGTTGCTGGCCGCGCATACTGCGCAACATGAGACGCCCATCCCGGATGTGTGGCGCGCATCGATGGAGCGCATGGCGCGCGACGGCTACGAGGCTTACAAGGCGCTCGTCCACGACGACCCAGACTTCATCACCTTCTGGCAAGCTGTCACGCCCATTGCCGAGATCGGCGGGCTAAAGTTCGGCTCGCGCCCGGCCTATCGCAAACAAACCCGCACCGTGGCCGACCTGCGCGCGATTCCGTGGGTGTTCTCGTGGATGCAGAGCCGTTTCGTGCTGCCGGGCTGGTATGGGCTGGGCAGCGCGCTCGACAGCATGATTAACGACCCCGATAGCGGCGGTTGCCCCTTGCTTGGCGAGATGTACCGTGGCTGGCCGTTCTTCCAGACGATGATCGACAATGCGCAACAGAGCCTGACCAAGGCCGACATGGGCATCGCGGAAATCTACGCCTCGCTGGTTCCCGACACGGCCATCCGCGCGCGCATCTTCGACGAGATCAAGGCCGAGTTTGAGCGCACCTGCAACGCCATCTTCTGCATCACGGGTCAGAGCACACTGCTTGAAAACGAGCCGGTGCTGCAACGCTCGATCCAGTTGCGCAATCCGTATGTCGACCCGCTGAACTACATTCAGGTCGAGATGATCCGGCGGCTGCGGGCGTTGCAAGCGCGCGGCGCGACGGAAGACACCGAGGCATTGCGCGCCGTCATCGAACTGACGATCAACGGGGTGAGTAGCGGGCTAAGGAATACGGGATAAGGCTGGGACACTTAGAAATACTTTATTGCCCTGGCGGCAAGAAGGGTGATACCATCACCACCACGCAGCAGGTGGTGAACCAGGCGAAGGAGAATTCAGGCCATGACCAGTCATTTGCAGGAACACAACCACGCGACTCCCGGCGTTGCGCCAGTTACACAAGACCAGATGCGCCAGTTTGATGAACTCGGCTATGTGGCCGTCGATGGCATATTGGATCCTGAACAGGACCTGCAGCCGCTCTGTGATGACTATGCTGCCACCCTCGACGCACTGGCACAAGAATGGCATGCGCAAGGCAAGCTGGCAGACACGTTCGAGGGGCTGCAGTTCGGTGAGCGATTGACCCGCATCATTGCGACCAGCGGGCTGAGTTGGTCACAGCCGTTTGACATCTCGCTGCCTCAGGTCAATGTGCGACCCGATACGCCGATACACTGCACGCCGGCCATGTTCGCCCTTTTGCGCCATCCGCGCTTGCTCGATGCGGTTGAGCAGTTCGTCGGCCCCGAAATCTACTCCAATCCCATCCAGCACACTCGCATCAAGCCGCCCGAACGGCTGGTGCCGAAGGAGCATAGCGGCTTTTTGATGGTGCGCGTGGGCTGGCATCAGGATCAAGGTGTGGCGCTGCCGGAACAGGATGAGGTGAACATACTGACCGTTTGGCTGCCTGTGACCGATGCGACGGTCGAGAATGGTTGCCTGAGCGTTGTGCCCGGCAGTCACCGCGACGGGTTGACCGCCCATTGCCCCGGCACAGGGCCGGATGGCGGTCTGCAGATACCCGCCAAGCTGATTACCCGGCAGACGTTGCCCGTGCCCGTGCCGCGTGGCAGTGTGCTGTTCCTGCATAAACGCACGATTCACTCGTCGCTCGCCAACGTGAGCGATGGCATACGCTGGAGTTTCGATCTGCGCTACCAACCCAGCGGCCAGCCGACCGGCCGTCCCGCCTTCCCGGGCTTCGTCGCGCGCAGCCGCCGCAATCCCGATAGCGAACTGCATGACTGGCGCGCATGGCGGCAACTCTGGCTGGATGCGCGCGCGCGCTTGGCGGTGAACGAAAACCCCATGTTCAACCGCTGGAGCAATGACGCGCCAGCGTGCGCGTGATTGCGCGCGCATGCCGCAACTGTTCCTGTTCGACGAACCACAACCGAACTACGTATCATGTGAGGCGTGGAAGATCATTCAACGCGAAGATGCGTGGCGCTTGCATCACCCCTTCAATGGCCGGAGGTGCGCACACAGGTTGATCTTGCGGCGAGGCTGGGGTTGCCGTACGACCGCCACCGCGATTCGAAATCGCGGCACGTAAACGACGCTGCGCGAAAACGCGATGGGAGCGCGTTGAAGATGGGCGGCGTTGTCTGTTCCGAGTAGGGGCGATAGCATTGCCCGTCGAAACCAGGTGCGCCGTGACGTATTTGGCAATGTGGCTCGGCACGCCCCGGACACTTCGGCAGGTGATCGCTACGGGTAGCGGCATGATTGACGGCGGGTTCGCATACATCATCGTTATTGGGTGGATGACATCCGGGGTGTGCAGAGCCACATTGCCATTAAATATCCTGCAGGCCACGGCACGTCGGGCAATGCTGTCACCCCTACAATAGCCCGAGGCGCGCACGGCTTGCGCCTTCGCTCATTCGGTCAGCGTATGGGCGAGGACGACGTGTCGCCGATGCCATGCGACCATCGTCGCGATTCGAAATCGCGGCACGTAAACGCCGTTGCGCGAAAACGCGTTGGAAGCGCGTTGAAGTTGGGCGGCGTTGGCTGGCATCATTTATTCAGGACGTTAACACCCGTCTCTGCCTGTGACTTCCCCACTGTTCCCTCTACAATCTCAATCTCTTCATCCGTCAATCCGTATAGTTCGTATACCAGTGCATCAGTCTGCCGATCCGTGGCGTCGATCTGGCGCTGAACCATCTCGCGCTCGTGGTCAGTCTGGGCGGACTGCCGGCGCTTGTGAAGTTGTAACATTTGTTCGACCATCGTCACCATGCGGTCGTGGCGGGCTTTGTCGGTGGGGTCGTTTCGTCCCCTCGTGGATAGGATGATCTTCAGATCGGCATCTTGCCGCGTTCCCGCCAAATAGCCGCCACGCGCTGGATGCGCGGGTAGAGGGCGTCGGTCGGGACGTTATCGCCGAAGCCCAGGATAAAACGATCCCCTGGCGCCACCGCGGTAAACAGGTCATCCATATAGCGCTCGAACTCGTCTTCGCTGTAGACACTGGTCAGGATTGTCGAGGCGACACCACCCCACATGGCGACGCGATCCTGCCACAGGCGGCGCGTCGCGGCCACATCGATGCTTGTCATCGGTTTGGGAGTGAAGGCTTCGACCACCTGCACGCCGCAGTCGCGCAGTTTCTCCAGCAGCACATGCATCTCGCCGTCGCCATGCACCACCACGACCTTGTCGTGACCGGACAGCAGGGTGCGCGCGCGGCGATACAACGGCGCAAACAGGGTGTCAAACACCCATGGCGGCGTCATGTGCTCGTCGTAGTTGCTGCCGACCTGCACCGCACCCACTTGGCACTGCAACGATAGTTGCAGTATCTGGTCGTACTGTGCCGTCAAGGCGTCGATCAACTGCTCGACCCGCGCCGGGTGGTCGTGCCACTCCAGGTAGAACTGCTCGTAGCCCATATAGTCGAGCATGAGTTGCTGCGCGGGCAGGTGACCGCACATCGGCAGGGCCACGCCGTCGCCGCCGATGCCGTCCACGTAGCGGCCAAACTCATCCAGGTTCTCGACCACCTCGGTGTGCTCGATCAGGTATTGCAGGGCGTCGTAGTCGGCCTCTGACTTGAAGGGGAACTCCACGCGCGCGCCGTAGTCGATGGCGTCGTGCAACTCGCTGGACACCACCTCGCGCGCGGTCAGCGTGCCAAACGGTGTGGCATAACGGGTGACGGTCTGCGCGCTGCCGTCGGCGTGCCGCTCGTTGGATACAGTCACCTCAAACCCCTTCTGCCCCAGCCGATACAGCGGCACTGCCTCACCACCGATGCCGTTGATGCCGATGCCCATGTCGCGCAGGCACTCCCACAGGTGCGCATGCTCGTAGGGATGGGGCAGCGTGCCGCGCCGGCGGTGATAGTTGAACCACAGTTCCATGCGCGCGATAAATGGAATATGGTCGGTCGGTTGTCCGCGCATGGCGGCCATTGCACAATCACGCTGGTTCATGTGTCATTTCCTCGCTTTCGCCTTATTCTGCTTACTTCACCGTCTGCCATTTATCGCGCAACGCAAAAACCGCCTCCAGCACCCCGCCGCCGACGGCGAGCGCTTTGTCGGAGATGCTGTAGCAGTAACTGATGTCGGCGCGCGGATCGATGTCGCCGATCTTCATGTCCGCGACGACGCGCACGCCGTCATGCAGCAGACCGCGCACCACACCGCCAAGTGGAGATCGCACGATTGTGGTGTCAATCTGCGCGAGAATGTCGCCGGCCTTGACCACGTCGCCAATGGCCTTGCGCCCGTACATCATCCCCGCGATCGGCGCGCGCACCACGCGCTGGACATCTGCGCCGCCCACGGTGCCGGGCACTCCCGTGTCTGCGGCGGCGCTGCCCGTGTGGAGCACGCGCCCAAGGTTGTGCCCGCGCTGGGTCTCAATCAGCGCATGACAGTCCAGCCCGGCAGTAAACCCCGGCCCACACGCAATGACTAGCGGCGCATCACTGAGGGTTGTGCCGGTGTTGCGTTTAGCCATCACGACATCCACAACGATCTCCGGATGAAGCGCGGCAATCGAGCGGCCATCGGCATCGGCAATCACGGGCACGCCGTCGCGCTGCCAGGTATAGACCGCCTCATCGACATACATGATGCGCTCGGCCATCGCGCCGTCCACCGTAATGCGCGCGTCGTACAGCGCGGATGCAAAGGATACTGAGCGGCGAATGACAAGCGGTTGCGGCAGGTCGGTGCACAGGACATGAAACCCGGCGCGCCACAGCCGATAGGCGGCGCCCGTTCCCAGGTCACCGCTGCCTTTCACCACCACAACTGGATGTGTGCGTACTGCCATCATGCAACCTCGCGCACTGCCGAAACACGCGGCTCGTTCATGCGGGCCAGTCGCTCAAGCGCAACGACAAAGGCAAGTCCGCTGAAGATAAACAAACCCGTAAAACCAAGTTGATCCACGATAATTCCCACCGAACTCGTCAAGAGTATCATAACCCCCAGGATCGTGTTACTCAGACCGATATAGAGCGACTGGTTATTCACCGGCGCAACTTCTATCATTAACGGCAACGACGCAAGGTTGATGCCGGTCTGCAGAACACCGCTGAACCCAAACAGCCCGATCAACGCCAAATGCGCCAGATCGCTGTTGGATGCATCCGGGGTAAGCCCTGTGATGATCGCGGCAACGGCGCAGAAAATCAACCCCATCACGGCGGCGATGATCATCACGAGCCGATTGCCGCTCCGATCGCTCAGTCGCGCCCAGACCATATTGGAGAGCAGGCTGCACGCCAGCGTCACCGAGATCAGCGTGCCGATAAAGCCATCGTTCACGCCAAGAGCGCGCTTGGCATATACCGTGAGGAACGGCACACATGCAGAGGCAGCGAGCAGTGCGACGCGCATCACGATGTAACGCTGGTACTGCGCGTCGCTGCGCGCAATCGACCAGGCCAGCTTCAGGTTCACCCTGATAGGACTCGTCCGGGCTGGGGCTTCGTCCGGTTCCTCACGGGTAAAGCCAAGCACGATGTACGAGAGTGCATAACCGGTCGCGCCGCCGCCGAGGACGAGGGCATAATTCTGCGGATACTGTAGCCCGAACTGACCGCCGAGGATAAGCGCCACCAACCCGCCTGCCGCGACGCCGAGGGCGCCGCCGATGAACTGGCGCAACCCGAATACCAGCCCGCGCCGGTCCGCTGGAATGACCTTGGCGGTAAGGATCAGAAACGGAAGCGCCGCAAAACCAGCCAGAAATGAGATGGCAATCGTGCACGCGAAGACGGCGATGAGCAGGATCACGCGATCCTGGATGGTGAAAATGCACACGACGAGCGCCAGCCAGGCGGCCATGCGGAAGATCGTGCTGGCGCGATAAGCTGTGACTTTGCGGCGCGCGCGATCCACCCACGAAGTCATGAAGAATTGTGGCAGATACCACCCGGCGTCGCGCAATGGCCCCAGCATTGCGATCAAGGTGTTGGAAGTAGTGAGCTGGCTGAGAAAAGCGGTCATCACCAGCGGCGTGCTGGTCAGCGCATCGCCGAGGCCGCCGAATGCGCCGTTCATGATAAACAGAATGAAGTTAAACCGAAACACGCGTTCCGGCGGCGTCTGATTTCTTGCGCCGCGCAATCGCTGCGCCATGCGTCTGCGGAACTGTGTTGAAGGCATCCGGTTGATTATAATGATTTCCCATGCCCAGTGAAGAATCAAAAATAATTCTTGTCGTGGACGACGAGCCACGCATGATCAACTTTATCCGCATGAACATGGAGTTGGAAAACTACCGTGTTGTGTCGGCAGAGAATGGATTGGACGCGGTGCGCAAAGCGCGTGAACTGCTGCCCGATGTCGTCCTATTGGATGTGATGATGCCTGAGATGGACGGCTTCGAGACGCTCAAGGCGATTCGTGAAGAGAGCAACGTGCCCATCATCATGCTGACCGCGAAAAGTGAAGAGGACGACAAGATCAAAGGTCTGGATCTGGGCGCCGACGACTACATCACCAAACCATTCAGCCCGCGCGAACTGGTCACGCGCGTGAAAGCCGTGGTGAGGCGCGCTGAGCTGCCTGCGCAAGTGGAGAAGGCGCCGATCAAGGTGGACGAGCGATTGTCAATCGACTTCAACCGCAGGGAAGTGATCGTGGAAGGCAAAGGGGTGAAGCTGCGCCCGACCGAATGGCGCTTGCTGTATCACCTGATCCAGAATGCCGGCTGGGTTGTCCCGCATGAGACGCTGTTGTCGAAAGTATGGGGCTGGGAATACCGTGACGAAACACAGTACCTGCGCCTGTACATCACCTACCTGCGCCAGAAGATCGAAAAGGATTTGGCGCACCCGCGCTACATCCTGACTGAGCGCGGCATCGGCTACCGCTTCGCAGATTTCAAAAAGTAAGGAACGGGCGCCGTCCCGATGCGCGCCCGTGTTCCCATCCCGCGAAGGCAGTTCATGGCGCCTTAGCGCGAAAAAGCGTGTTCAACTATACTAAGCGACGGAGCGCATGGGCCAGTTGAGCGGCGCGCGTTTTACCAGTCAGCAAGTGGCATGCAGCCCGGAGACAGGGTCGCCACACATTAATATATTCACTAAAAATAGAGGAGTCAGAAGGAATGAAGCGTTTAGGAATTCTCACCGGCGGCGGTGATGTGCCCGGACTGAACCCGTGTATCAAGGCGCTGGTCTACAGCGCCATAGACGAGGGCTACGAGGTCGTCGGCATTCGTAGAGGCTGGGGCGGGTTGCTCAATTACAACCTGGACGACCCGAGCGCGCAACACGACTGGATCATCCCACTCGACAAACAGCGCGTGCGCACGATCGACCGAACCGGCGGCACCATGCTGCACACCAGCCGCACCAATCCCGGCAAGGTGCGCACAGCCGACATCCCCGAGTTTCTGCGCGTCCCGCACGCTGAAGAAGATGAAAAGACCCGCCATGACTTCACACCGCATGTGCTAAAGGTGCTCGACAAATTGGGCGTCGATGTGCTGGTGCCAATCGGCGGCGATGACACGCTGAGCTATGCCGAGCGCCTGCATCGCGAAGGGTTCCACATCGTGGCTATCCCCAAGACGATGGACAACGATGTGTTCGGCACCGATTACTGCATCGGCTTCTCCACCGCCGTCACGCGCAGTGTCGAGTTCATCCATCAGTTGCGCACCAGCGCAGGCAGCCACGAGCGCATCGCCGTAGTCGAGTTGTTCGGCCGCAACAGCGGTGAGACCTCGCTGATGGCGTCATATCTCGCCGGCGTCGATCGCGCCCTCATCTCCGAAGTGCACTTTGACCCGGAGAAACTGGCTGCGATGATCATGGACGATAAGCGCAGCAACCCCAGCCACTATGCCATGGTTACGATCTCGGAAGGCGCGCAGATGGTCGGCGGCAAGATTGTCGAGTACGGCCAGGCGGACGCTTATGGTCACCAGAAGCTTGGCGGCATCGGCCAGATTACCGGCGAGGCGCTGAAGAAGATCACTGGCGAGGACATCCTGTACCAGCAAGTCAGCTACCTGATGCGCTCTGGCGCACCGGACTCACTCGATCTGATGGTCGCCGTGAACTACGCCAATATGGCCATGCTGCTGATTCGCCGCGGCGCGTCAAACCGCATGGTCGCGTTGCGCAACGGCACTTACACCAGCGTGCCAATCTCGACCATCATGCAGGGTCTTAAGCGCGTGGACGTGGATGAGTTGTACGACAGCGTCAACTACGTGCCGAAAGTTCGCCACGTCGACGGCAAGCCGATGTTCTTGTATTAGGCCGAATTGTCGAGACGTCACGTTTGCGCAGGTTCAGAACGGCCATTCTGAACCTGCGTTTGTTTTTCCGCCCAGGGTGACGGCATTGAATTCTCTGGTGTAATATCCTTGCTGTAGCGTCTGCAGTGTAGAGTGCCGCAGGCGGACAGGAATGGTTTCACGATGACAAATACAACAACGAAATCAATCGGCGTCCTCACCAGCGGCGGTGATGCACCGGGTATGAACGCCGCTTTGCGCGCCGTTGTGCGAACGGCGCTGAGTCGCGGGGTAGCCGTCTATGCTATCTACGAAGGCTACCAGGGAATGGTTGAGGGCGGTGATCGCATCCGCGCGCTAACGTGGGACGACGCCGGCGGCATCATGCAGCGCGGCGGCACCGTCATCGGCACAGCGCGCAGCGCCGTGTTCCGCACGCGTGAAGGACGGCTCAAAGCAGCCAGGAACCTACTCGACAAAGATATCGACCGTCTGGTGGTTATCGGCGGCGATGGCAGCCTCACCGGCGCAAATCTCTTCCGCCAGGAGTGGTCGGGGTTGCTTGCTGAGCTTGTCGCGACCGGTCAGATCACGCCGGAGATTGCCGATCAGCACCCCTTCCTCGCAATTGTGGGCATGGTCGGCTCGATTGATAATGACTTTACGGGCACCGACATGACCATCGGCGCCGACACTGCGCTTCATCGCATCACCACCGCGCTCGATCAGATCAGCAGCACGGCTGCCAGTCACCAGCGTTCCTTTGTCGTCGAAGTGATGGGGCGCAACTGTGGATATCTCGCGCTGATGAGCGCGATCGCAGGCGGCGCCGACTGGGTCTTGATCCCTGAAAGCCCGCCCGACACCGATAACTGGGAGAACGCCATGTGCGAAGTTGTGGCGGCAGGGCGCAAGGCCGGCCGGCGCGACAGCATTATCGTCGTCGCTGAGGGCGCGCGCGACCGCAACGGCAACCCGATCAGCAGCGCGCGCGAGTGCAAGGTGTTGGAAGAGCGGTTGGGCGAAGACGTCCGTGTGACAATTCTCGGTCACATCCAGCGCGGCGGCGCCCCAAGCGCGTTCGACCGCTGGATGAGCACGCTGCTTGGGCATGCGGCCGTCGAGGAGTTGCTGGCGTCCACGCCTGAACGCGAGCCGCAACTGATGGGCATGCGCTACAACCGCATCCGCAGCCGTCCGCTGATGGAATGCGTGACACAGACCCGCGCCGTCGCGGAAGCCATCGCAGCGCACGATTACGAACGCGCGCTCGAACTGCGCGGCGGTAGTTTCAAGGATGCGTTTCGCACGCTGCGCACGATGGTGCGCGCGTTGCCCCACCCGCCAGTGCCGGGTCGCCGGCGCATGCGCCTGGCCATCCTTACTGCTGGCGCGCCGACGCCAGGTATGAACACCGCCGTGCGCGCGGCCACTCGCCTGGCGCTGGATCGCGGCCATACTGTGCTCGCCGTCCACAATGGGTTCGAGGGACTGGTGCGCAATGAAATTGAAGAATTTGGCTGGATGAGTGTGTCCGGCTGGGGGCCGATGGGCGGGTCGCTATTGGGCACCAGTCGCCGGGTTCCCAGCGGCGCCGACCTGTATGCCGTGGCGCGCCAGCTCGAAAGCCACAACATCGAAGGGCTGATGATCATCGGCGGATGGACGGCCTATGAAGCCGCGCTCAAACTGTATAACGAGCGCGCGCAGTACCCGGCATTTGACATCCCGACGATCGGTTTGCCCGCCACGATCGACAATAACCTGCCAAATTCCGAGTTGAGCATCGGCGCTGATACGGCATTGAACAGCATCGTCGAGGCAATCGACAAGATCAAGCAGTCGGCGGTGGCGGCGCGGCGCTGCTTCGTCGTTGAGGTCATGGGGCGCTATTGCGGCTACCTCGCGCTGATGAGCGGTCTGGCCACCGGCGCCGAGCATGTGTACATGCACGAAGACGGCGTGCGGATGAAGGACCTTTACGCCGACCTGCTGACCATGATCAAGGGCTTCCAGGAGGGCAAGCGTCTCAGCCTGGTGATCCGCAACGAGCAGGCCAACGCGCTCTATACCACCGATTTTATGTGCGCGCTGTTTGAGGAAGAAGGCAAGAAGCTGTTCGATGTGCGTCCCGCAATCCTCGGGCACCTGCAACAGGGCGGCGACCCGTCTCCATTCGACCGCATTCAGGCTACCCGGCTCGCGAGGCTCAGCGTGGAGTTCCTCAGCGAGAAAGGCGAGGCGAATGGATCCGATAGCGCGTTCATCGGTCTGGTGGGCGGACACGTCAAGTTCACCAATATCGAGGATATGCCGCGCCTGGTCGACGCCGCGTTCATGCGCCCGAAGGAACAGTGGTGGTTGAGCTTGCGCGCCATCTGCGAAGAGCTCTCACAGACCGGCCCGGACGTCACGAAAATCGATTAGCACAACATCACAGCCTTGCGAAGGGCGATATGCGCCTTTCGCAAGGGTTGCAGGTCACAATACCAGTCGCTCAATCGCATCCGAGAGCGAGTCTCCTCGTTTGACGACGCGCACCACTGCCCCAGTGTCAATCAGTCCTGTGATTACGGGCGTGGACGGCGCGGCGCCGCCGAAAGTTGCGCCGTCGATCACAATGGCGACCACGCGTTGACCGCTGCGCACCCTCTGCTGCACTGAAATCGCCCATGCTGGGTCCGGCGAGGCCGAGATCGCGATGATGGTTGCGCCGCGCGGCAGGAGCGCGCCCTCAGCGTGCAACACGCGGTCGAACGGCGTTGCGCCGTCGGCTTGCAACGCCGCCAGCATCTCCATGATCTTGCTGTTCTGGCGTTCGCCGCGCTCGCAAGCAACTACCTCGCGATGATGGCTGTAGCAAACCAACCCGATGTCTTTATTCTGCTTCAGGAAATGTTGCGCGACCGATGCGGCCATCGAAATCGCGTACTCTTCTGTCCGTGCAGGCAGAATAAAGGCGCCCGTCGATGCGGGGATCACTTCCAACTGCTCGTTTTCCTCGCCGGCGGGGGCGGGAGCGCGCGTCTGTGCGTTGCGCTCCAGATCAAGCATGATCCATATCTCAGACATCGGATCCAGATCGAACTCTTTCACCGTGAGACGCTGGCGTTTGATGCTGAGCGGCCAGTGGATGCGGTTGATCACATCGCCGTTGGTGTAGTCGCGCACCCCGGCGGCGTTTGTCGTGACGTAATGTGTGCGCCGCCGCAACGCCAGCCCGCCGGGGAGGTACCCGGCCGGCAGCGGAAATTCGCCGAACACCCATACTGCCGGATACACCAGTATGCTGGTAAGTTTATCGATCGATCGCTCCATCTGATAGATGCCGAGTGGATCGCCGCTGCGCACCTTCATCGGGCCGAGCGTATAGCGCCCGCGCCACGCGCAGAAAGTGGATGTCTTCCAGCCGCGCCACTTGTTCGCGCCGATCAGCCCAACCACGCGGCTGGCATAGTGACCGGGCAAGTTGGAGAAATCGCGAATTTCAACAAACAGCTTGGGGATGGCGCTGAGGTTTGAGATGATGAACTCTTCGGTGAGTGTTTCACCGGCCTGCGCTACGCGCGTCAGCGTGCGCCGGCGGATGCGCAACCAGTTGACGCCCAGCCACGCCCATAGCACCGACACCAAAATGAGGGCAAAGAGCGCGCCGGCAAAACTCCACCACAACGACCTGCCGCTGTAGAATGCGCCCGCCAGCGTCACGACGAACAATACCAGAATGACGCGATACCGACTCAGGCGCGCACCTTTGTTCCAGGGACCGGCGTGTTGCGCAGGATTTCTTCCAGGATGCCGTCGGCGTTGGTGTCTTTGATGCGCGCAGAGGGGCTGATGATGATGCGATGGCTGAGCGTCGCGCGCGCCAGCGCCTTCACGTCATCGGGGATCACGTAATCGCGGTTGCGCAGGGCGGCACGCGCCTGGGAAGTGCGATACATCGCCAGCGCGCCGCGCGGGCTGGCGCCGAGATAAACATCGGCGTGTGAGCGCGTGCGATCCACAATCTGCACGATGTACTGCTTGATCAACGTATCCACATATACCGACTTGAGTTGCTCCTGCATAGCCAGAAGGTCACCGGTGGTCGTCACCTGCGCGATGCTATCGATCGGGTGCGCGAACTGTTGCGCGTCAAGGATCGCGACCTGTTGTTCAGCAGACGGATACCCCAGCGAGATGCGCATCAGGAAACGATCGAGTTGCGCCTCGGGCAGCGGGAAGGTGCCTTCGTACTCGATCGGGTTTTGCGTAGCCAGCACCAGGAAGGGTTGCGCCAGCATGTGCGTCATGCCATCCACGGTCACCTGGTGCTCTTCCATCGCTTCGAGCATGGCGGCTTGCGTCTTGGGTGTGGCGCGGTTGATCTCGTCCGCGAGGACGATCTGCGCCATGATTGGGCCGGCGCGGAATTCAAACTCGCCAGTCTTCTGGTTGTAGATCGAGGCTCCAGTCACGTCCGCCGGCAGCATATCGGGAGTGAACTGGATGCGCTTGAACTCGCCGCCGATGGACTTTGCCAACGCCTTCGCCAGCATTGTCTTACCAACGCCGGGCACATCCTCGATCAGAAGGTGTCCCTGGCACAACAGGCAGATCGCCGTTAGTTCTACGATGTCGCGTTTGCCGTAGATCACCTTTTCAACGTTATCGATCAGGCGGGCGGCGAATGTCTGTACAGGCTTCATTTATATGATGAAATACTACCATGCCCGTCTTACACAAACCTTAGCGATCTGATTATAAAGTGTAGAATTCAACCATGCGGACGCGACAACAACTCGAGAAGAACGAAGCGCTAACCTTGGCGCCCTATGCCGTTAAAAGCGCCGAATCACGCGGGCGGGCATATGCGGAACCCGAAGCCCCCTACCGCACTGCGTTCCAACGCGACCGCGAGCGCGTGCTGCACACCACCGCCTTCCGCCGTTTGCAGGGCAAGACCCAGGTATTCATCGCCACAGAGGGCGACTACTACCGCACGCGCATCACGCACACGCTTGAGGTGGCGCAGATCGGGCGCACCCTCGCGCGGAGCCTGGGCGCCAATGAGGATCTGGTTGAGGGCGTCTGCCTGGCGCACGACCTCGGTCATCCGCCATTCGGCCACTCTGGTGAAGCCAGACTTTCTGGGCTGATGCAGCAGCATGGCGGGTTCGACCACAACCGCCACAGTTATCTGATCGTGACCGAACTGGAGAACCGCTACCCCGATTTTCCAGGGTTGAACCTGACCTACGAATTTCGCGAAGGGCTGGTCAAGCACGAGACTGAGTATGACGTCCATTCTGAATCCGCGTATGAACCGGCACTGCGCGGCACGCTCGAATCCCAGATCGCCTCGCTGGCGGATGAGTTGGCCTACAACACACATGACGTGGATGACGGCCTGCGTTCCGGGCTGATTGACATTCGCGACGTGGCGCATGTAGGCTGGTGGAAACGGGCGTGCGAGTCAGCCGGCATCAGCGGCGACGAGTTGTACACCGAACAGGCGCGCCACCGCATCATCCGCAGGCTGATCAACCTGATGGTCACCGATCTGCTCACAGAGACATCGCGCCGCATCGAGGCTTCCGGCGTGAACAGTCCCGACGACGTCCGCCGGTATCCGAGCGTGCTGGTGGGTTACGTCGATGAGACGCGCGCATTGAACCGCGAGTTGAAGGACTTCTTGTACGAGCGCCTGTACCGCAACTATCGTGTGCTGCGCATGCACACCAAGTCCGACCGCGTCATTGAGGACCTGTTCCGCGCCTACAACAACGAACCGCGCATCCTGCCCCCCGGACCAAGTGCGCGGCTGGCCAGCCAGCCCAAGGAGCGCGTGGTGTGTTACTACATCGCCGGGATGACTGACCGCTTCGCGCTCGAAGACCATGCACGGTTGTTTGACCCGCGCGAACGGACGTGAGTAGCAGCATCGGTTAGAAACCGTCACCGATCAACGAACTTGCGGCTCCCCAGATAAGCCTCAATCACCGCCGGGTTGCGTTGCACCGCCGCCGGCACGCCTATTGCGATCAACTGTCCGAAGTTCATCACCGCGATGCGATCACATAAGCCCATCACCAGCGGCATATGGTGCTCGATGATCACGATGGTCAGGTGATACTGGTTGCGCACCTGCCGGATGAAATCGCTCAACGCCTGTTTCTCGCGCGTGTTCATCCCGGCTGCCGGTTCGTCGAGCAACAACAGGCGCGGTTCGAGCGCCAGCGCGCGCACAATCTCCAGCCGGCGCTGGTCGCCATAGGGCAGGCTGCCGGCGCGGACGTGTGCGCGGTCTGTGAGACCGATCCTATCGATCAGTTGCATGGCCTGTTGGCGCGTGGCGCGTTCCTCGGCGCGCGCCGCCGGCAACCCCAGCACGCCGCTGAGCACATTGCTGTGTGTGCGCGTATGCCGCCCGGTCATCACGTTCTCCAGCACCGACAATTCGCCAAAAAGCCGGATATTCTGGAAGGTGCGCCCGATGCCGCGCTCAGCGATGCGATAGGGCGGCAGTCGTGTCGTCTCGCGCCCTTCAAAGAACAGCTTGCCACGGTTCGGCGCGATTAATCCTGTCATGATGTTGAACAGCGTGGTCTTGCCTGCGCCGTTGGGGCCAATCAATCCGAATATCTCGCCGCGTTGAACGCTGATCGAAACACCATCGACGGCGATCAAACCGCCAAAGGCGTGCGTCACCGACGAGGCCGATAGAATCGGTGAGGCCGATAGAATCGGTGCGTCGGTCATGTCGTCGGGTCCTTCGCCGCGCGGTGGTGCTTGAACATTGCTGGTGTGATGAGCCCCTGCGGGAAGTTGATCGCGCCCAGCACGATCAGCAGACCGTACAGAATGAGGCGCCCCTCGCGCAGGAATTGCGCCAGCCACGGTGGCAGGCCGTTGATCCCCGCCAACTGGCGCAGCGCCTCGGGGAGCAGCGTGAGCGCCAGCCCGCCGACGACCGGGCCGGCAAATGTGCGTGAACCGCCCACCAGCACGAAAGCAAGGTGACCGATGGCGGCGTCAAACGTGCCCTGGCGCGCGTTCCATGTGTTCAAGACATGCGCGCTGAGCGCGCCGACGCAACCCGCCAGTATGGCGCTCAGCATGAACGCGAGCACCTTATGATAGGTGGGGTTGATGCCTATCGACTCCGCCGCCAGTTCATCCTCGCGTATGGCGATTAGCGCGCGGCCAGTGCGAACGCGCTCCAGCCGATACACAAACAGCATCGAGAGCAGCAGCATCGGCAATGCTATCCACAAATACTCGATTGGTGTGCCAAACGGCTGCGGGACGCCGAAGATGCCGATGGCCCCGCCGGTGATGTCGATGTTGAGCGACAGCACGCGCAGAATTTCGACAAAGGCGATGGTCGCAAGCGCGAGATAGACGCCGCGCAAGCGCAGCGCCAGAATACCGACAATGACGGCCAGCGCGCCGGCTGCAATACCTGCTACGATCATCTCGATCAGCACATAGGAGACAGGATACAGGTCGCCGCTGTAAGTTGTAAATACCTTCGTAGACAGGATGGCCGCAATGTAACCGCCCAGCGCATAGAACCCCGCCCCGGCCAGCGATAGTTGCCCCGACATCAGCGGCAGATACAGCGACAGTCCCAGCATCGCCGCGAGGATCATCGAGACAATCAAGGAGCCATACGTGGACAGGAAGTCAGCCATCAGACCTTGCGAATCACCGCGCGCCCCAGCAGCCCCTGCGGACGGATGAGCAATGCAATAAACAAAAAGGCAAAGGCGACGGCTTCTTTGTACGCCACATACTGTCCTGGCACAAATGACTCGGCCAGCCCGATTGCCAGCCCACCCACCACGGCGCCGGGGATGCTGCCCAGCCCGCCGAGGATGATCACCGCCAACCCTTTCAACCCAAAGGCGATGCCGAAGTACGGGCCGGAGATGCTGACACTTGCGCCAACGAGCGTCCCGGCGATCCCGCCCAGGAATCCGCTGAGAAAGAAGGTCAGAAGGATCAGCTTATCAGTGTCGATGCCGAGCAATCGGGCTGTTGTCTCGTCCTCGGCCACTGCCCGCAACGCCGTGCCGATCTTCGTGCGGTTGATAAACAGGGTTAACGCGATGAGAACGACTAGCGAAACGACGAACATGATCAGTTGCGTGGTGCGCACCTGCACCGGGTGCTCCGCTGTGCCAAAGTTGACCGCCGGCGGGAGGGCGCCATAGGTCTCTGCTGGAAACGTGTATAGTTCCGCGCCGACCAGATACTGGATCAAATTGACGATCACCACAGCCACGCCGAGGCTGGATACCAGCGCCAGCAAAGGATCAGCCCCACGCGCGCGCAAGGGTTTGAATGCCAGCCGCTCAATGCCCATCGCCGTCAACCCGGCCAGGATATTACCGAGCACCAGCGCGACTGGAAAAGGCAGGCCAAAGGGAAGCTGGGCGTTGGCAAGCAGGCCGTTGAACCCGAACGCGCCGCCGGTTAGCGCATAGGTAAAGTACGCCCCGAGCGTGAACACCGCCGCGTGCGAGAAATTGATCACCCGCAGGATCGAGAACACAAGCGTGTAACCGAGTGCAAACAGCGCGAACACGCTGCCGATCGCCAGCCCGTTCAGGATTTGCTGCAGGAGGAGTGTGGCGTCCAATGGTGTGGAATGGTGTGGGATTGGGCAACGCTTGCGCGCGCGCAAGCGTTGCCGGAGACGGCGAATGGGTTAGTTGTTCAGGAAGACGAACTTGCCGGCCTTGCCGTCGGCGTCCATCTTGACCTGCGCCACGTAAAACTGCGTCTGGAGAATTTCACCCTGGTTGTCAAACGAAATCACGCCAAGAGGTGTGGTGAACTTCATGCCGGATTTGAGTGTGCTGTTTAGTTCAGTGCGAATCTGCTCCAACGTCATCCCGCTGAGCTTACTCTTTTTGTCAACGGCCCTGAGTGCTTCGGCGATGACCTGCACACCCGTGAACGTCTGTCCCGCGAACTGCGAGGGAGTCTTCTTCTGGTCGGCCATATAGGCATCGCGAAACGCCTTGTTCACCGGGTTATCGGTGTCGGCGCTATAAGCCTGCGCAACGAATATGCCGTCACACTGTGCCTTGCATACCGTGAACAGATTCGGCGTATTCAACCCATTGCCGCCGACGATCAGTCCCTTGTAACCCAGATCGCGCAATTGCTTGACCAGGTTGCCGCTGTCTGCCGCAAGCCCGGAGATCACAACCAGGTCGACTTTCGCGTTGAGCAGGTTGGTGGCCTGCGTGGTAAAGTCGGTGTCGGTGGTCTGGAACGTCTGCACTGTGACGAGTTCGAGTTTAAGCTCGCTGGTCACCACGCTCTGAAAAACAACCGTTTCGGACTTGCTGAAGGCGTCGTTCTGCGCATAGGCCACGGCGACTTTCTTGATATCGGGATTGGCCTTGAGCGCTGCTTTGAGCGCGTTCGGGGCAACGGCGTTGACAGGCGCCGAGACGCGCTGGATGTAGGGGCCAATCTGCGGGATGCCCTTGGCCGTGTTAGAGGGCGCCACCACCGGCACCTTGGCTTTGTCGGCAATCGGGTCAGCCGCGAATGCCTGTTGCGACAGCGTGGGGCCGACAATCGCGACTACCTTGCTCTGGTTGATCAGCGACTGAAAGGCGTTGATCGCGCCGTTTTCATCCCCGGCGGTGTCCTGAAGCACGAGTTTGATCGGCGTGCCGTTGATGCCGCCGTTGTCATTAATCCACTTCTCAGCGATCTTCGCGCCGGCGACCTGATCCTGCCCAAACAACGCCACGTTGCTGGTCTGCGCCACGCCGATGCCGATCGGGATGGCGTCACCCTTGGCGTCTGCGCCGGGCGCGGTTGTGGGAGATACAGCAGCATTCGGCGTTGTGGCGCTGCTACACGCTGCCAGGATGAGTGCACTCGCGCTCACAGCGACCATCAGGTTGACAACAAAAGATCGTTGCTTACTCATCGATTTACTCCTTGGAACATATCTGCGAGGTCATACTATATGCAGGATTTTAACAGACGAAAAGGCCTGAAAGATAGTGTAAAATATGCATCCGTTACGATTACAGGTTGCCCGGCTGTTGTTATGCGTATACGGCGCGGGCCATCAGCAGTCTCGACAAGCAAATCCCTTTGGGGCGTCGCCAAGTGGTAAGGCAACGGACTTTGAATCCGTCATTCGCAGGTTCGAAACCTGCCGCCCCAGCCTTAGTTGTGCGCGGGCGCCGTCCCGCGCTTCTGTTGCCGTTATACCCCGCATTTCGCGTCAGGTGAACACGGATCGGGACGGCGCCCGATCCCTACCGCCGCACAGTCTTTTTGCCATTCTTACTCGCGGCAACCACTGGCTTTTTCTTCGCCGCCGAGCGTTTGGCTCCACGCGCGGGTTTCGCAGGTTGCAGCGCGTTGTCCCACACCTGCTCCACGCGTTCGGCCAGCACAAACGTCAGTGAATCTCGCACTTCCTGCGGCAACTCATCGAGGTCAATCGCATTGCGCTTTGGCAGGATGATTGTCTTCAATCCGGCGCGGTGCGCGGCCAGAATCTTCTCTTTGATCCCGCCCACCGGCAACACCAACCCGCGCAGCGTGATCTCGCCGGTCATGGCGATGTTGGGCAACACCTGTCGCCCGGTCAACGCCGACACCAGCGCGGTGGAGATCGTGACGCCTGCGGAGGGGCCGTCCTTTGGCTGCGCGCCAGCGGGCACGTGCAGATGGATATCGCTCTTCGCAAATACGCTGTCATCAATGCCCAGATCGGCTGCGCGGCTGCGCACGTACGAGAGCGCAGCCTGCGCACTCTCGCGCATCACATCGCCAAGCTGGCCGGTCAACTGGAAGCCTTTGGTTCCGCGCATGATGGTGGCCTCGATAAACATGATATCGCCGCCCACCGGCGTCCACGCCAACCCCGTCGCTACACCAGAGGTCTCGGTGCGATCTGCCACTTCGGAGTAATACTTTGGCTTACCAAGCATGTCCTGTAACTTGTCAGGAGTGACGCGCACGGGAAAAACGCCTTTGCCCTCAGATACACGCGTGACGAGCTTGCGGCAGATGCTGCCAATCTCACGCTCCAGGTTGCGCACGCCGGCTTCGCGCGTATAGTCGCGCATCAGTTGCAGAATGCCGCCATCCTCGAACGTCACCTCGCCGGGTCGCAGGCCGTTCTCCTTGAACTGGCGCGGGACCAGATACCCCTGAGCGATATGCAGTTTCTCTTTTTCGGTATACCCGCTCAGTTGCAGAATCTCCATGCGGTCGCGCAATGGGCCGGGAATCGTGTCGAGCGTGTTGGCCGTGCAGATGAACATCGTCTGCGACAGGTCAAAAGGCACATCGAGATAATGATCGCGGAACTCGCGGTTCTGCTCAGGATCGAGCACTTCCATCAACGCCGCCGACGGGTCGCCACGGAAGTCCGCGCCGATTTTGTCGACTTCATCCAGCATGAACACCGGGTTGCGCTTCTCCGCGCGACGGACGCCCTGCACAATGCGCCCCGGCATCGAGCCGATGTAGGTGCGGCGGAAGCCGCGAATCTCAGCCTCGTCGTGCACGCCGCCCAGCGACATGCGAATAAACTTGCGCCCCATCGCGCGCGCGATACTGGCGCCCAGCGAGGTCTTGCCCACGCCGGGCGGCCCGACGAAGCACAGGATCACTCCTTCGCGCTCGCGGCGCAGCGGCAGATCAGCTTTGTCATCCTTCTTCTGCGCAAACGCCGGCTCATCCTCACTCTCAGCTGCGCTCGTTTCAACCGCTGCAGCCTCTGCTGCAATATCCAGCTTGCGCTTGCGCACGGCCAGAAACTCCAGGATGCGCTCTTTGACATCTGTCAGCCCGTAATGGTCTTCGTTTAATATGCCGCG
This sequence comes from uncultured bacterium, assembly GCA_903921365.1. Classification (GTDB taxonomy): domain Bacteria; phylum Chloroflexota; class Anaerolineae; order J036; family Brachytrichaceae; genus CAIXPS01. The sequence goes on along the minus strand of CAIXPS010000379.1, from coordinate 22,086 downwards.
CGCATGCTTGATATCCAGGTTATCGGTGGTGGTGACCTGCCACGGCAACGACACCATCCAGTCCAGATAGGTGCGAATCACGCCGTACTCTGCCGCCTGGGTGGGCAACTTGGCCAGCCGCCCCAGTTCGCGTTCGGCCTCCTGGCGCGCCTCGTCGTTCATCCCGCTGGCGTTGATCTTCTCGCGCAGTTCGTTAATCTCGATCTGCTGCTCGTCAGCCTCGCCCAACTCGTGCTGAATGGCCTTGATCTGCTCGCGCAGGAAATACTCGCGCTGCACCTTCTCCATCTCGCTCTGCGCCTGGGTCTGGATCTTCTTGCCCAGCTCCAGAACCTCAAGTTCTTTGTTGAGCAACTGCAGAAGGTAGAGCATCTTGTCGGGCAGGCCTTCCATCTCCAACAGCTTTTGCGCATCAACCATCTCCATGCGCATATAGGTGGCGACGGCATAGGTCAGTTGGCGCGGATCCTCGATGTTCTGGATCATCTGCGCCAGTTCATCGGGCAGATTGGGTATCAACTCGGCCATCCGGGAGAAACCCTGGCTGATGTTGCGCCGCAACGCCTCAATCTCCAGCGTGGTCTCCCACGTCTCTGGCATCAACTCGACGCGCGCAGTCATATATGGCTCAGTGCCAGTCCATTCGACAATGCGGAAGCGCTCGCTGCCTTGCACAATCATGTTAACCACGCCATCGGGCGATTTGAAGATGCGCACGATAGTCGCCATCGTCCCGATGCTATAGACATCGCCCGGTTCAGGCTCTTCCTTGTCAGGAAGTTTGCTGGCGACGAGACCAATCGACCACTTATGCTGCATCGCTTCGTCGATCAGACGGATGGAGCGCGCCTGCGCGACACGCAGGGGAATAGCCGACAGCGGGTAGACGATCGCGCCGCGCAATGGAAGTATGGCAATCGTTTCCGGCGTGTTCTGGCTCAGGTCTATGTTCACTGCGTTTGACGCCTCGGCATTCGCAACCGCCTCGGCCTCTGCCTCAGCAACCGCGTCTGCAGCTTCGAGCAAATTATTGATTCGATCCAAGTCTCGGTCAACCATAGTAAGAATTCTGGGTATCCGTGTTTACGGGTCGTGTCGTTGTGGTGAGTAGGCCAGTTATGCCAACTGGCCCATGAACCTGGCGCACTTATGGACGTTTAGTGATGTTAATACGTGAATAGCATAGAGTATCGCATATAACCAGCAAGTGTTATAGCGCGATTAGAAAATCAGCGTGGAGACGCAGCCATGACTGCCTTTATGTCGGAAAATGGCACTGAAACCGCCGGGAAGTGAGGACGATCGGGCAGCAAGCGGCGCGCAACGGTCGAGAATGCTCCGGCGTCCCCGGTTGTCCAGAATTGATAGTGAGATGCGGCGACCGCCGGCGCCCCAGAGACGTGCTGGTCGCGCACACGCAACACCTGGCGCGCTACTGCCTGACTGGGATCGACCAGCTCGATGTCATAAGTCACGGGATGTGGCGCCTTCCAGCTTGCGATCGAGCACAGAATGGCGGATGCCAGAAACGGGAAATGGGTACATCCGAGCACCAGCCTATCGGCGCCCCGATCCAGCAATGGCCACACATAGTGATCCACCAGCGGGTGGCACAGTGCCAACTCCTGTGCGCCGCTCTCAACCAGTTCCACCCACCCGGGACAGGGTTGCTCGATCACCTGCGCGTTCGACGCAAAGCGCATCACCACGCTGGCAAATACCTGGCTGTGGAACGTGGCCTGTGTGGCCAGCACGCCGATCACCCCGGTGTGCGTGTGCGAGGCTGCCGGCTTGACTGCAGGTTCCATCCCGACAAACGGGACGCGCGGGAATAGTTCCCGCACATGGCTCAAGGCCGCTGCCGAGGCGGTATTGCACGCAATAACGATCATGTCGCAGCCGCGATGCAACAACCAGCCGACACAGTCGGTAGTCATGTCGCGCACTTCGGCAAGCTCGCGCGGGCCATATGGAACATGCGCCTGATCTGCCAGATATACAATAGATTCTTCCGGCATGAGCTTCACCATTTCGCGCCATACAGACAGCCCGCCTACGCCAGAGTCGAAGACGCCAATCACACCGATATCGTATCACCGTTCGCAAGTCGGATAAAATTATCCCATCACTTTGGAGAGAAACATGCCTGCGAACAAACAACCACGTTTTGCGCTGTATATGCAAGATAAGCACCCGCTGGGTTATGAGCTTGAAATGGCCGAGTATGCCGAAGCCAACGGGTTCACCGAAATCTGGCAGGCCGACACCCGCCTGGCGCGCGACTGCATCGTGATGATGTCCGCATTCCTCACGCGCACAAAGAAACTGCGTCTCGGCAGTGGCGTGCTGCCCATCTGGACGCGCAACCCGGCAGTCATCGCCGCATCGTGGAGCACGATGTGGGAACTGGGCAAACAAACCAGTGGCGATCCCGATGCGCCATCCCGCGTGATGCTGGGGCTGGGCGCGTGGTGGGAGCCAATCGCCGCGCGCGTCGGCGAGAAGCGCGAGCGCCCATTGCTGGCGATGCGCGAGCATGTCGAAGCCATTCGCCAGTTGTTCACCATGCAGGAAGTGACTTACCAGGGCGAGTTCGTTAAACTCGACCGCGTCAAGCTGGATGTGGTATTCGGCGACACGCGCCCGCGCGACATCCCGATTTATATTGGCGCGACCGGCGACAAGATGCTTGAGCTATGCGGCGAGATTTGCGACGGCGTCGTGTTGAATTACGTCGTGTCCGTCGACTACATCCGCAAGGCTGTGGAATTGGTGGCAAAGGGCGCAGCCAAAGCCGGCAAGACAATCGAACAGATTGATCGGCCCGAATTGCTGGTGTGCTCGCTGAGCGACGACAACCCGAAGGCCGCGATGGCCGAGGCCAAGAAGCTGGTGGCCTATTATCTCGCCACCGAGCCGCACATCATGAAGGCCAGCGGTGTGCCCGACGACCTGATCAAGCGCGTGCAGGCCGTGATGAGTTGGCCCGCCACCGAGGCCGAGTACATCGCCGCGTCGCAGGTGATCCCCGACGACGTGCCGCGCATGTTGATGGCCGTGGGCACAAGCGCCGACTGTGTGGCGAAGATTCGCGAATATGTGGACGCGGGCGTCACCTGCCCGATCTTGTATCCGCTGATGGACGACATCAAACCAGTGGTCGATGCGATCGCTGGCAGTCAGTGGTAGAGGACAGAAGGAAGGGATCAGGGATCAGAGACTGAAGATTGGAGGCTATCAATGAACATATTAGTCGTGGGTGGGGCCGGATATATCGGCGGCGTTGTGGCGCAACAATTGGTCGAGGCCGGGCACGAGGTCTTCGTGTTCGACAACCTGGTTAAGGGGCATCATCAGGCCGTGCCCGAACAGGCGCGCTTTATCAGCGGCGACCTGGTCAACATGGACGACATCAACCAGGCGCTTGATCTGGCGCAGGCCGACGCCGTGTTTCATTTCGCCGCGCTGATCGAGGCCGGTGAATCGATGAAGAAACCGGCGCTCTATTTCCGCGCCAATGTGTCGAACACACTGAACCTGTTGGAGAGTTGCGTCACGCACAACGTCAAGCGGCTGGTGTTCTCATCCACTGCGGCAGTGTTCGCCGCCAGCGACGCGCCGCTCACCGAGATGTCGCCCATCCAGCCAGCCAACTGCTACGGCGAAACCAAGTTGATGGTCGAACAGATGCTGCGCTGGTTCAACAGCGTGCACGGACTGCGCTATGGGGTATTGCGTTACTTCAACGCGTGCGGCGCTTACGGCCCGCGCGGCGAGGCACACACACCCGAAACGCATCTGATCCCGTTGACGTTGCAAGCGGCGACTGGGCAGCGACCCTACATCACCGTGTACGGGACGGATTACCCGACCCCGGACGGCACGTGCATCCGCGACTACATTCACATTTATGACCTGGCGACCGCGCACCTGCGCGCGCTGGATTACCTGGCCGACCACGAGACGATTACCTGCAACCTGGGCACAGGCACTGGATACTCAGTGCGCGAGGTAATCGATATGGCGCGCAAGGTGTCGGGCAAGTCTTTCGAGGTACGTGAAAGCGAACGCCGTCCCGGCGACGCCCCACGGCTGGTGGCGTCATCCGACCTGGCGCGCCGCGAACTGGACTGGCAGCCGCGCTACACCCTGCTCGAAGACATGGTCGGCAGCGCGTGGGAGTGGATGGTAAGGCATCCGAACGGCTATCCCAGTTAAGTTCGTCACCCATGGTCGGATTCAGTCATCCCTATGCTCTCTATTGCGAGGTCAAAATGAAAGATAAAGTGGTCATCATCACCGGCGCGGCCAAAGGCATCGGCTGGGGCACAGCCAGGTGCTTTGCCGCCAAGGGCGCAACCGTCGTGATCGCAGACATGAACGGGCAGGCAGCCGAGCAGTCCGCTCAGGCGCTCGCCGAGGCGAACGGCACGGCTACACTCGGCATAGCGTGCGATGTCACCGACCGGGAACAGGTGGAGGCGATGGTGCGCCGGACGGTTGAGGCGTTCGGTCACATCGACGTGCTGGTCAACAACGCGGGCATCTGCCCATTCGTTAACGTCATGGAGATGGACCCGGCAATGTGGCAGCGCACCATCGACGTGAACCTGAATGGCGCGTTTCACTGCACGCAGGTCGTGGCGCGCGAGATGATCAAGCGCGGCAAGGGCGGGCGCATTCTCTTCATCACCTCTCTGGCAGAGAACATCACCGGCCCAGCGCAGGTGGACTACGGCGCGTCGAAGGGCGGTTTGCGCATGGCGATGGTGGGATTTGCCACCGCGCTTGGCGAGCACGGCATTACGTGCAACGCCATCGCGCCGGGCATGATCCTGACTGACATGACGCGTTTCCACTGGGAGAAGCCCGAGAACGCGGCCTACATCAAGAGGCGCGTTCCAATGGGCCGCATCGGTCAGCCGGAGGACATCGGCAAAGCGGCTGTCTTCCTGGCCTCCGACGATGCCGAGTACATCTCAGGCATTACCGTGCGCGTGGACGGCGGATACCAGACACGCGCTGATTGACAGCCGGTCGCACCCGAAATACATCGCGGGCGTAATGACTCAGTCTGTCGATTGTTGTCCTGATCACCGCAACAACAGCGTAATAATCACCTGCGCCACCACAATCTTCGTGATCATCGCCACCGGGTATACCGCCGCATAGCCGATGTTGGGCAGGTCGTTGCCGGTCTGTTCGAGCGCGAAACCGAGCACTGCCGGCTGGGTCTGCAGTCCCGCCAGCATGCCGACGAGCAACCCCATCGGAATCTTGAGCAGCTTGTGGCCGATCCACAACATGATCAGCGCTGTGACGCAGGTGACGATCGCGCCGGCCGCGAAGATGGCGAGCCCGCCGCCCTGCGACAGCGTGCTGACGAACGCGTAGCCCGCGCGCGTGCCGACCGCCGCCAGGAAGAAGATCAAACCAATCTGTCGCAGCAACAGGTTCGCTCCATACGGCAGACTCCACACGATCGGGCCGGTGCGACCGACGGCGCTGAGGATCAGCGCAACGATGAGCGGGCCGCCAGCGAAACCGAGTTTGAGCGTGATGCCGCCCGGCAGCGGGATGGGCAGGATGCCCAGCAACAACCCGAGCGTCAACCCGAGGCTGAACGTGAGGATGTCGATTTCGCTGATGGCGCGATACGAGTCGCCGAAGAAGACGCTGACCGCGTCCATGTGCTCGCGATGGCACACCACGCGCACGCGGTCGCCTAGTTCGAGCACCGTATCGCCGTGCGCCAGCATGTCCACGTCGCCGCGGCGGATGCGCGTGACGATGGCGCCGAACTGTTGATTCAGGTTCAGGTCGCGCAAGCGCCGCCCGGCCACGCGCGGGTTGGACACAAACACGCGGCGCGGCTTGAACTCGCTGACGTCGTAATCGAGGCGCAATGGGCTGAACTCACCCAGGCAGTCGGCGACTTTCTCCAGTTCCTCGGTCGTGCCGACGCAGCTCACCAGATCGCCCACCTGCAGGCGCGTTTCGCCGTTGGCGAGCGATATCTGTTCGGCGCGCTTGATCCGCCCGAAGATAACGTCCCAACTGCAGTTGCGCCGCATCGCGGCGAGCGTCTGGTCGCTGGCGTCGGCGTTTTTGACGAGGATGGTGCGGTTGTGCAACGCCTCGTTCGACACGCCGAACTCTTTCATCTCGCGTGATTCCTGTTTGTAGTTGATCTTCCACACCTTCTGCATCACGTAGATGGTCAGCAGCATCCCGATGACGCCCATTGGGTATGCCACTGAGTACCCTACCACGGGCTCCGAGGCCATCTGATCGCGCAGCGCCTGCGGGGCGGCGGATTTGATGTATTCGAGCACGGCAGCGAGGGCGGGTGTGTTGGTGAGGCTGCCAGTGAACATCCCGGCCGTGAACGTCGGTTTGATCCCCATCGCCACAGCCACTGCGACCGTCACGACAGCCGCCAGCGCCACCATGCCGATCACCAGCAGGTTATCGCGCAACCCGGCGCGCCGGAACGATGCGACAAACCCGGGGCCGCTGCTCAGGCCAATAGAGTATACGAACAACGCCAGCCCGAGCGTGTAGATGATTTCGGGGAGTTTCAGATTGGGATCGAGCGAGCCGATCGCGAGGCCGACAAACAGCACCGCCGCCACGCCCAGACTTGTGCCGCGCACTTTGATCTGGCCCAGCGGGTAGCCGATGGCCGTGACGATAAAAAGCAACAGCAACGGATTATCAATTAAGAGAGCAATCATGATAGGGGTGAGTATAGCAAGAGCGCGCCTTGCGCGTCCCCTATAATTCGCGCATGAACGGCACAGGTGATGAGTTAAATAATAACGATGGAGCGGGAACCGAACCAATCCCCAGCGAACACGACCAGGAACGGCTGAACTCGTGGTTGAAGGACAGGCAGGAGCGCCAGTTCCGCGAACAGATTACTGAGGGCACGCGTTTGTTGCAGGAGGGCAAAACCGAAGAGGCGTTGCCGCTGCTCAAGCGCGCCTGCGAACTCCGGCCAACCGATGCCAGTGCATCGCTCAATTTGGCCAGCGCCTATCTCTTGCTTGGGCGCTACAAGCTGGCAGTGCCTGTGCTGGAAGAAGCCGTCAGGCAAACGCCATCGATTGCTCAGTTGTGGATCAACCTCGGCGCCGCTTACCTCGGCAATCCGATACTGGCAAGGGATGAACAACAACTGAAAGCCATCGCCGCCTTCCAGCGCGCCCTGCAGATCGACCCGTTTGCGCCCAGCGCCGCGTACAACATCGGCTTGATTTACGTGGATCGCGACGAACGCGACAAAGCCATCGCCGCCTTCCGGCTCGCGGCTAAATCTGACCCCGGCGACATGGATGCGAAACGGCTTTTGAAGAAACTCGAAGCGTAGCTTACGCCTGCGTCTCGACGAAATGCGTGAGCACCGGCCCGGTCTGGCTTCGCGCGATCTTGCGCACGCGCATACCGTGCATGTCGGCGGAGGTGGTGACGTTGGCTTGCAGCCATGGCCCAATCGGTTGTGCTGCGGCCACGCCCAGAACGCCGCCAAATGCGGCATTCGCGAGCCGGTCATACCAGTGCGCTTTCTTTCCACCGAAGAGCGACGCGACAAAAGCGATGCTGCCCGCGAGTAACCCTGCGGTGACCATGTTTGTGCCGCAACCGGGGTGCACCGCGAGCCGGCTGTCGCCGGCCTTCATGCGTTTCAGCGCTTCCTCGACGGCCGCCGCAATGTCCTCGGTCTTCAGGTCGCCATACAGGTAGAAACCGTTGGCCTGCGAGCGCCCGACCACGCGCAGATGGCGCAGCCGTTCACTCAGGATGTGAATGGTCGCGTGTTCCAAACCATGGTTGCGCCGTATCTGCAGAATCACTGGAATCTCAAGGGGGTTTGTGATCACAATGCTGAGTATACTTCACGCTCGTCGGAGGCATCCTCGGAGAAAAGGAGAAGAGGTGAAGAGGAGCGGAGGAGAAGAGGTGAATGAGTAGGATTCAGAGACATGGTTTGGATTTATGAGGAGAAATATGAAACTAAACGGAAAAGTGGCATTAGTTACGGGGTCGGCCCATCGCGTCGGCAAAGCCATTGCGCTGGCATTGGCGCAGGAAGGGGCGGACATCGTGGTCCATTACGGCGGCAGCGCAGACGCGGCTAGACAAACCGTTGCCGAGATCGAGGCACTTGGCCGGCGCACACTGCTGGTGCAGGCCGACATGGGCAACTGGCAGGAAGCACAGCAGGTGGGTCGGAAGGCGCTGGAGCATTTTGGCAAGGTCGATATTCTGATCAACAACGCCTCAAGCTTCATCGGCGCAGCCTACCTCGACTCGACCGAGGCGCAATACGATGCCTCGATGAACGTCAACCTCAAGGGGCCCTATGCGATCAGCCAGGTGATTGGCAAGGCGATGATCGCCGGCGAGGGCGGCAACATCATCAACATCACCGACGAGGGCGCGTTCTACCCGAGCAGGACATTCACGGCGCATGCCATCTCGAAGGCCGGGCTGCTCGCGCTCACACACGCGCAGACGCTGATACTGGGTCCCAAGGTGCGCGTCAACGCCATCTGCCCCGGGCCTATTCTTAAGCCCCCAGACTACAGCGACGAGCGTTGGGAAGCCATCCGTCACACCAACCCGCTCAACGCCCTTGGCACTGCCGAGCAGGTCGGCGAGATCATCATGTTCCTCATCACCGGCCCGCAATTCATCAACGGCGACTGCATCATGCTCGAAGGCGGGCATATGTGGAAGCGGGAGTTTTAGGGGGAGCGGGGGAGCGGGGGAGAGGAGGAGCAGAGGAGAGAAGGAGAGAAGGGGAGTAGGAGGTGAGGGGGCGATGCTTACTCCCTCACCAGTAACCAGGGGCCGGGGCGAGCGATCATGTTCACCAGCTTACCCAGAACAAAGTCGTAAGTCTGGATCAAGTCCAAGGCTTTTGCCTCTGGCAGGTAGCCGCAGGCAATCGTGAAACGCAGCCACGTTTGCGTCTCCGCCGCTTCACTTTCAGCATCTGATAATTTACTCACAAACGCGGCTTCATAACGCCTTTTGCGCCAAGCTTCAGTGATATTAGCGCAGACAGACCGGGAGGAGCGGCGAATCTGATCCGTGAGTGAGTAGATTTCCTCTCGCGGGAAACCCTTGGATGATTCAAAAATGACCATAGCAGCCTCAAAAGCCATCCTGTAAACATCCAATTCCTCATGGCTCTGAATCTTACTCATTCATCTCTCCTCTATCCCCCTCCTTTTCTCCTCTTCACCTCCGCTCACCTCCCGGGGGTCAGCGATGACGCCGGCGACGGCGCTGGCGGCGACGACCGCGGGGGAGGCCAGGTAGATCTCCGCGTCGCGGGTGCCCATGCGACCGCGGAAGTTGCGGTTGGCCGTGCTGATGGTGACTTCGCCAACGGCCGGCACGCCCATGTGATTGCCCATGCATGGCCCGCACCCCGGCACGCCGATGACCGCGCCGGCGTCGAGCAGGATGGAGATGTACCCGCGCCGGGTCGCTTCTTTGAGAATCTCGGAGGATGCCGGGATCACGAGCATGCGCGTGCCCGCGGCGATCTGTTTGCCCTTCAGCACCGCGCACGCCGCTTCGAGATCTTCGATGCGCCCGTTGGTGCAGGTGCCGAGGAAGGCCTGCTGGATGCGGATGCCTTTCAACGCGCTCAGCGGTGAGACATTGTCCACGCGGTGCGGCTTGGCGATCATCGGCTCCAGCGTGCTCGCGTCATAGGTATAGGTAGCGCGGTAGGTCGCGTCGGCGTCGGCGAAGAGGGAGTGAGATTGGAGATTGGAGATGAGAGATTGCCGGGCTTCCTGTGATCCCCAATCTCCAATCTCTAATCTCCTCTGTAGTGGAACGCTCAAATACTCATACACCTTCTGATCCGGCGGCAGGTAGGCGTTCTTCGCGCCAAACTCGGCCATCATGTTCGGGATCACCATGCGGCTTTCGAGGCTCATCGCGCTGATGCCGTCGCCATGGAATTCGACCGACGCATACAACCCGCCGTCCGCGCCCACGTCGCCGATGAACTTTAGACAGAAGTCCTTCGATGTCACGCCGGGGGGCAACGCGCCATTGAGCACCACCTTGATGCTCTCCGGCACGCGCAGCCACAGTTCGCCCGTGGCCCATAGCGCCGCCACCTCGCTGCGCCCGATGCCCGCGCCAAACGCGCCCATCCAGCCGTAGTGCGTGGTGTGGCTGTCCGCGCCGAGGATCAACTGTCCGGGCAGCACCATCGCCTCTTCGCTCAGCACCTGATGGCAGATGCCGCGCCCGACCTCAAAGAAATTTTTCACGCCCTGCTGTGCGACGAAGTTGCGCACCTCGGCGTGATTCTGCGCATGTTGCGTCGTCGGCGCCGGCACGGCGTGATCGAGCGCGATGCGCAACCGATCGGGGTTTTTCACGCGCTCGATACCGAGCTGTTTGAACAAACGAAAGATGGCGGCGGTATTGTCATGGCTCAGAATCGCATCCGGCTGAGCATCCACGATCTGTCCAGCGCTGACGCTGGCCTGGCCCGACGCGCGGGCCAGGGCTTTTTCGGCAAATGTTTTTCCCATAATCTCCATTTCACGTGCGCCCAATAGTAGCACCCGCCGCACTGCGCGTCTATTTTTATCCTGGGTGTATATTCCAGACACTGGCAATTGTGAACCAATGCAGACCTTATGCGGGAATAGTTGCAGATAAATATGACAAAATACGCTCAACCCTCAGACGCGATGACGCCGCGTGAACGTTTTCACGCAGTGATGAACTTCCGCCCATTCGACCGATTGCCCATCGTCGAATGGGCCGTATGGTGGGATCAGACCATCGGCCGCTGGCACACCGAAGGCTTGCCGCCAACGGTGAAAAGCCGCTACAACATCAACCGCCACTTTGGCGTTGAAGTGTATGCCCAGCAGTGGGTGGCGGCGATGAGCCCCAAGTGCCCGCGCGAGCCGTCGCATGGCGCTGGCATCCTGCGCGACATGGATGAGTACGAGAAGATTCGCCCACTCCTGTACTCGCCGCACGCCGTTGACATGGCGTGGATGCGGCTGTGGGCTGCGCGGCAAAAGCGCGGCGACGCCGTTTTGTGGTTCACTCTGGACGGCTTCTTCTGGTTTCCGCGCGTCCTGCTGGGCATCGAACGCCACTTGTATGCGTTTTTCGATCAACCCGAACTGATGCATCGCATCAACAGCGATCTGGCGGACTTCCAACTGAAAATCATCGACCGCATCTGTTCGGTGTGCACGCCCGACTTTATGACTTTCGGCGAGGACATGAGCTACAACCACGGCCCGATGATTTCCAAGGCCAGCTATGACGAGTTCCTCAAACCCTATTACGAGCGCGTCATTCCCCGGCTGAAGGAGCACGGTATCCTCGTCATCATCGATTCCGACGGCGACGTCACGATCCCGGCGCACTGGTTTGAGGAAGTGGGCATTGATGGCGTGCTTCCACTGGAACGGCAGGCTGGCGTGGACATCGCCGCATTGCGCGCACAGCATCCGCAGATGCGCTTCATCGGCCACTTTGACAAAATGACCATGCCCAAAGGCGAAGAGGCGATGCGGGCGGAATTCGAGCGCTTGTTGCCCACTGCGCGTCAGGGCGGATTCATCATCAGTTGCGATCATCAGACCCCGCCCGGCGTGTCGTACGACCAATACCGCGCGTATCTGCGGTTGTTCAATGAGTATGCGGTGAAAGCTGCGCGCTAGTTTCTCGCGTATCATTCAGCCAGCTATGGCAGCATACACCAGCCTTGAGGCTGCAACCAAGTCACGCGTCGAGACATCGCAGGCGGTCCCCTACGACAAACCCCGCAACATCGCCGTCTACATGGGCGATACGATCAGTTTTATCGCCGGTCTGTCCTTTATTCCGGCCTCCACCGTTCTGGTCGGGCTGGCCAGCCGGCTGACCGACGACAAGGTGCTGATCGGCGCCGTTGCGATGTCGTGGAGCGTCTCGTGGTTGATCCCGCAGTTGGTGGCGGCGCGGCTGGTGCATGGGAAACGCCGCCAGAAGCCGTATCTGATCATTCCCAGCATCATCGGGCGCCAGATGATGCTGTTGTTCGCGGTGTGGCTGGCGATCACGCGCGCACAACCACCCCTGCTCACGCTGTGGGTGCTGATCGGCTCAATTGTGCTGTTCAATATCTGCGACGCCATCGCCGGCATCTCGTGGTTCGACATGATGAGCCGCAACCTGACGCCGCGGCGAAGGGGGCGCGCGATTGCGCTCGCGCAGTTGATCGGTTCGATTGTCGGGATCGGTTCCGGCCTGATCGTCGAACGCATCCTGGCGCCGGGCGGGTTGCCGTTCCCGCTGAACTACGCATTGATCTTCGCCTGCGCATGGGGCGGCTTCATGGTCTCTCTGGTCGTCGTCTTTTTTCTGCAGGAAAACCCGTTGTCGGAGGAGACGCTGACCCGCTCACAGGAAGGGTCATTTTTCACCCATGTCCGCGAAGCACTGCAATCCGATAGCGTTTTCCGGCGACTGCTGCTGGCGCGCATTCTCACCGGCGTCGAGACCATGGCTGCGGCGTTTTACGTCATCTTTATCACCAAGCGCCTGTTGCTGCCCGACTCGGCTATCGGCGTGTTCAGCATTGCCTATATCGTCGGCGGGATTCTCGGCGTGTCGCTGTTCGGGATGCTGGCTGAGCGTTATGGCGCGCGCAGGGTTATCCATGCCGCCACGTTGCTGCAGTTCACTGCGCCAGCGCTGGCGTTCATCGTCGCGGCGCTGCCTGGTCTGGCTTCTATATCCCCCGACATCGCGTATGGCCTATTCATCGTGATACTGGCAATCAATGGCGCTGTGGTGCGTTCGACGATGCTGGGCTTTTCGGGTTACACCATCGACCGCGCGCCGGAACAGCGCCGTGCTATCTATGTCGGCGTGTTCAATACGCTCGGCGGCGTGGTGGCGCTATCGCCAGTGTTTGGCGGCGCGTTCCTATCCGCCATCGCCGCGACGTTGGGCGAACCCACCGGCTATAGCCTGATGTTTGGCGCAGTGGCGTTGTGCGCCGGCGCAGGCATGTTGATCACCTTCGGTCTGCCCAAACCGCAACGCACATGAGCACAATCAACCGCGAAGCCTACCCGCTGGATGCGCGCCGGAACTTCATCGCGTTCTGTATGGACCTGACGACGGCGATGGCCGGGTTGTCCTTCGTCCCCGCGACGATTGTCCTCGTCGGGCTGGCCAGTCGATTCACCGAGAACAAGGTGCTGTTGGGCGTCGTCGCCATGATCGGCAGCGTGAGTTGGTTGCTGCCCCAGCTTTTTGCGGCGCGCATGGTGCATGGCAAGAAGCATCAGCGCCCGTACATGGTGATCCCGCTCGTGATCGGACGCAATACCTATCTGCTCATGGCGATCTGGCTGTATGTCACGCGCGCGCAGGACCCGGTTCTGACGCTGTGGCTGCTCATCGGCAGCGTCGCCGTCTTCTTTATCACTGACTCTCTCGCGAGCGTGGCGTGGTTCGACATCCTCAGCCGCGTCCTTTCGGCGCGCGCGCGCGGGCGCAGTCTTGCTATCGGGAGCTTCATCGGCCTGATCGCTGGCATTGGCTCCGGCCTGATCGTCGAGCGGGTCCTGTCGCCGTCCGGGCCGCCGTTTCCCACCAACTACGCGGTTATATTTCTGTGCGCCTGGGTGTGTTTTCAATCATCGTCCATCGCCATCCTGTGCATCAAGGAAACACCGATGAGCGAGCAGGAGCACGCCCATACCGCCGAATCGAACTTCGTCAACAACCTGCTCACCGTCGTGCGCACCGACAGGGTGATGCAGCGATTGATCCTCGCGCGCGTATTCACCGGCATCGAGACGATGGCCGCCGCCTTCTACGTCGTCTTCATCCGTGAACGGCTTGGACTGGGTGACGCCATACTGGGCGTTTTCAGCATTGCGTCTGTTGCCGGTGGTATCCTGGGCACCGCTTTCTTCGGGTGGCTGGCCGATCGGCGCGGTTCGCGCAGCGTCATCCATTTCTCGGTTGCGTTGCAAGTCATCGCGCCAGTGTTGGCGCTGACCGTGGCGGCGTTTCCCGCTATCCCCACTGAGGCCCCGTGGCTGGCGACCGGCTTTTTCATCGTCGTAATCGCCATCAACGGCGCGGTTGGACAGGCCGGCCTGTTGGGGTTTCAGGGCTACCCGCTGGATGTCGCGCCGGAGCGTTACCGCGCCATGTACGTTGGCGTGTTGAACTCGGTCAGCGGCGTCGTCTCACTGACGCCGTTGCTGGGCGGGTTGCTGCTCGAGGCGTTGACAAAGAGCGCCACCAGCGCTACGGCCTACAGCGTCGTGTTCGCCATCGCCGCCGTGTGCGTCGTCGCGGGAATGTTCACCAGCTTCGGACTCCCCAAGCCGGCGCGCAGCAAATAGCAACTAGCGCCAACCCTGCCCATTTCGAATCTCCAATCTCCAATCTCCAATCTCCAATTTCCAATCTCTAATCTCCAATCTCTAATCTCCCCTTCAACCATTGACGCAATGGCAAAGTAAAACTATCCTTGCGCCATGAAAAGATCAGATGCAACCGCATCAACGGAGCCTTATATTTTGCGCGAAACTCGCGATATCGTCTTTTCGAATAACCCACCCGCACAAAACAACCCAATCGTCAGCGCCGAGGAACTTGCCGTCCTCGAGGAGATACAGGAACGCCTGCTCTGGTTGTCCACGCTGATGATCCATCACGCCAATCATGTCCGTCCCAGCCTGGATGGATCAAAGATTGGCGGGCACCAGGCTTCATCAGCCTCCGTCGTCACAATCATGACGGCGCTGTATTTTCACTTCATGAAGGCGGGCGACCGCATCGCCGTCAAGCCGCATGCATCGCCGGTCTTTCACTCCGCCATGTATCTGATGGGGTTGCTGCCCCGCAAGTACCTCGCCACATTGCGCGAATTCGGCGGGCTGCAGGCTTACCCCAGTCGCACCAAAGACATTGACTACGTGGACTTTTCCACTGGGTCCGTCGGGCTTGGCGCGGTGGCGCCCACCTTCGCTGCGTTGACGCAGCAATATGCGCAAGCGCATTTCGGCGACACCACCGCGAAGCGCTTTATTGCGTTGAGCGGCGACGCCGAGTTGGACGAAGGCAACGTGTGGGAAGCGATTATCGAGGAGTCGCTACAGGGATTGAATAACACCATCTGGATCATCGACCTCAACCGTCAGAGCCTCGACCGCGTGGTGCCCGGCGTGCGCGCTTCGCGGCTGAAAGCCATCTTTGCCGACAGTGGCTGGCAAGTGCTTGAGGCCAAGTATGGCGCCAGGCTGCAGGCGGCCTTCGCGCGCGAAGGCGGCGCCGCATTGCGCCAGTGCATCGACGACATGAGCAACGAGGAGTACCAGAGCCTGATCCGCGAACCCGGCGACGTCATCCGGCGCAAGCTGGCCGAACGTGAAAATGGCGACCTGCTCCTCCGTAACGTGGCCGATACTCCAGACGACCAGTTGCCAGGCTTGATCGCCAATCTCGGCGGGACCGACTTGACCGAGGTGATCCAGGTGTTGCACGACGCCGAAGCGGATACCACCCGGCCAACGGTCATCTTCGCCTACACCATCAAGGGCTGGCGCCTGCCGATCGCGGGCGATCCGCTCAACCACTCGGCATTGCTCAGCACTGACCGCCTCGACGCCTTCCGCGCGTTGCTTGGCATCGATGAACAGAAACAATGGGACGGCTTCTCGGCTGGGACTGCCGCGCACAACTGGTGCCTCCAGTCACGCGAGCGACTGGGGTTGCAGGCCAAAGGCCCGACCACTCCCGTGCCTGTGACCGCCGCCGAGATTCCAAACGAACTGAACGCCAGCAACATGGCATCCACCTCGACGCAGGAGGCCTTCGGGCGCGCACTGTTGCGCCTCGCGGACATTCCGAAGATCGGCGGGCGCATCGTGACATCATCACCCGACGTCTCCGTATCCACCAACCTGGCCGGATGGATCAATAAAGTCGGATCGTTTGCGCGTCTGCCGGTCACCGACTACGAAGAAGGGCGCGCGCGCGCTTTGCACTGGCAGGCCGCCTTACAGGGTAAGCACATCGAGTTGGGCATCTCGGAGATGAACCTGTTCATGTTGCTGGGACAATTGGGATTGTCGTATGAATTGAACGGCCAGTTGCTCTTTCCAATTGGCACCGTCTATGACCCGTTTGTGTGTCGCGGGCTGGACGCGCTCATCTACGGCCTGTACAGCGCCTCCAAGTTTATCTTCGCCGGCACGCCCAGCGGGGTATCGCTGTCGCCCGAAGGCGGCGCGCACCAGTCGGCGGTCACCGCATCGCTGGGCGTCGAGCTGCCCAACCTCGACTTCTACGAGCCATGCTTTGCGATTGAAACCGAATGGGCGCTGCTCGAAGGCCTGCGGCAGTGTTGCGACCGCGCGAATGGCCGCAGCACCTACCTGCGCCTGTCCACCAAGGTGATCAACCAGGCGTTAATGAAGCCAGCGCTTGATCGGCTGGGCAAAGATGAATTGGCGCGCCAGGCGCTCGCGGGCGGTTACGTGATTCGCGAAGCGGGCATCCGGGCGCCGCTGGTGCATCTGGTGACGTGCGGGACGATGGCGCCCGAAGTGCTTGCAGCGGCAGATTATCTGGAACAGGAGGGCGTGGGGGCGAACGTGCTCCACCTGCTCAACCCGCGCCGCGCATACGAGGACTGGCAACAACATCACAGCGACCCGACGCCGTCGCACCACCTCGCCACACTCATTCCACCAGAACAGCGCACTGCGCCCATTGTGACCGTCCTCGACGGCGCGTCGCATTCGCTGGCCTGGGTCGGGAGCGTGTTCGGGCAACGCACCACCTCGCTCGGGGTGGACAAGTTCGGACAGTCGGGCGCGCGCGGGGATGTGTATCGCTATATGCATATCGACGTGGACAGCATCATCGCCGCAGGCTTTGCGGCAGTGGATGAGGAGTAGAATGTGAATCCCATCCACAAACAGTTACTGAAATACTATATTTACGTTACCTATACTAAGGAGTAGAACAAAAATGACATCAACAACTTCACGCAGAGAGTTTCTTAAAATCAGCGGTCTGAGCCTGATTGGTCTGGCAATTGCAGCCTGTGGCGGCGCAGCAGCCCCAGCTGCTCCGGCGGCCCCGGCAGCTGCCAAGTCTGAGGTCACCCTGGAAATCGCTTCCAAGGGCGAGGAATTGCTGTACGACAAGGACAAGCTTGAGGCGCCTGCCGGCTCCAAGATCACCGTGAAACTGAAGAACAATTCCACTGCGCTGCAGCACAACTGGGTGCTGGTCAAGCCTGGCACGACCGATACCGTTGCCAATGACGGCGTGGCTGCTGGCGAGGCTGCCGACTATATCAAGGCGCAGGATGCCAATGTGATCGCCCACATCAAGATGGTCAAGGCCGGCGAGACAGGCAGCGTCACTTTCGACGCCCCCGCGCCGGGTTCCTATCCATATATCTGCACCTTCCCCGGTCACTATGTCCTGATGAAGGGCACACTGACCATCAAGTAGACAGGTTTGTCATTCAGAAGAGACGTGTCATGACGCGTCTCTTCTATTGTGCCTGCTCAGTTCGGCACATCAGAACCGGCAAGGCCGATCTGGTCATGGAAATTGTCGGTGATCTTGCGGAACCACGTATCCTGCGCCCGGATAAAACGGCGCGTCTCGCGCTTGATCTGCGTGATAGCCTCGTCCAGAGAGATGCGGCCACACACCACGCCCACCATCTCGCGATAACCTAGCGCCGACATTGATGGCAAGCCTAGCGCCGCATCCGCGTCGATCCCGTGGCGCGCGAGTTCGTCCAGCAGCGCGCGCACCTCATCCGGCCAGCCTTGCGCGATCATTGCCTCCAGCCGCCTGTCGGCGCGGGCATACAACTCGTCGCGCGGCAGGTTCACATAGACAAACTGCACTTGAGTGCGGTCGAGCGGTTCATGCCGTTGCAGATCGCTCCACAGGCGCCCGGTGATGGTCATCACCTCTAAGGCGCGCACCACTCGGCGAACGTTGCGCGGGTCGATCGTCTGTAATGCCGCCGGGTCGCGCGCCGCTAATTCTGCCCCCAGTGCATCGTGTCCGTGCTCGGCAGCATAGGCCAGCCAGTGGGCGCGCAGATCGGGCTGCGGCGCAACCTCCGGCACCTGCCAGCCTTCAACGATGGCACGGACATACTGGCCGGTGCCTCCCACCAGAAGTGGAACCTTTCCACGGCTCTGCGCGTCTGTAATTGCGGCGCGCGCCAGCCCGACATATTCACCGAGTGAAAAGCTCTCATGCGGGTCTCGCAGATCCACCAGATGATGGCGGATCTGCGCCTGTTCGGCAGGAGTTGGTTTGTTCGTGCCGATATCCATGCGGCGGTAGATGTGCCGTGAATCAGCGGAGATGATCTCGCCGCGCCAGGGCGCCCGCGATGCCAGCGCCATGGCGTGAGCGCTTTTGCCGGCTGCAGTCGGGCCAATAATGATTATTAGATGAGGTGCATCAGCCATCAGTCAGTTGTGTGTGCGTAAATAGTCGGGTTATGTTTGTGTGAACATGTTACCATCGGCATATACTTAAGCGTGTTATTGCGGCATTGTAAGCAATAAATCCCCCACCTGGCGGAGACAAAAACCCTCACGTGGGCAGAGGACTAACGATGGGGTATCCAGTAAGAAGGTTATGATGAAATACACAATCAGTGCTCAAGCAAAAATCGTTGGATTGATCACGGCACTCTCGATCCTGTTGAATGCGTGCAACCAGCCCGCTCCGGCTACGCCAACGCTGACAACAGCGCCAACACAACCGCAGGCAGTCACCAACACCCCTGCGACCACAGCGATACCTGCAGCCAGCCCGACCCCGCGACCGCCCGTCAACCCGGCATTGATCGATCGCGAACCGGCGCGCGGCCAGGAGCTGCAAGTTGATAAACCTATCGTGCTGACGTTTGACCAATCGATGGATCGCGCCTCGGTCGAGAAAGCTGTGCAGGTGGTCAATACCGCCAACGGAAGCGCGATTGGGGGCAAGTTCACCTGGAAGAACGATGCCACGGCCGCGTTTGTGCCCAGTGGTTCGCCCACGTGGGATCGCGCCACGCAATATACCATCAGCCTGAAGGATACCGCCAAGAGCGCGCGCGGGCTGGCACTCGCGCGCCCGCAGACGTTCAACATCAGCACCATCGGGTATCTCGATGTGGCACAGACTATTCCGTCAAACGGGGCCAAAGATGTGGCCGCGGATGCGCGCATTACGGTGCTGTTCAACCGGCCGGTCGTGCCGTTGACGGGAATCGGTCAGCAGGCGAACCTGCCGAACCCGGTCAAATTCACACCGGCCATTGAGGGGCAGGGTGAATGGCTGAATACCAGCATCTATCTGTTTCGCCCAAGCAAACCATTGGCTGCGGGCGTCGCCTACAAAGGCGTCGTCGCAATGGGTCTGAAGGACACAACCGGCGCAGTGCTGCAAAAGGAATTCTCATGGAGCTTCAGCGTCGCTGCGCCAACGATCAAGGCGCTCTCGCCGGAAGACACCACAATTGATGTCAACCTGCGCCGCCCGATCAGCATCACTTTCAGCCAGAAGATGGATCACGCCTCCGCCGAGGCCGCGTTCAAGATCACGCCGGCGATTCCCGGCGCGTTCCGCTGGGCGGACGAAGTGATCGAAACGAGCCAGGGCGCGCGCCCGCGCGCGGATCAAAAAGGTTTGGCCGTTGGCACACCGCCGCAGGCAAACGCGGCATCCGGCGAGGTCATGGCCTTCATCCCGAATCAGGACTACGAGCGCAATACGCTCTATAAGGTGGAGATTGCTACCGGCGCGAAGGCGCTGCTGGGCTCCAGCGGGACGCAATCTACGCGCACCTTCAGCATTCGCACAATCCGTCTCCCCGGCGTAGCGAGCACGGCGCCCACCAATGGCGATAACAAGGCTGAATCGGGCAATGGATTCACCATTCGCTTTGCCGCCCCGGTGCTGGCTGAGACGATCGTGCCAAACCTGCGCTTCGAGCCGGCAATATCGCTGACCAAGGTGTACAGCTACTACGATTCGCACGACAAGAGCTTTTTCCTCAATCTGCAGTTGCAGCCATCCACGGCTTATAAGGTCACGATTGGGGGCGATATCGCCGACGAGTATGGCGTCACCATCGGCAAGGATACGGTTGTGCAGTTCACGACTGCGCCGTTGATCCCCTATGCGGTGCTCAACACAAACGGAACGATGGGCACTTATGACGCCGGCAAACCAACCAAGTTGTTTGCCACGTATCGCAACGTCAGCAAACTCAGCCTTGAGCTCGCGACGCTGACGCCTCAGCAGTTCTACCAGTTCACCGGCGCGGACAACGCATACGAGTTGCTGCGCCAGTTCAAACCTGAAGACACTCAGGTCGTTCGTAAATGGTCCTTGTCGACTACGGCAGGATTGAACGAGGTCGCCTTTGCGCCCATTTCCCTCGCCGCTGATGCAGGCAACCTGCCGCCGGGAATCTACCTGCTGACGCTCACAGCGCCCGAAGCCGCTGCGACGGTGAAATACTATGAACCCGCGCGCCATATCCTGGTCGTATCGAACTTGCATGTGACGTTGAAACAGGCCGAGCGCGAAGCGCTGCTGTGGGTCACGAACCTGAACGACGGGAAGCCTGCGGCAGGATTGGCGGTGTCGTTCTACGAC
Source organism: uncultured bacterium (assembly GCA_903921365.1). Classification (GTDB taxonomy): domain Bacteria; phylum Chloroflexota; class Anaerolineae; order J036; family Brachytrichaceae; genus CAIXPS01. The sequence goes on along the minus strand of CAIXPS010000379.1, from coordinate 1,374 downwards.
CGGTCCTTCAACGAGATCAAGAAAGGCGCGACATCGGATGATGGGCAGTTGCTGGCGAAGTTCGCGGGGCCGTTTGAGGAGTACACTGCGTTCTATGCGTTGATCGGCGAACCTGGCACACCCACCTTCGGTCTGGGCTACAACCGCTGGGATCAGGGCATCAACCCCTACGACTTCAGCTTGAATACTCAGTTCGGGAGCACGCGCTACATGGCTTACCTGTACACCGAGCGCCCGATTTATCGCCCCGGTCAGATGGTGTACTACAAGGGCATCGTGCGCTCGGAAGATGATGCGCGATTCACACTGGCGACCCAGGTCACGTCCGCCGATGTCACGATCAACAATGATCAGGGACAAGTGGTGTTCAGCACCACGCTGCCAGTGAGCGCCAACGGCACGTTCAGCGGCGCATTTGCGCTCGATAACGCCGCAGCCACTGGTTTCTATTATGTCCAGACCTGTCTGCCCATGGATGTCTCGGCTGGGTTCAAAGGCAATGGGATCGGGCGGACAGTCAGCAACCAGCCCGCCAATGCTGCCGGTAATGGGATCGCGTGTCGCACCTACGGCGTGCAGTTCCAGGTGGCCGCGTATCGCTTGCCCGAGTTCGAGATCGCCATCAAGACGGACAAGACCGACTACCTCGCCGGCGACACCTTCAAGGCCGGCATCGACGCAAAGTACTTTTTCGGCGGCAACGTGGCCAATGCCAAAGTGCAGTGGACATTGTTCGCGCGCGACTACGTGTTCGACCGCTACCAGGGTGCGGGCAACTACTCCTTCGGCGATTACGACTATTTCTACCGAGGCGTGAGTTACAACGAGCAGGTCGCCAACGGCGTGGGCCAGACTGATGCAAACGGTCACCTCGACATCACCCAGTTGGCCGATATCAGCAAACGCAAGACCAGCGCCGTCTATTCGCTCGAAGTCAGCATCACTGATGCCAACGACCAGAGCGTCTCGTCGCGCGCCGAAGCCGTGATCCACAAGAGTGATTACTACCTCGGCATCGCGCCCGAGGACTACGTCGGCGTCTCAGGCAAGGAACTCAAGTTCAACGTTATCTCGGTGGACTGGCAAGGTCAGCCGCTTGCTGACAAGAACGCGACTGTGTCGTATTACCAGCGCGAATGGTTTACGGCGCAGGAGCAGGACAAAAGCGGCAACGGCTCGTTTACGTCTGTGCCCAGTGATACGCTGGTATCGAACAGCGACATTAAGACCGGCGCGGACGGCAAGGCCACGGCCTCGTTCACCCCGAAGGGCGGCGGCGAATATCACGTCATCGTCACGGGCGCGGGAGATGCCGGGCCGCTGGCGGGCAGTTCTGTATACGTCTCATCCGGCGGCGACTACGTCGGCTGGCGC
>CAIXPS010000378.1 GCA_903921365.1 uncultured bacterium | reverse complement strand
TGATTTGAGCGACGAGGTCATACCCGGTCCCATCCCGAACCCGGTCGTCAAGCTCGTCAGCGCCGATGGTAGTACGTGGGTAACTGCGTGCAAGAGTAGGTCATTGCCTGAGAATCCTTTTCTTCCGTTTTCCCCCCGATGAATCTCACAGCACCGCTTATTTGCCAGTATCTTCAACCTGATCTACACCTGTTGCACTGGTATTGCGCAACAATACTCCTTCTGAAGGCATGTAACGCTCTATCGAAAGGATCACACCGCTATTACCTGCCCCGCCAAGGGTCTGATCTACATTATCATTATGCTGTCTGGATTCGATGAGGGTCTTCCGCCACTCGCCGAGTTTGTCGAATTCGTCAGCGCTCAGGCTATAGTATTCCCACCGCGATAGGATGTGTCTGCTCACAAGTAATAAGAATTTGCGCCGGATATCCCCAATGGTGATGTAAGTTTGCCAATGTGCATACCGCGCCAGTTCCCGTTCAAATGCTTGTGCAGCTTGCGTTCGCGCAATATTGCGCTTCAAGTAAAGCGTCGGTAACCGATTAGTGCGTCGCGCCGCGGCCCATTCCACCCCCACGGGAGCGCGCACATCACTACCCAGCAACAGGAGGTGAAGGTTGACTTCCGCCAGTGCTTTCATCTCTGGCTCTTGCGCAGTCAGTGGGGTTTGCAGGATACGCCAGGCAAGCGATGTAGGGATTTCGGTGATGGCACGGTTGAGCACTTCGCGTTCGATCACAAGATCGCTGGCAGCGGATAGGTAGATGATTACGACATCCGACATAGGTCGCTCTTGTTATTCAGGTTGCCGCCGCTGATCGCAGGCACAAAATGGACTTCGCTATTCGCGGCAACCCGTTCACGCAGCCCCTTCTGGCTGCGCAACCCATCAATGACAAGCGCAATATTTGGGCGAATGGCATCCTTGTCACATAGCCTGGCACGCAGACCGGGGTATCGCTCATCGAGCGTGTTAAGCAGGTCGTTGACCGTATCGCCCGAAACACGGAATTCGACGATCCCGCCGGTTAAATCACGTAAAAGTGAGGGGATCCAGACACTCGCCATGGTTCAGACTTAAATAAACCAGGGGCGCAGTTTCATTGCGCCCAGAACCAGATTCAAACTCGTTCATTTCCCTGCGTCCACAGTGCTTCCAGCACGTGCTGCGGCGACATGGGCAGAACCGTCATGCGAACGCCAGTGGCATTGGCGATGGCATTCGCGACTGCGCCAGCCGGTGGCACGATCGGAACCTCGCCAACGCCACGCACACCGAATGGATGTGTCGGGTTGGGCACTTCTACGATGACAGCCTCAATCATGGGCAGGTCCAGCGCAGTTGGAATGCTATAATCAAGCAGGCTCCCGTTTAACAGGCGACCCTGTTGATCGTACACATACTCTTCGTTCAGCGCCCAGCCGATGCCTTGTGCAGCGCCGCCTTGTATCTGTCCTTCCACATAGGCCGGGTGTATGGCTGTGCCAACGTCCTGAACCGCGGTATAGCGCAAAATCTGCACTTTGCCGGTTTCCTCATCAACTTCCACGTCAACGATGTGGGTTGCCAGTGCGACGCCGTCTCCGTTCGGGCTGATGCTGATGCTGGCGACCACGTTCCCATCGCCATCGCCCACCTTGCGCGCGAGTTCTTTAAACCCGATGTGATTGTCCTTGGAACTGATCACGCCATCCGCGTAGTCTACGCTGGCGGACTCCACATCCCATAGCTGTGCCGCGCGCTCGCGCATCTGTTGAATGATGCTCAGGCCGGCCTTGTGCACGGCAATGCCAGTTGAGTATGTCGTCCGGCTGCCGGCGGTGACATCGTTGTAACCGACGGAATCCGTATCCACCACCATTGGCTTGATGTCAGCGGCTTGAAGACCGAGCGTCTCGGCCAACTGCATCGCCATTGCCACACGCGAGCCGCCGATATCTGTGGAACCCTCGATCAGGTTGACTGTGCCATCATTGTTGACGATGACGGACACGCTTGAAGTGCCCCCAGGCCAATTGCCCCACCATCCTGAGGCCACACCTCGGCCAACCTTGAGCCCAGGCGTGCTCGGCGCCGGCAAGGGAGATTGGTAATGCGCCGATGCGCGCGCCTTCTCTACCGTTTCAAGATAGCCAATCCGCCTGATCAGGGGACCATCCACACGGCGATCCCCCTCTTTGGCGCCGTTGATGCGGCGCATTTCCAGCGGGTCGATGCCAAGTTTGCAAGCGAGTTCGTCGATGACGCTCTCAGATGCGAAGGCAGCATTTGTGCCGCCCGGCGCGCGATATGCGGCAACGCGCGGGGTATTCGTCACAACATCATACCCATCGATCTGGACGTTCTCCATCCGATAGGCATTTAGAATGACGCTCATCGCCCCACCCACTGGTGAGCCTGGGAAGGCGCCAGCAGCATAGGCCATCGTTACCTGTGCGGCTGTAATTCTGCCATCACTGGCCGAGCCCATCTTCACCTTGATCACGGAGCTCGAAGTCGGGCCGGTTCCGGCAAAGACTTCAAAGCGGGACATAGTCACTTGAACTGGGCGATTTCCGGATTTCCATGACAGCAAAGCAGCTACTGGCTCCAGATATATAACGGTCTTGCCGCCAAAGCCGCCGCCAATTTCCATAGGGATGACTTTGATCCGTGAAACGGGCAGTTGCAAAACCTCCGCCACTTGGCGGCGCGCATCGTGGGCACCTTGAGTACTCGTCCAGATCGTGATCTGATCATCGGTTCCCCATACGGCGGTTGCAGTGTGCGGTTCGATATAGCCTTGATGCACGATGCCGGTCGTAAACTCGCGCTCCACAATAACCGCAGCTTCAGCAAATCCACGCTCCAGGTCGCCGCGCATGTTTTGATCGTGGCTGGCAATGTTGGTAGGGATTTCGCCCCTGGCGCCCAATTCGTTTGTGCGCAGTTCCTGCAACAGGATGGGAGCGCCGGGCCGCATCGCCTGGACGGCGGTGATTACGCACGGCAGTGGCTCGTACTGAACATCAATCAGATTCAACGCCTCGTTGGCTGCGTTCAGGCTGGTTGCAGCTACAGCAGCCACGGCGTGTCCATGATAGAGGACTTTATCCGATGCCAGGATGTTGTTGCTGAGGTAGCGCCAGTTCACCGCCCCTTCGCCGACGCGGCTGACAACGCTGTCAAGCGTTGCCAGGTCTGCGCTCGTGACGACAGCCTTCACACCGGGTAACGCTAAAGCGCGGCTGACGTCGATCGACAAAATGCGCGCGTGAGCGTGTGGGCTGCGCAAGACTTTCCCATATAGCATTCCGTTCAGGCGCACATCGGCGCCATATAGTGCCTTGCCTGTCACTTTGTCGGCGCCGTCATGACGGATCGGGCGGGTGCCGATGATGTTGTAATGACGTTCTTCAACCGAAACTTCGGTCGCTTTTGCTTGTTCAGCTACTGGCGTCTCCATTACTTCGATACCTCCACAGCCATCACATCAGCCGCGTCAAGGACGGCGCGCACAATCTTGTCATAGCCCGTGCAACGGCACAGGTTCCCGGCGAGCCAGTGGCGCACTTCATGTTCGCTGGGGTGCGGCTTGTGGTCAAGGAGTGCTTTGGCGGAGATGATGAAACCCGGTGTGCAAATACCGCACTGCAGGGCGGCATGTTCGAGGAATTTCTGTTGCAGTGGGTGTAACCCGTGGGGTGGGGCGATGCCTTCAATGGTTGTTATGCGCTTGCCCTGTGCTTCTACTCCCAGAACCAGGCATGAGTTCACCAGAACACCATCCAGAATGACGTTGCACGCACCACAGTTGCCGTTATTACAGCCTTCCTTTGTACCGGTCAGCCGCAGGACATCGCGCAACACTTCGAGCAGACTCTGGTGCGGTTCGCACAGAAACTCAACATCCTCACCATTGATCGTCGCTTGTACTGCTGTTTTATTTGCCATATTAATCAGTGTTCAGGCACTCTTATAACCAGCGCGCTTGAGCGCAATATGAAGTGCGCGTCGCGTCAATACGCCGACCAGATGGCTGCGTTGCTGCGCACTACCGCGCATATCTGTGATGGGTCGCGCCGCCGCCTGCGCAATTGTCGCAGCCTCTGCAACCGTCTCTGACGATACTAACTTGCCAATCAGCCCGGCGCCAGACTCAGGCACATACAGCGGGGTTGGCGCAACTGCACCGAGCGCAATCCGAGCCGCTGTGATCGTTGTGCCCGATTGATCCAGCGCCACCCACGCGCCCACACCGACAACCGCGATGTCCATCTCGTTTCGTGGGATGAAGCGCAAATAGGCGCCGCCGCTGTATGGTGAGACAGGGGGAATGTGAATCGACAGGAGTATTTCGCCGCGTTGTAGTTGTGTGCGCCCTGGCGCGATACAAAACTCCTCGATCGGGATTCGCCGTTCGCCATTTTCACCCATGACAAGCGCGCTGGCCTGATGAGCAATCAATGCCGGGATTGAGTCGGCGGCGGGTGAGGAGTTGCACAGGTTGCCGCCCAGTGTCGCGCGTCCCTGTATCTGCACGCCGCCGATGAGCGAAACCGCGTCGATCAATCCTGGATAGGCAGCAGCAATGGCAGGGCTGCCATAGATGCGATAACAGGGCACGGCTGCCCCGATTTGCAACCCGGTTGCCGGATCGTATGACAATTCATTGACTTCAGGGATTTGCTTTATGTCAATGACGGCGCGCACTTTGCGGCGACCTTCACGCAGCTGCACAATCAAGTCTGTGCCGCCGCTCAATACGCGCGCCTGCTCGCCTTCGCGCGCGAGTATGGCGATGGCTTCTTTGACAGTTGTCGCAGGGATGTACTCGAATGCTTGCATTAGTAAGCGCCTCACGAGTGACAAGAGATATTAAAGGATAAAAAATAAGGGCGTCTCAGTCCGCCCTCACGAAAAGGAATATATCACACTACAAATATGTATTCAAGCTGTCCGCGAATTCGCGACATCGGCTAAAATTACTCACCTATGGCAACTACTTCAGATTTACGCAGAGGGATGCTGATCCGCTACAACGGACAGATAGTCCGCGTGGTGGAATATCAACACATCGCACCGGGAAACTGGCGCGCGATGGTGCGGATGAAGCTCAAGAATTTCGAAACTGGCAAGGTGATTGAAGACCGGGTCCGCGCAGGTTCTGACATCGAAGTGATCAATACTGAGACGCGTGAGGCGACCTACCTGTACAAGGACGGCAGCAACTATCACTTCATGGATACGGCGGATTATGAGCAGATCATGCTGCCCGAGGAAATCGTGGGCAGCCAGATGATCTGGGTGAAGGAGAACGACAACGTCGCGCTGCTGGTGCAGGATAACGGCAAAATCCTCGATGTTGAGGTGCCTAACTTCGTCACATTGAAAGTCGTTCAAGCGGACAACGTCGTGCGCGGTGACACGGCCAACAACGTGCTCAAGAGCGTGACGCTTGAGACGGGCGCCGTTGTTCAAGTGCCTGCGTTTATCAAGGAAGGCGACGTTCTGCGCATCGATACACGCGACGGTCAATACCTCGAACGCGCCTGATTCCAACAAGATAGAAACACCAGGCTGGACGACTGGTCTCGCCTGGCGTTTCTATAGAGGTCTATTTCGACCTGAACCATTCCAATGTCGCCGCAATGCTTTCCTCATGCGGGGTGTACGCAAAGTCGGGGAATGCCTGGGAAAATTTGCTGCCGTCCATTACCAGAGGGTTCTCAAACTCGTACATGACTTCAAGCATCGCGCGAGCCGGTTGATAAAACAGACTCATGATCTGAAACGTGCTGCGACCTCGCGTCCCCATATCGGGAGATGCTCCGGCCTGGTCAAAGACCTGCTTAATGAACTCGCGCCCCGTTAAGGGGCCGGCGCCGGGTATGTGCCATACCTGACCGCCCGCACTTTCTTCGTTGGCAAGCAGAAAAAATGCTGTGGCGGCGTCATCTGTTGAGAGCAAATCGTAAGGCATGTCCAGGCTGCCATACCACCATGCCTTGCGCTTGGCGAGTGCGGACTGGAAAACGACCGCGACAAACCCCTCGTACACACATGGCCCGTACAACGCTGCCAGTCGCGGCAACACTACATTTACGTCTCCGGCTTTATGCGCTTCGAGCAGCTTGCTCTCGAGGCGGATGCGCAGTTTCCCTCTTTGGCTGGAAGCATTCAGGGGATGGTCTTCTGTAGCCGGAACTTTTTGGAGTGGCCCGTAGGGGTGGATGTTGGTTGGATAGACCAACCGGGCGGCGGTATCGCGCGCGGCGACCATGAAGTTCTCAGTGACTATCTCCCAGCTCTGCGCAGGGACGTAGACGCAGTTGTAGATAACAGCCGCGTCCTTGCATGCCGCCTGCATGCTCATCAACTCAAGCGCGTCGCCGTTTACGATTTCGGTGTCGTCGGGGAAAAGTGCTTGTGCGCGTTCCTCGTTACGGACAACCGCGCGAACCGGCGCGCCTTCAGCAATCAACCGCAACGTCAGTGCGGTGCCTAGTGCGCCTGTGGCGCCGAATACAACGTGTTTTTCGTTCATGTTTGCAAAGCATATTCTACGGTATGAACACACCAAAAAGGGATGACACGCCGCAGGAAGGGATATAGCTCATCCAATGGAGGATATCAGCCCAGGTCAGTTGTGTATTGAACCAGTTTGCCCTCATATATGTCAACCAGGCTGATCGTGATGACCTGCTCCACGCCAAACAAGGCCCGTAAAGCTATCAGCAACTCCTCATCAGGCGTCCCGTTATCGCTTACACGCAGTTGCAGACTTCCATCGGATGATTGATGCAACGCGAAACGGGCGATGGGATAGCGGCGCATCACCTGGGTGACGTCGATGTTATTAATGTGCTGCCCGGAGGCGCCTCGGAAAACGGTCGCCGGACGTCCTTCGACATTTGACAGAAACGGCGTCTTTGCATCCTCATAATAGGCGAGCGTTCCGTAGTCGCCCGTGCGGTAGCGCAATAATGGCAGCAGAGGGTTAAACCCGCCAGTGACGGTGATCTCGCCGCGTTCTCCAGCCTCACAGGGGTTTCCGTCATTGTCGAGAATTTCAACATAGAGCCGCGGTTGTAGTAACTGATACCGCTGGTCTTCACCCGGCAGCCGCACTGCGATCGGCCCGGTCTCATTCATCGAGTAGAGATCGAGAGCAGGGCAACCGAAGCGGTCTTCCAGTGTTTTTTGCAGACCAGGCAGCAATGTCATCGAAGTTGATATAAGCGCTTTTGGCTGGCGTCTGAGCGGGAGCTTTGTCAACTCATAAAACGAGATCGGGTCGCCGGTGAGTATCTCCGGGGCCCACTCGTCGAGGTAGCGGATGCGATCATCCGGGTCGCGCCAGTCCAACGGGTTCAGGTTGAGCTTCAAGTTCCCGGCTTCACCGAGGATGGACGATAGCGCCGCAAACGTGAAGGTGCGTTTTTGAAAACAGATCTGCGCCACTGCCACACGCCCGGCGCCGCCGTTCAGTTCCACGCCGCGTGTGCGCAACGCTGCGCGCAACAAAGGCACAACCATGGTTGACACAATTGGGCGGGACAGGATATCGATGGGGTGACCGGTTGTGCCGGAAGTGTTGTAGAGGATCAGATCGTCCACCGGCTGGTCGTCAGGAACAAACATCCATGGCGCTTGTCCGAAGTCCGCGCGGCAGGTGGTTGGGATATCGGTGAATGTGCCATGGTTTACAGCGCGCCTGCGGTAAAACGGCGTCTCGCGTTCGCAGTAATTCACAAATGGCTGCAGCCATTCGGGGGGCTGGCGATCACGCCATTGCGGCGGCCGCTCAAACACCTCGTTTTGAAAATCTCGCGCGCGTTGCAATGACTCCTGATCCATCCGGTCGCCGACATGGTGGTTAAACAAGGGCGCGGAGGGGTGCTCGTGCAGGTCGCGCAGCAGACTGCGACCCGCATCGGTCATCAGTGGATATCGCTCAGACTCACTCAGCGGCATGGGTGACTCTCCAGTTCAACTGAATCGGGCAGCCAGTGCTTGCACCTGTTGCAGACCCTCTTCCACTTCCGCGCGCGGGAGGTTGCCCGCCGCCAGCTCGTCATCAGGCAACGTCAGAAGCCACTCATAGTAGGCAATCCCTTCGCTCACTACCTCTCTGTTGTCCTCGCTTGTGTCGATGATCTCATGCAGCACGTCCTCAGCCTGCGCAAACTGCCCCGTGTCTTCATGGAAATGGAAGAGTAGAAACTGGATGTCCTGTGGAAGTTGGTACTCAGTCATCTGGTCGAGGACGGCGTCGATCTCGTAAAGCTCGATCTGCTCGGGCTGCAAATGATGCTCTGCCGAAAGGGTCAGGAACACCTGTAGCGACCGAAGCATTCTCTGATAGTGTTCAAGCCCATTGCCTCGTTCAAGTTGGTTGACCGCATCCTCGCGCAGGAGGATAGCCAAGGTCATTCCCTGTGCGGTATCGAGATATTCGCCCGACCTGGTCTTGTCCAGCAGAAATTCAATCGGCAGAAGGCCGATCAGGCGTGGATCGAGGCCGAATAAATCGTGATAACTGGTCTCGATTTCATCGGTCACTGCCTGTTCATCGCCTTCTTCTCTGAGTTTCAGGAGGCGCGCAACCAGCCCCGACAGCATCTCGATTTGTGCAAGCAGATAGTCTTTTCTCAACATGGTGTTCTTATTCCCTTGTGTACTTGGCAGCAGCTTCTTCGGCAGCCGCCTTCTTCATCGCTTCGCGTATCGCCTGCGCCCGTTGTTCCGCTTTGCGCGCAGCCTGTATCACCTTTTGCCGGCCGATGCTGCTGAGTGTCGTCAGTCGATCTTCAGCCTGCGCCACTGTCTCACCCTCTGGCCGCAGTCCCAATTGTGCCAGACACAAACGCACCAATTCTTCACGGCGATCGGGGGCGCTGATGAACTTTGTTGCCGCGACCACGCGCGCCGTCTCCTGCAGGCCATTTGCCAGCAGACCGTAGGCCAGAGGCGAAAATCGGTTTGCTGCCAGAAACCATGGATGATGCAGCACCCAACAGGCGATCAAGACAACACTCATCCAGTTTGATTGCGCCTTGGCGACGTCGCCCCTGGGATTTGGGGCCGCCTGAAACGGGGCCGCCATGCTCTTATCAGTTGATCCGCCCAGGTCGCGCATCAGGTCGGCGACGACGGCATCGACGTGGATCACGCCTGCGCTGCCAATGCGTGGCGCGGCAAGGAAATCGCCGGGGCACTCGGTTAACCAGCGCGTCAGTGTTTCGAGCTGCGGGCCTTGTTCATCCATAGATCATCGCGTTACAAGTCAACAGGGTTCATCCACATGGGGTCGGAATTAGTCAGGCGCATAGGTCATCGCGCTGAATTTGCGCGCGAAATCGATCAACTGGTTCCAGTCGCGCACAGGGTGAATGCGCCACCCATCCTGCTGCGCCAATAATAGATAGTTCGTGCCGATGTTTGACGGCTGATCCCAATACTCATACAGGTTCAATGCCATGGTGCCCCCGCCGCGCGCATTTTTCAGCGCCATCCGTGAGATCACTCCACCATCATTGCCTTGTTCATCTTTTCCATAAATCGTCGTGACGCCATCATCACTGATGATCAAAATCGTTGTGGCGCGGTCTGCCGGTTTGCGATCTTTGTAGGTGTCGCGCAGGATGTGAATTGGGAAAGCTGTGGATCCGCCGAGGTACCCGGTGATGATTTCGAGGATGCGATGTTCGTCAGTGATAAAGCCGTCCGTTGTCACGAACTCACGCGCGCCGCTCCACAAGGTTGCTTGCACGCGCGCGCCAGCCCGTAATGCGGATAGTGTGACTATGGTGGCCGCGAGCGCAAGGTACGAGATGTTGATCTGCGGGTTCAGCATAGACCCGGAGCAGTCAATGTAGACATCAAGGTCAAGGGGCATGCGCTCAGGCATTGAACCCTGCGTCGTTCCCCATACCCGTTGCACAGTCGTTAACCCTGGGATTACCCTTGGGCTGACGAAGACAGATTCGACCCAGTCTGCCTGATCCAGCGAGTCGCCGATGTCCCACGGCTCCAGGCCTTCGGGCAACGGTTCTGTGCTTTCCGGCAAAATGCGGCTGGGGAACTTGATGAGATAAGGCATCGCGCGCTCGCGGTAGTAGCGCACAGCAATCTCGTGATCATCGAGGGTCATCCCCAGCGCTTTGAGGATCGCGCCGTATTCGAACGGCTCGCGATGCTGGCCGGCGGATCGCGGTGTGCCGTCGGGATCGGCTGGACGCGCTTTCGACGCAACGTCTGCGCCGTCCGCGCTGTCCGCGCCCGGTTCTTCCTCGCCCTCCAGAGAATCATCGAGCGCGGGATGGATGGCGCCTTCGACCTCGCCGGTCTCAATTTCCGTGAGGCCGGCCGGCATTCCGCCTGCGCCCGCATTCTTCGTGTCGCGCCACTTCCCCAGCAGTTTCATGATCCCGGTGCCGCCGTTTTCCAGCAGGTAGGGCAGGCATAGGGCTGCAAATCGGCCAGCGCCATCCAGCCACTCACGCGCGTACGAACGAATCAATCGCGCGCCGAGTTGTGCGTCGCCCTCCAGCCGGCTGTCGATATCACCCGCAACGAGGGTGTGGCGCGGCAACGCCCACAAAATTTCGTAGATGCGCATGTACAGCGACCACATCGCATCTTTGGACATGCCTCCAATCGTCTTGTAGACGTCCGCAATCTTCAGACCGGCGCTGCGTTGCAGCCGATCGTTGATAAGCAGGTCGGTGTACAAGTTTCCGATGAACTCAGCCGTCGATTCGCGCGTTGGCAGCGCCCAGCGCATACGGGCAATCATGCGCGCGTTGTCCGTGAGGTTGGCCGGGCACAGGATGTGGTGGCCGATCTCATGCGCCATGATTTCGAGCCCGTACTGATCAAGTTGCAATTGAGCAACTTGCGCCAGATTAATCACAATGGACTGATCCGTCAGCCGGATCATCGCGAAGCTCTCCGTCAACCCCTCCGCTGCGGCCTGTTCGTCTGTATAGCACCAGACCGGTTCGCGCAACAGCGTAAAACGGCTCCATTGCGCCAGCGCGCTTGGCCACAAGTCCAACCATCCGCGCTGGAGCAACACGAGTTTCTGATTCGGCGTTTTTTCAGTCATTGAGCATCGGGTCTGAATTCATGCGAGTGCAATCAAAGTAATCGCGTAACTGCTCAGCCCCCGTTGGCTGAATATGTGGATAATAGCAGCCGTGAAACTGACGCGAAAGGAATCTGAGGCCATCTACGACGCGGGGAAAGAACGCGTAGTGGAGGTGCTATTGGAAATGTCGGTCGGGTTAGAGC
>CAIXPS010000377.1 GCA_903921365.1 uncultured bacterium | reverse complement strand
TCAATACCCTTTGAACCGTTCTTGCGCTGCACCCCACTTCTCTGGCAAGCGTTGTAACAGCCGGGAAGCATTTCGATCCATCGTCGTGCGCGTGGAAAACCAGTTGCCGCAACACGTCTTTCTCATAAGTCTTGAGCGGCACACTATGCACAAACTTCATCAGTTGCTGGCTCATTTCGTCGCCTTTTTGATGGCCTGTAGTGTCTTGAAGTTGAGCTTGAACGGGCCGCAATGGACGCGGCGATCCGAATTTTTGGCCAGGCCAATTTTCACGACGTTGTCAATCATGAGGAGCGCCATGACCTTGCGCGTGGCGCTGACTGTCAACCTGATCTTCGTGGCAATTTCCTCTACCGGCACAAACGAGTGGTCGCCCAAGTCATAGCGAGTCGCCAGCCATAGCAGTGCCAGCAGGTCGCTGCCATCGACGGGCGCGTGTTCCCAGACAAGTTTCGTGGCATTCATTGTCCCAACCTCTCCTTGATCTGCTCGATGGCCGCGTCATATTCAAACACCAGATCGAACGTGTTACAAAACGTTTCCAATGCGTCCAGCGCAGCCACGATCTGCGTGAGCATGTTTGCCGACTGTTCCACTGGCGTGGGTAACGGCCATTGTTTACGCAGCAGCATCAGGCGAATCAGCATGTAATTGCTGGCGTCCAGGTGGTTGTCCGCAATGGAGTCGCCCGGCGTGTCTGAATCCGTGTGCGTAATGCGGCTGAGTTTGTCGTCGCGCATTCGGGACAAAACACCATCTGGCCCAAGCGCCGCGATGTTGTCAGGCCCGTACTGGTGGTGTTTGATGCAGAACACCTGTAACGCCTCCAGTTGCGTGGCATAAAAAGTCTTGCACACATGCACGTAGCCGATGTCGTCCGAAAGTAGTCGTGCAGGGAATTTGCTCATAAGGAATTCCAGCGGACGGTGTATTCACCCGAATGCGTGATCTTGAGTAACTTGCGATCTGCGGGATCGAAATTGACAAGGCAATCAACGGTCACTAAAAGCGAACCATCCTCAGTGCGGCTTACCTTGATGGACGTTATGGACTGCACGTAGACGCCGCACACGTACCCGCCGTACTTCTCCGTGACGCGCAAAACGACCTCGCCCAGCGCGATATATTCGGCATACTGGTCTTTCATATCAACCTCACCGCTTCCACAAGATCGCTGTTAGCCATGCGCCTGACGACTTCCAACGTGGCCTTGCAATCTCCCACGGCGCTGTGATCGCCACCCTTCAACTTCGGCCACTTGTAGGACTGGCGGTACTCGTTCCAGTCGCCCAGGTACTGCGCGTAATTCAACATGGCACACGACGAACTGTAAGGTGGCACTGGAATGCGATACAACCTGGCAGTCTGAGTGATCAGGCGGGTGTCGTAGGCTGCGTTGAAGATCACGACATGGTTATTCCTGAGAATGCTGTCAAGCAACGGCCATACCTGTAGGAATGATGGCGACTTATCCACCATCTCCCATGTGATGTGATGCACGTTGGTGGCAGCAGTCGGGATGTACTGTTTCAACGGCTTGATGAGCATGTTGTCGATGATTGGCTGGCCGGTGTGGTCGGTCACGCCAAGCTGGATGATCTCAGCCTGATCGTCAATGCCAGTCGTTTCGGTGTCAAGCAACACCCAATTTGGCCTGGCCAATAATTCCCTGGCCCACTTGATCGCCGCGTTCCTGTCGGTTTGACGTTTTGGCCTGGCCAAATCATGGTTGTAAATACCCGTTCTATCCAAAATACCCTCCGAACGTCCCATCAATGGGACCGCTAAGACTGTGAGGAGGGGAAAGTTTCGGTGGCCTGAGCAGGGTGCAACGGAACGACGAGACCTTTTACCACATGACTGCCTCACTTCCGCAGCTTAGCAGCACCACTTACAAAACGTCAATCTTTTACACCCCCCAACTCGAAATTTTTCTCAGCATGTCTGGAGACACTGACGATAACAGCCGGGCACTCATGCACGTCACTGTATTTCGGATCGGAGAGTAAAGAGCAATGCCACTAGAAGCAACTGCCACGGAGCCGTCATCCCTCACCGGGACCGTCTCGCCGTCAGGAAACGAAATGGCCGCAACGGTAGCGGAACTGCAAAGTCGGATCACCGGCTTTCAGACCGCGTTGAACACAAAGACTCGCGAGAACACGGATTTGGTCAATGCGCGTGACGCACTGGCTGTCAAGCTCGCCGAGGAATCTGCCAGATCAGCAGTATTGACCACAGACGTTGCCAGGTTTTCTACGGAGGCCGCTACTTCCAAGGATGGGTTGGAACGTTACAAGGTCATTGCCAGCAAGGGTTTGGTGGCAGACGAAGAGCAAGGGCTGCTGCGACAAGACCTTAAGGGAGTGGATTTCTCCAACTACCTTGAGAGTTACGCCACTCGTATGCAGGCCGCGATTGGACAGGCGCCCAGGCCAACTGCCGCATCTGCGCCAGTGGTCGGCGCTAACAGACAGAATGCTGCCGCTACCCGCGACATCATCCAGGCGCAACTGCAAGCGGCAACGAAGGCTGGCGACATCAAGGCATTTGACATCGCATACGAACAGCTTCGCAACTTGCAGAGCAAGTAGAGGTTTTTGACATGGCAGTCAAGACAGTTTATCGCCAGGGACGCACCGAAGTCGATGGCCGCGCGTTTCAGGATTATGTGGTTCGCAAAGTCTTCGCTCACAGCGATCTCGCCGCGAACGTGATTCGGTTCCCCGTTGACAAAGGTCGTCACCTGCTGGAAGTTCGCCTGCACATCACCAAGGGTTTTGCTGGCGGCACGAGCGGCAAGATCGGTGACGCAGACGATGACGATGGTTTCCTGACCGTCGCCGATCTGACGCAGGCACTGGTTCGCAGCGACAACTTTGTGATCGGGTCTTTGAATCGGTCGGCCAGTGCGCAGAGCGGGACTACCCCGTTCGCCGTGACGGTGACTCCCAATGCGTACTCCGCAGGCGGGAAGTTCTACACCGCTGGCAGCTTCGTGATCGTCACGATTGCTGGCACTCTCACGGCAGGCACGGCAACGATTGAGTTTGTCTACAAGGGTTATGAAGCCCCCACCGCCGACATGATCACCAACTAATTCCGGAGGTTTCAACATGGACTTAGGTTATTTCTACGACTTGAACCCGGTTGGCGTGATCGATCGCAATTCCTGGCAGATCACGGACCCACTGGTTAACCTGGCATTCCGAACGGATGCCATATACACGCCGCTGATCGACTGGGATTCCAGTCCGATGGCGACCGGCGCTGTCACGACAGAACAGTTCGAACTGTTGGAAGGTGAGGTTGACGCCAACCCCATTCCGATGACCGCGAACTACATCGGCGAAGCGCAGGCCATTGATTCGCGCAGCCGTCGCTGGAGCGTTTTACGTTACGGCGATAAAGTTCAGCTACACGAGTCGAGCAACACGTTCAACATGTGGAAGAACTCCAACGTTGACAATGTGAGCGCTCGTGACTGGAAACCTCTGTTGCGCGGCCTACTCGGTTGGAACGTGGTTGAGAAGCACGAAATCCTCTCGCGTAATGTGTGGTTCAAGGGCAGCAAAGCCTACTGGACATACGCGGGTGACGCGACCAACTGGGGCGAGCTTTCGACGACCGACCGCTTCAGCATCAACCAAGTCAAATACTGGCAGATGTGGTTGGGTAACACCGGCAGCCCGATTGTCCCTGGCGACCAGGCCAAGGCGAAACTGGCGCTCGTCCCGCCCGGCGCGATCTTCGACTGGGTCAATGGACTACCCGGTTCGACCGATCCTGAAACTGTATTGTTCAAGTACACGATGGAGTATGGCGGGGAACACCTGAACTACGAACTCGGCCAGTACATGGGCGTGCGTTTCCAGGAAGTTCCGAACAACAAGTTCGGCTTGAACAAGAACGTTCTTTACAACAGCGGCACGATTGCCAAGCAATATGGCGTAACCGGCCCGATTGCTTCCGGCGATGGATCGCCCGATCCTGGCACGACGCCAGTGGACGGTGTGTGGTATGTGGGTCAGAAGAACGTGGCGCACTCGATCCAGTTGGAGAGTTTCGGCGCACAGGACTTCAAGCTCAACGACTTTGTGACCATCCATACGAAGGTGACTACTGAATATGGCGTTACAAACGGCGTCGATCCGTTCGATGGCAGGACGATTGTTCGTCGTATCGTGGGTATCGATACTGTCAACCACACGCTGACGTTCGACCGGCCTGTGATGTTCAACTACATCCAGTCGTTCATTGGCAGTCCTGTGTCTGGCGGCGCGAACATCGTCATATACGCGTATGTGACCAAGGGTATCAACGTGGGCTTCTCGCTCGTGTTGGGCAGCCGTGGTGGTGTACAGGGCAAGGTCATGCGGCCATTGCGGTTCAAGGAACCCAAGCCGATAGATGATTACGAATCGGTCTGGCGCTTTGTCTGGGACGACATTGTTGGGTACAACATTGCCGATCCCAACATGTTCACGCTGTATTTTTATACCGTTTCGATCCCGATTCCAGGCGGCGTTCTTTAGTGACGACCTGGGCTGATCTCACGGCGCAGTTCACACTGTTGCTGTCCGATCAGGGCGCAGCCGCAGGGACTCCGAGTTACTCGGAGCCTCTGCGGAAACTGGCCTGGAATCGCGCAGCGCAGTTCTTTGCAGTCACGCATACCGCCAACCTGAAGATGGTCAAGGCAGTGCCAGTGGCAAGCGGTGACGGACTGTCCATCGCTAAACCGGCTGACTGGCTGCAAATCGCCGGCCTCACCATTGAGCAGGCGGCAATGGCCGATGTCATCATCCTGCCATTGCCCATAGACCATACCAGTGCATCGAAAGGCTACTGGTTGCGGCCTACGTTGTTCGTGCCTGGCGAAATACCCGACACAACCGGCTACCTCGACATTGGTGAATCGCTGTACTTCGTGGACAGGACGATCAACAACGCGACGATCTGGTATTACGCCTTCTACAAGAACGTAGCAACAGATGCCGATGTCCCCGGCGTGCCGCTCTGGGCTGAATGGGCGCTGTGCAACCTGGCAATCGCCTACATGCTCATCCCGCTGGCAATCGGTGTGGCCGATCTCAGGCGTTACGAAACGCGCCGGGATGCCGGTCAACCGGAGGATAACCCATCGCGCATACAGGCAGACTGGCATGTGAAACGCTATCTGGATGCCATCGGCAAGTATCACGGCCAGAATCGTGAAGTGGCATACCGATGACAACACCAAGCACGCCTGTTACTTTTCGCTCCATCACCGATCTCGTGGGTGCCAGGATTGCAGAACTCATCACGCTCTACAACATTACATCGCTGGTTGGCAATCCCGCTGCTGTGCCATACATCGCCACTGTCGTCAGGCAGGGCAGCTTTCAGGATAACCCGGTGCAGAAACGCATCTCGATCCTGATCTACCCGCAAGACCCTGACGACATGCGCAACGAACCGAGACAATCCGACTCAACTGGCAAGAAGGATGAGGTGCTGGAACTCGTGAACGCGGAACTTGGTGGCGGTGGCATGGAGTGGATTCGATTCACTATCGACATCAAGTGCTACTTCTCGTTGAGTGCTGAATCCAGAGATACCGCCCGACATATCGCCACATGGGTTTTT
>CAIXPS010000376.1 GCA_903921365.1 uncultured bacterium | reverse complement strand
CGCCGGCGATGGCCGAGAGACTGGTGAGCGCGACTACCAGCCCCTGACTGGTGGCCTTCAGATTTTCCGGCGCGAGTTCATTTGCGTAGTTGACCACTGCAATCGAATACAGTCCGAACGATGTGCCCGCCACAATGCTGATGCCAGCTGCCCATTCCGGCGCGGGCATGAGGCCGTACAGCAACATGCGCACTGCAAATGCGAGCAATGCAACTGCCATTAACCTGCGCGAGCCAAAACGACTCAGCAGTGGCGCGCTCAGCGCCATGAACGGCATCTCGACGATGGCCGAGAGCATCCAGACGATGCCGATCAAGGCGTCGCTGCCTCCCTGTTTCTTAATGGTCAGGCTCAGGAAGCTATACATCCCGCTGGTTGCCAAACCTAACAGGACGATGCACATTGCAAATAACAGCCATGGCGGCTGGCGAACCATTTGAGTGAGTCCGGTCAGTATCGATTGCTGTATTTGTTGTAAATGGACTTTGCGCTCCGGCAGACGAATTAACGCAACCAGAAAGCACAAGTTGGCAAAGGCGAATGTATAGAAAATAGTGTGCAGCCCCGTCCGTTCCAGCAGCAACCCGATGACTGCGCTGGTCGCTATAAAGCCAATGGAACCCCATACGCGTTGCGAGCCATAGCGTTCGCGCTGTTCGCCCAGCACACTCAGCGTGGTGCTATCCAGTAATGGCATCAGGGTCGTGTTGAACAGCGCGAATATTCCGACGACGGGCAAGATCATGGTAAAGGAAGACGCCTCTGACAACGCCAGAGTGGACGCGATCAAGCCGAGCACGGCCAGCATTAAGAGCGCGCGCGTCTTCCCCGAACGATCGCTCAACATGCCCCACAATGGCCCGCTGAACATTCCGACGATTGGAATGACTGTATTGATCAGGCCGATTTGCGTGCCGCTCAAGCCAAGGCTGGCATAGTAGACACCGATAAACGTAGAGTAGGTGCCCAGTCCGGCGTAATAGATGAAGTACAGCGTCTTCAGTGGCAATAGCGATGTCGGTTGCGGCGCCGCTGCCGATTTATCAGGCACATTCGTGTGATTCATGTTTGGTTCGACGACCGTTTCATTCGCTTCGTTCAGTTCGTTTGTCAGCTTACCAGCCAAATCATAGCCACCTATTTATAACGCAGGTGGGATAATCAAGGCTATCGATCCAACAGTTCATTCTCATCCCGGATCGTTATGAGGCAAAGATAACCTATGCCAAGAAATGTGCGCATTGCCACTATCGCCCTGGCCGGACAGCACGGCCCGACTGTCGCCGCAAACCGCCAGCGCATGGCCGGGCTGATTGAGCAGGCCATGGCAGAAAAACCCGACATCGTCGCCATCCCTGAGTCTTTTACTATTGCCGGGCTGGTCGACCCGCACATCGAGGAAATGGCTGAGGAAGTCCCGGGCCCGACCCTCGAGATGGCGGCGGGCTACGCTCGGAAGCACAGCGCGTATATCCTGTGCCCCATTCTGTCACGCCGCCCGGATGGAACGCACATCGAAGCATTCCTGCTGGATCGGAGCGGCCAGGTTGCCGGCAGCTACCAGAAACACCACCCTGTTGTCGAGGGCTGCGAGTATGCGAAGGTTGAATTCGGCTCGCGCCCCGGCAGCACGTTTCCGGTCTTCGATACGGATTTCGGGCGCATCGGTGTGCAGATATGTTTCGACATTGAGTATCCCGACGGCTGGGAAGCGCTCGACCGTGCTGGGGCCGAAATCTTCTTCTGGCTATCCGCCTACGATGGCGGGCGCGACCTCACCGCAAAAGCCTGGCAGTACCACCGCTTCCTCGTCTCCGCCGTCCAGACGACCTACGCGCGCATCCTCAACACCATGGGCGAGACACTGGCGATCACCGGCATCCACGACCCCATCGCTGCCAGCACGATTGACCTGGATGTGGCGCTCTTCCATACGGACTTCAACAAGACCCAGATCCAAGCCATCCGGGCTAAATATGGCCCGGAGGTGACCCTGCGCGTCTATCACGAAGAGGGCTGCTTCACCCTGCAGTCTAACCGCCCGGATTTGTCCGTCAGCGCGCTGAGCGCCGAGTTCCAACTCGACCCGCTCAAGGATTACCTCGCGCGCAACCGTCGCCTCCAGGATGCCCTGCGCGATGGCTTGCCTGTGCCCGACCTGCCTCCTCCCTACGGCGCGCGCGCACAGTGGGTTTGACCAGCAGTGGGTTTGACCAGAGGTATGCCTACCATGAATAACAATGGCTTATTTGGTTTATCTTCGATCACACTGATCGCCTTCATGGCGTTTTTCGTCTTTAGCGCCACGCCGGCGAGGACGCAGTCCAACCCGGATTGCTCATCAATCGATCTACTCGGAGTGGTTCGTCCGCTGGGTGGTGTGTGCGACATCCGCGCGATGGAATCGCCAATCGTGCCACGCGCATGGCTGCCGGCAGTGCTGCGCTCCGGGCCGGGATTAGTGCCACTGACGGCGCAGTGCGTGGACTGCCCAAGGAATATATCGCAAATGACCGGGCGCAGCCTGCGGTTGGACAGCAGCAACCATCCGCATATCGCTTATGGCAGTGATCACCTTTACCATGCCTGGAATGATGGCGTGAGTTGGAAAATCGAAGTGGTCGATCCGGCGCCGGGGGTGGGCTACTTTACCTCGCTGGCTTTCGATAACACAAGCAAGGTGGGAATTAGCTATTACGACAGCTACAACCACCTCCTGAAACTGGCGCGTTGGAGCGGCACAGCCTGGGCGTTGCAAACGGTGGATAACTCGCCATACGCGGGGTTCACATCCTCGCTGGCCTTCGACAGCACTGGCAAACCGCGCATCGCCTACGAAGACTACGACTCGGCACAGAATGTATTCCGGATAAAGTACGCCGAATGGAGCGGGACGACCTGGACGATCCATCCGGTGATCGACCATACCGAGGACTCTCAAGGCACTACGCTGTCACTAGCGCTGGATCACAGTGGGCTGCCGCACATCAGCTACTGGCGGAACAACTATGGGCAAACCGGCGGGCTGATTTATGCCAGTTGGTCAGGAAGCGCCTGGACGCAGCAAATCATTGAAGAGGATACTGACACCGGTCGGGACAACTCGCTGGCGTTCGATAGCCAGGACAAGCCTCACATCAGCTATTTCGACGATTGGAATGGATTGGTGCGCTACGCAAGCTGGAGCGGTACCGCCTGGACGACCGAGACGGTATTCGGCAGTAATCTTGCGATGGACAGGAATAACGCCACTTCGCTGGTCTTCGGCAGTGCCGATATGCCGATGATCACAATTTCGCTGGGAGGTGACCCCAGAGGCACGCTGGTCTGGCTGGCGTATAAATCCGGCGGTGCATGGCATCACGATCAAAACCAGGATATCGTCGGAAGCGACGGCGCGCGCTGGCCGGCGATTGCGGCGGACTCCAGCAGCAAACCGCACATCACCTACGTCGACTATAACACCGGCCAACTGCACTACGCCAGTCTGACGGCGTGGAACCCGGACACATGGGTCAACACTGTCATCGATTCAGGCGCGCAAGTGGGCCAGGGCGTCAGCCTTGCGATGGACCGGTTTGGTCAGCCGCACATCGCCTACATGGATTTGACCCACGAGGTAATGAAATACGCCACCCAGTTTATGGGAGCATGGCAGACGCAGGTGGTGAATATTGCGGACATGAAACCAGCCCACGGGCACGCATTGGCTGTGGATTCGACCGGTAAGCCCCATATCGCTTATTCAGACACCGGCAGTAAGGAGTTAATGTACGCCACTCTGAGTGGTTCGATCTGGACCGCGGAAGTGGTGGCCGCCGACACGGGCTATGACATCGAGAAATATATCTCACTGGCCTTCGATGCATCTGACAATCCGCACATCAGTTATTATGACGAATCAGCAGTCGACCTGAAATATGCGCACAAAACCGGCAGCGGTCCCTGGCAAGTCAGCGAAGTCGATAAAGACGCGACGGGTATCACCGGCCCATATAACTCGATCGCGATTGATTCCAGCGGGAAGGCACACATCAGCTATTACAACTATCATAGCAACCACCTGTGGTACGCCCGCTGGAATGGTTTGTCCTGGGATAAGACGCAGGTCGATAGCGGCAGTGAGACTGGATACTACACCTCGATCGCGATTGATTCGCTCAACCACCCGCACATCTGCTACTCAGACGGCATCAACTATTATGTGAAATACGCCACCTATAACGGCAGCCAGTGGAACGTGCAAACCCTCACACCAGCAGATCCGGGACACACCGATGATCGTAATTCGATTTGCTCGATTAAGGTAGGCAACGGCAACTTACCGTACATCAGCTATTTCAGCAAAATCGACCGGCATCTTGCGATGGCGCACCCGGTCAGCGGAACATGGACTCTGGAAACTGTGGACGCCAACGGGGACACAGGGGAGCAGAACTCACTGGGAATGTACAACGGGACGCCCTATATCGCCTATTACCACTCCAGCAACAAAGACCTGCAGTTCATGATGTGGAAACCATGATCGCTCGTTAGTTACTGTTTGGGTCTGTAATCCTCACCCAGCGTAACCAGGACATCAACATCATTGGTTCCCACCGTTGTGGTGACGACCGTCTTCGGCAGCCCGATCGTCAACGCCAGATTCTGCGCGAACTGACTGCTGCCAGAATAGTCGTAGATTACGGTGTTGGTATATTGGG
>CAIXPS010000375.1 GCA_903921365.1 uncultured bacterium | reverse complement strand
GTGATCCACGACGTGGAACGCGCCAATTACGGCGGCTGGGGCATCTATACCGACGAGGGCAGTTCGCACATTCTCATTGAGAACAACATCTGCTGGAACACTAACAGCCAGACTTTCCACCAGCATTACGGGCACGAGAACATGTTGCGCAACAACATCTTCGCGTTGGGCGCCGAGGGCAACGTAGCCATCAGCCGCGTGGATGACGTGAGCGCGGTTACGCTGGAGCGCAACATCTTCGTCGTGGATGGTCAGCCGGCGTTGGTGGGCGGCTATGGCAATAATTACAGCACGCGCTGCCTGATCAGTGACTTGAACCTGTTCTGGGATATTTCTGGTAAAGAGATTACTTTCCTGAAAGGCGGCGTAGGCAATCCGACCGCGCAGAAGGTAAGTCTGGTTGAGTGGCAGAAAGACGGCAACGACACGCACTCACTGGTCGCAGACCCGTGCTTCAAAGACCTGAAGCAATTTGACTTCACATTAAGCGCGGACTCGCCGGCGCTTGCGCTGGGCTTCCGTCCCATCGACGTCTCTGATGTCGGCCCGCGCCCGCAGCACTTGCGCGACTGAACCGGGAAATCAGATCAGTAACGCGCGTGATTATGGCTATTTTGTCGATCTTTCTCGTCGCCGCCCGGCGATTGTGGTCCAATCGCTGGTTGGCGTTGGCCAGCACCGTCGGGCTGGTTGTCGCGGTGTCTCTCACACTCAGCGTGCCGCTGTATGCCGACGCCGTCTACAACCGCGTCCTGCACAAGGAAGTCGCGGCCTGGGGTGACAACCTTCGCCCGGCTTTCGCCTATATGTACCGTTACGTGGGCAGCGCCTCGGAACCTGTGGAGTGGCAGACGATTGCGGCGGTCGATCGGATGATGCAAACCCAAGTGCCTGCGCTGCTGGGGATGCCCAGGCAGGTGCTGGTGCGCTATTTTGCAAGCGCCTCTTACCCGGTGTTCGCTGCTAAAGATGCCGCCTACACAGATCAGCGCGAGCCCATCATCCGCGCGTCCTTCGGCTTGCTCGGAGGTCTGGCCGACCACGCCACACTCGTGGATGGACAGATTCCCGCAGACCTGCAAACGACCGCGCCGGACGAGGTGATGGCGGTGCTGGTGAGCAAGACGCTGGCCGACAAACTGGGCCTGCAGGTAGGCGAGACCTTCACAGTCTTCGACGAACAGTCCGCCGAGAGTGCTGCGACCAAGGACGCCAGTCGCATCCAGATTGTCATTTCCGGCATCTGGACCCCTAGGGATATGGCCGATCCGTACTGGTATGCCAACCCGGCTGAGTTTCAGAACCTGCTGATCACGTCTGAGGTCAACTTCACGCGCCGGCTGGCGCCACAACTGAAAGGGCAGCAATACATCGCCGTCTGGTACATGAGCTTCAACGGCGACAACGTGCGATCGGGTGACGTGCCAGGTCTGCTCGATCGTATGAATTCCACACTCACGCGCCTGGGTAGCGCGCTGCCCGGCATGCGCATGGACCTGTCGCCTGAGGTGGCGTTGAAGCGCTATCAGAGCACCAGCGACGTTTTGACGCTGCAACTGTTCGCGTTCAGCGTGCCGATACTCGGTCTGTCCCTCGTGTTTATCGCGCTCGTCGCCAGCCTGACCGTCAACAACCAGCGCAACGAGATTGCCGTATTGCGCAGCCGTGGCGCGTCGGTTCTGCAAATCGTCGGCATTGCGCTGATGGAGGCGCTCGTCCTGGGCGGGTTAGCGCTGGGCGCCAGTGCGCCGGTTGGCGCGCGTCTGGCGCAACTGGTCGGCCAGACGCGCAGCTTCCTCGATTTCGCCGGCCTGGTTGACAATGCAGGATTGTTGTCCACGTCAATCACGTTCGACAGTCTGCGCATCGGAATGGTCACGGTCGGGCTGGCTGTATTAGTTATGGTGGCGCCCACGATTGGAGCAGCGAACCACACGGTAATCACCTACAAGCAGGATCGCGCGCGCTCCATGCGCCCGCCATGGTGGCAACGCGTCGGGCTGGACGTGTTGATCTTCATCCCCGTTGCCTATGGCACTTACCTGTTGCAGAAACAGGGCACCGTTGCGGTGGTCGCCGTGGCGGCGCAACTGCCTGGCGTGAGCGGGTCGAGCAGCGACCCGTTCAGCAATCCGCTGCTATTCATCGTGCCGATGCTGGCGCTGGTGGCCGCATCGCTTTTTGTTGTGCGGTTGCTCCCACTGGTGTTGCGCGTGTTGACGTGGCTGCTGAGTGTCTTGCCCGGCACGTCCATGTTGCTGGCGATCCGCCAGTTGGCGCGCTCACCCAGCTTCTTTGCCGCGCCCATTCTGCTGCTCACTCTCACGCTGGCGCTGGCGACCTTCACCGCTTCGCTGGCGGCAACGCTCGACCAGAACATGGTCGATCAGGTGCGTTACCGCATCGGCGGCGACATGGCGCTGACTGAGTCACTGGACGCAGGCGCCACAATAAGCGCCGCAACGCTTGCGTCTGATGCCACACTTTCCGACCAGGATCGTCGCGCAATTGAAGCAGCGCAGGCGCGCAACGTTCTGGTGAAGTCGATGCTTCCGGTGCAGGATCACCTGCAGACGGCTAACGTGCAGGCGGCCGCGCGCGTGGGGCGCTACCCGGCCAGTGTGAAACTCGGTAGCGACAACTTGCGCGCCGAGTACATCGGCATCGACCGGATGGATTACGCGCGCGTCTCGTTCTGGCGCAAGGACTTCTCGCCCCAGCCACTCGGCACGCTGATGAACGGCCTGGGCATGGCGCAGGATGGCGTGCTCATCCCCGAGTCGCTGCTATTGAAGTACGCGTTGCGCATCGGCGATCCGGTGATTGCGCGCGTAAGTTTGAAAGAGGGTTCGGCGGAGCTGAAGCTGCGCATCGTGGGCGTGTTCCGCCTATGGCCTGGCTGGTATCCCAACAAGAGCGACGCTACGATACTGTTTGTGGGCAACCTGGACTACCTGTTCGAGCAGGCGGGCTACCAGGCGCCCTACAGCGTGTGGATCAAGATCAAAGACGGCAGCGACATCCCGAAGATCGCGCAGGGCATTCTGGAAACCGGTTTTAACCTGATTCGTTACCAATCCGTTGCCACTCAAATAAAGACGGAGCAGGCGCGCCCGGAGCGGCAGGGTCTGTTCGGCATTTTATCGGTCGGGTTCATCGCGGCGGCGCTTCTGACCGTGCTTGGGTTCTTCCTGTACTCGGTATTCTCATTCCGCCGCAGGCTGATTGAGCTGGGCGTGTTGCGCGCCATCGGCTTCAGCGCGCTTCAGACAGCCGCGTTCCTCGGCTGGGAGCTGGCGCTCCTGCTCGGCGTTGGCATGGGCGCCGGCACTGTGTTGGGTATACTGGGCAGCCAGTTGTACATCCCGTTCATGCAGATTGGCTCGGCGGCAGAGGCAGGCACGGTGCCCTTCCAGGTGATAATTGCCTGGCCCGATATCCTGGTGGTTTACGCGCTGTTCGGCGGTCTGTTCGTTGTGGCGCTGCTGGTTTTGCTGATTCTGCTGCTGCGCATGAAGGTGTTCCAGGCGGTGAAACTCGGCGAAAGCTTGTGAGCCTATGGACAGACAGGAAATACTCGAAGAACTGAAAAATGTGCTGGCGCATCTGAATGATGTGGCCACGCTGTCCGACAGCCCGCTGGCGCAGCTTATGCCGGCTGCGTCGGGCGGTGAGAGCGCGTCGCGCGGCGTGCACCTGCGCGGCCTGCTTATCGAACTCATCGAGAACATGCAACCCTCAGTCGAGGTGCCCGAGAACGCGCCAGAATGGCGCCAGTACCTTATCCTGCGCGATCGCTACGTGATGCACCGCCCGTTGTGGGAGATCGAGCACAAACTGGTCGTTGGCGAGCGCCAGATGCGGCGCGAGCACAGCCATGGACTCGCGATACTGGCTGAGATGCTGCAATCGCGCCTCACGGCTCTCGCAACGAGAGAATCAACACAGACGGAACCGGCCGCAACACCAGCAGAGGCCATCCATCGACTCACCCCTGTGTCGCGCGTGATTGGTCTGGCGCAATTGATAGAAGAGGTATTATCCTTTCTGGTTGTGGCCGGCAAACTGACAAATGCGCAAGCCGCCGCGCAGTTGCAGATTATGCCCGACGATCTCTCTGTGTGCACCGACCCAGGCGTGTTGCGACAGTTGCTGACCCAACTGTTGCTCATGCTGGCGCCGAAACTGGCTCCGGACAGCACTGTCTCGCTGGAGGCGTTCACTGCCGACGGCGACGTCTCTGTGGCGTTAAGCGTAGTTGCAGCGCAATTCGACGCGGCGGATGAGGGGCTGCGGTTGTGCGAATTGCTGGCGCGCGTGCTCGGCGCCGCATTGCAGTTCTCGACTGAGTCATCGGGAGCAAACGCGCGACAGACCATCCGTTTCACACTGCCGCCAGGGCTGCGCCTGCGCAAACTGCTGGTTATCGATGACGAGTTGGCAGCCGTTGATCTTTACCAGACTTACGCCATCGGCCTGAACTACCAGGTGTTCGGTGAGACCAATCCTGAGGAGGCGGTCAACCGCGCCCTGGATATCCGGCCTGACGTGATCATGCTCGATGTGATGATGCCCGCGATGGATGGATGGGAACTGCTGCAGCGCCTGCGCCACACGCGGGAATTGCGCGATGTGCCTGTAATCGTGTGCTCGGTTCTGAGCGAATCCGATATGGCTGCCGCGCTGCGCGCAGCGGCTTTCCTCAAGAAACCCATCCTGCGCTCACAATTCGTGAAAACGCTCAACCAGGTAGTGAAGTGAAGGTGGGGATTACTCTATTTTCGCCGCGAGACCGTTCGCCGCGAGACCGTTCGCCGCGAGACCGTTCGCCGCGAGACCGTTCGCCGCGAAACCGTTCGCCGCGAACCCGTTTCCAGCGGGCGCCCGACTGGGCGAGACTGTTTCCAGCAACACATTCAGGACGCGCTCCAACTCGCGCTGGCTGAAGTGCCCCGCGCGCCAATACGATATCTCGTCGCACTCCTCTTTATCCTCCTCGACGGGGTAATCCCGCGCAGTCACGGCAACGATGGATGCTTGCTCATGATTGATCTGGCGCAACTGCTCAGCCAGGTCCAGGCCGTCGACGTCCGGCAAAGCCAGATCAAGCAGGATCAGGTCGGGTGACAGTTCGCGCACATAGTGCAACGCGTGCTCACCGCAGTCCGCGGCGCGAATAGCGCTGCGCGGGTATGCGCTGCTGATGCACAACGTCAGAAACTCGCGCATGGCGGGCTCATCATCAATGATCAGCACGCGCGAAAAGTCGCGCCCAAGCTTGCGCAGCGCGTCCAATAGCTTGCGCCGCGAGATCGGCTTC
>CAIXPS010000374.1 GCA_903921365.1 uncultured bacterium | reverse complement strand
ATGATTGTGCCGTCGGACACGGCCGTAACGACCAGTGTAGCGACGCGCGACGGATTCATACTCACCGGGATGAAGACGCCGAACAGGGTAGACGCTTCACCAACCGCGGCTGCTGGTTTGGAGGGCGCCAGAAGCATGCCCAGTATGCATAGAATTATGATTGTTGTAACGAAAAGTCTGCGATAAGTGATTCGTGTGTAAGCGTAATATTGATTCATTAAGTCCCTCTTGCCAGCCATATCCAGACACCTTTGCTTATTGACCGTTTTATCTCGTTATGCAGGCTTCTCATCGGTAGAGGATATGTTTACGGTCTACCGGCGTGCGCAGCCCGTCAATGATGCCGTGCATCAGATAGACCGGACGCAGAAACCCTGATGGTTTGCGCCCTTGCAGTGCGTCCCTTATTGGCGACCACATTATCCTGACCAGCAGCTCATACAGAATGACTACCAACATGTCCAGGTGGCCAGCCTTGAGTCCTTTTGCATAGCAACTTCCGATGGCATACCAGTCCAGCCGCGCCGACTTGGCCTTATATTCCTGCCAGGTTCGAAAGCCATCATGGAGTACCGCGATCCGATCCGTTTCGTACGCATGCCAGCCAAGCATCAGCGCGCGCAGGGTAATCTCTACATCTTCAGCGCTGCCAAAGCGTGCTCCCAGCCCCTGCATCTCGTCAAAACAGCCTATTTCCAGCATTGCATCACGGCGCAACGCCATGCCGGCGCCGATGCCGCGCGCTGTGCATCTGTCGACCAGGCGCGTTAATAAGGCATCGCCGGTGCGAATGTAATCCGGGACGATGCCCTTGGCAGGGTCGTGCGGGAAGGGTTTGACATTGCAGAAAGCCACCGCTACGCGCGGGTACTTCACGAAGATATCTCTGAAGGCAGAGACGTAGTCTGGCGGAACAATGCAGTCGTCATCCGTGTATACCAGGACATCGGTGCTGGCCTCGGCAATGGCGATATTGCGTGAGCGGCTGATCCCCTTTGTGGGAGTGCGGATGTAACGGATGCGGGCATCGGGCGTCTCGCGCATTACGGCTGACTGCGTATCATCATTGGTGCTCTGGTCAACCACGATGATTTCGAAATCCGGCGGTGTGCACGCCAGGATGGACTTCAGTGTCGCCACGATTTTCTCCCCTCTGTTTCTGGTGCAGATCACGATGCTGGCCGATAGTGTTGTGTTTGACATGGGTCCCTCTTTCTTGCGGAATTACTGATGGTAGACCAACGGCAGGTAGTAGTTGTGCAGTGTGGGCAGTTGCAGCACAGGAATATCGAGTGCGACGAATCCAGTCTGCGCCGTATCGCGGCGGAAGTTGCCCCACGCGATTGCAGTCGAATGCAACACAGCAGGCTCGCGCAATACATCCACCTTTCCATTGTACGATCCGATGGCGATGTCAACCAGATGGTCGCCATTCAGGTCGCCAACCGTCGGCGAAGCCACGATCCAGTCGCCGGTCTGTATCGGCCACCCGTCTAGCAGTGTGCCGTCATGATTGAAAGCGAACAACCCCTTGTAACTTCCGACGATGACCTCCGGGTATCCATCGCTGTTGATGTCAGCCCCTGCAACGGAGGAGTAAGTAGTCGTTTGCATGTCAACCGGCCAGCCCGATGCGATTGTGCCGTCTGAGTGGACTGCATATACTTTACCTCCGATAGTGCTAATGAGTATTTCGAGGCTGCCGTCGCCGTTGAGATCAAAGACGGCGGGTGACGCTGCGATAGGGCCGCCCAGATAGACAGGGAAGCCTGGCAATGCTGCGCCATCACCGCGCCATGCATATAGATACCCATCGCCGGATCCGACCACGACATCGCGATAACCGTCCTGATTCAGGTCCACGATGACCGGCGAGCCATACACCCAGTCGCCGGTGCTGCGCGGCCAGAAGCGTGATACCGGCGTGCCGTCCAGATGCCACGCAAAAACCCTGTCGCTGGTCGAGCCGATGACGATTTCAGGGATGCCATCGCCATCGAGGTCGCCAACCGCCGGGCTGGAGTTGAGAATAACGCCCCCATGCGTGTCAATGACTGCGCCAGTGTTTTGCGGCCAGCCGGCGCGCTCAACGCCGAGATGATTGACGAGATGCACCTTGCCATCGTCGTCCTGGAACACGATCGACAGACCGGTTTCCTCTGGTATTTTGACAAGTGCAGGCGTGGACTTAATCCCGGCGCCGACGCTCAGCGGGAAACCTGGGACCACATAACCTGTGTCGCCATACCAGGCGTACAGCTTGCCGTCGCCGCAGCCGATGAGGATCACGACATGCCCATCGCCTCCCATGTCGCCGGCAGTGGGTGAACTTCGAATCGGTATGCCGGTGCTGTGAGACCAACGCTCACTGCCATCCGGGTTCCACGCAACCGTCTGTCCTGATTGTGACGCATCCACCAGTATCTTGCCGTTAATTGTGCCGGAGATATCGAGGTTGACGATGATGGGCGACGCGAAGATGCTGCCCACCATGGTTTGTGGCCAGCCCGTGAGCATATCTGCTGGCTTCAACTTGCGTGGCGAAGGCAAAGAGGTTGCAGTATAGGCGCCCGGGTTCACCGATTGCGCCCGCGCGTTAGCGGGGCCTAATGGCGCCTTATTGTTAGCCCAGAGTTGGGTTGGATCTGGATATAGGAACCAGCTCGAGTTCTGTGTGCCACCGCTCGTGACGAACTGTGTATATTGTGGATAGGCCAACCAGATGCCGGCGCCCTCTATCGGCCATTGCCAGTTATGTTGAAAGTTTTGCGCGAGCGGCAGGTCGCGTTGGAACAACGGGCTGCTCGAGCTTCCCACCGTCTGGCTGTTGCCCATATTGCCAGGCAGAATCAGATGGATGTCTGCGCCGGTATCCCGGACATGAATCCAGGGATCGAATGGTGGAACACCGATGCTTCCCAGCGTGTTTACTAAAGGCGTTACCGGCGTAATCACGATGCGGGCGGAAGTCCCGTCAATTTGTTTTGTGCCAGGCCAGGTGTTCGTGGCATATGAGCCAAATGGAACACTGGGGCGCGGCAGCGCATAAAGCGTGCTGGTGAATACCGATGCTGACACAGTGCCATGTGCCGTTGTCAGTTGTTGTCCTGCCAGGACTCCCGCTGGAGTGAATTGCTGGATCAGGACGAGTGAGTCGCCAGCAAGTGGGATGGTCAACGTCATGGCGTGGTCAAAGAACGCGCCGCGCGCCATCGCTGTGAAGCGGGTTTCGATGCGCGTAATCCCGTTGCTATTCAACGTGACTGCGGAGTCTTGAGAGGTGATGAAATCGTTCGTGTCCCAATCGCTAAGAGAATGGCCTTTCTGGTCCTCGTATGCGAGGATGATGCGCTGAGGCGCCAGTGCCACGGTCTGAGCGCTGGCTGTGGCGCAGGCCACGCTCGCGCCGCGGAACGAGAATGCCGCGTAATACACCGGCGTCGTCTGCGTCACGCCTGTGTCGACATAGATGCTTGGTGCGGGGTACCCGTGGTTAAAGACAGCGGAACCATCGCTCAGGCGAGTTGGATATGTAATGGGTGAGCGAATAACAAGAGCGCTGTCGTAGTTCGTAATTGGATTGGTCCACGAAAGCTGGATCGCGCCTTCCTGCGTGATTAGCGGCGTCGCGGACAAGTTTGTGATCGGGTCGGGCATCTGTGCGACCAGGGTTGGGTTGTTGATCTGCCCTGGACTGGGTGTGCCGCTGACCCAGTCTGTGCTTGAGTTCGTGTCACTCACATTGGCGCCATTCGCAAGACGGTTCATCGAAGCGCCGATGGCCGCAGGCAGGACGTAGCTGTTAGTCAGCCAGTTGCCAGAGGCGATGGCCATATCGAGATCGCCGCGGTTAACGAGAGTGCCGCTGATGTCCCAACGCACATAATCCAGCAGGGATGAGGAGGTGTGCAGGCTGGAGTTAAACAATGCCACCTGATCATCTTTAGCATCCAGCGCGCTAATGACTGCTGTGCCTGCGTATAATTTCATTGCTGGATTCGAAGAGGTAGTCACCGTCACATCGGTTCCATTGCTCAGATGCACCTCCAGGTAATTGCCTATTGTCAGAGAGGGCAGATTAGCCGGGAAGCGGTACACCAGGCCTTTTGAATTAGCTAGTTCATAGCCAGAGAGCGCAAGGTTGCTGTCGCTGCGGTTGTACAACTCGATCCATTGATCCCCGGAACAGCCAGGGTTGTTCATCACTTCATTGACCAGAATGCTGCTCGTCTGCGCCGTGGGGGTATAGGTTACATCGGCGATGACTGTATCCTGGCTGGTATAGTTTTGGACGGTCACATCAACTGCGGCCAGGCTGGCGACGGCGTTATACAACGCCCCGTTCGGCGCCGTTGAGGTGATCGTTCCGGTAATCAGCGCGCCCAACTGGTTGCCAAGGCCGGTTCCCATTGTGCCGGTGAGTGCCCATGTCAATTGCCAACTGCCGTTCGTCTGTAGTGTCTGGGTTGGCGTTGTTCCAGACAAGATGCCCGTGCTTTGCACATTACCTGGCGTGTAGCTGATTCCCGGCGGTATGTTAACCTTCAGCGTGGGCTGATTCAGACTGGCATAAGTGTTCGAGCCGGCAACCGTGATATACACTGGGTCACCCGGCAGATAGCGATTACGATCCATCGTCAGACTCAGCGAAGGATCGGGACGCAACATGCCCGTGGCGTAGGCCATCCAGTTGTCGTCCCAGTTCGTATTCATAACGCTGACCGGGTTATCGGACGTGACAAGGAAATACGGGTTCTCGGGATGCGCGGCATCGGATATCCTGCCGGGCGCCCAACCGTTGTGTAATCCTTCCCATTCCGAACCGATGAGTGAGAAATCGTAATATCCCAACGGCGGAATGGTGACCTTGCGATAGATGCGCCCGGTCATTACTTCATTAATAACGACGGCGCCGGTTGTGACGAGAGTGTGGGAAATCCCGTTAAAACTGCCTGGGGACCCATAAAAATCCCCCAGGTTTTTGGTGCTGACAAGATTGGCAACTGAGCTGTCACGCGCATTTGAACTGGTAAATGGAAGAGTGGGATCAGTGCGTTCAAGCGAATAATAGACCCCGTGGCTGCCCCAGCCCGTATCAGAATACACCAGGGTATCTTTTAAATTGTTGCAGTTGGCATCGCAGAGGGTGATACTGTCCGCGCCGTTGTCAAGTCGGAAGTTGGGATAAGCTGCGCCATACACATAATTGGCTGTTGCCCCGGTGCCCAGGGTGTGGTATTGCGCCAGATAAGTCGAGCCGGGTTTTATCGTGGCGGTCACAGGGATCTGCATGATGCCTGTGCTGCTCTTGATCTGCCAGTTGCCGATATTCACGGTTTGGCTGGAGCCGTTATAGAGCTCAACGTATTCCCCGTAGTTATCTGAGTCGACGACCGTCACCGTCGCGGTCTGATATGCCGACACGATCAGATCCGAAGTCATCGTCGAAGTATACGGGTGTAGCGCCGGCGGACCCATGTAGGTCTCGAAGTATTTACCCGCGCCAGTGCCTTCCTCCGATGAAATGTATGAAGCCGTATCGGACGTGCCATAGCTGCCGGTTTCCATCCAGTTGCATTCATACACCGATATCAGGTTAGTCGCCGTGACTTCGAAGAAATAGTAACCAAAGACGCCGGTGCTATTGCTATAGGTTTTAAGCGCAGATCCAACTAATTCCATGTGACCATATACTCCCAACGGCGTGTTGGAGACAATGGTGTCGAATTGCCCGGTAAGCGTGTTCCAGCCGCGCACAGTGACAGACGACGGGGCGCCATAGGACACGATGCGCAGTTCACGTTCGGTGACCACTTCATACGGAATAACAAAGTAGAACACTCTGTCTGTCGTATAACCGGTTTTACCTGGAACATAGGCGCCGCCATCACGGCTGCCCGTGGCCAGTTTCGCAAGGGCGCCAAACTGGATCGTGATGTCGCTGCTGCTGACGATGTGATAGGTATGGCCGTCGACGAGAACCGCTTTTTTCTGATTCACTTCGAGCAAGTCCTGCCCGGCATTGATCACCGCCGAAAATACCATAGTGCCCTTCGCGTCCGACACTACGTCGGTCTTCCCTCCGGTCGTTTTTCCCGTGCCACTTGTGATGTCAGTAATGCGGATTTCGGTGTTGTCAGAATAGGCAAAAGCGTCGAACACATTAGAAGTGGCAAACGCCTGTTGCAGACCCTGTAAGCGGTAGAGATAGAAGCTGGTGCCGGCGCCGCGATGATTGTCGGCGGGGACAAAGGCGTGCTGCCAGTCGGTGTTGGTTGTCTCGTTGGCCACAACCACCGGTTTATTCGATTGGACGACAAAGTAACACCCACCCGGTAATGCATTACTGGACGGCACTGGCACGATGTAAGACTGGCCTGCGCTCAACGTCTGGTTAGTGACATTCTGAGCCTGGCAGCCATCGTTGTACTTGTCCGTGATGCTCACTATCGTGCCGTCGGAGACAGCGGTGACGACCAGTGTGGCCACACGGCTCGAGATCATACTCACGGGGACGAAGACCCCGAAGAGGGTGGACGCCTCGCCAACTGCGGCAGCGGGTTGAGGCAGTAAAAACAGTGTGCACAGCATGCTGAAAATGACGATGAGCGACTGCACTGAGTCTCTTTGGGATGGAAGGTGTAGAGTGCGACTATGTTTACTGTTTACATGTCGATGCATGGCATACCTCTGATAGGGAGTTTTTGATAACCTGAGTTGAGTATATGCCTGATAACTCTTTACGGGCAATGAGCACTTTATCTATAATCCGGCATATATAGTCGTGTTGAAACATGCGCGATTTGTTCAATAGCGCGCTTGGGCCATGTCACCTATAATTTTGATGTAATGATGTGATATCGGTCTTGTTAAACATAAGACGCTTTCCAGAGAGTATCGCATGACAGTAACGAGCAGCACACTTTTGACTCCCATATCCGTCGTGGTGGCCACGCGCAATCGCAGTCTGCATATCGCTGGCACGATCAAGGCTGTCTTGCAGACGCGCAACGCACCGCTCGAAATCATCGTTGTTGATCAAAGCGATCCTGCACCGGCAGCCATTCTGCGTGAAACGCTGGCTTTTATTGCGTCGCAATATTGTGTGACACTCAGCGTTGAGGATGAGTCGCAGCCGGCTGCTCAGCCCGGCCGACTCCGTTACGTCGCCTGTAATGGTCGCGGCGCAAGCCTGGGCCGTAACATCGGCGCGCGCTTTGCGAGACACAATATCGTCCTTTTCGTTGACGATGACATATTGCCCGACCCAGGGTGGACGGATGCAATGACAGCAGAATATGCCCGCGACGAGAACGTCGTGGGTGTGTATGGGCGCATTCTGCCCTATGACCCCAAAGCATCAAGCGCCGACGACGGCAATCGCACAGGAGCAGAGGTTACGCGCGCTGGCATGGAACGCAAGTGTTATACCCGCCCGGCTCTGCCATGGTATCTGGGCAGCGGAGGCAATATGAGTTTCCGCCGCGATGCACTCCTCGCGTGTGGCGGGTTTGATGAGGTGCTTACGATTGGCGGGCCATTTCGCGCGTTCGAGGATATCGATATCGGATACCGGCTGCTGTTGCGTGGATTAGGGAACGTCGTATATTGCCCTCAATCGCTGGTATATCACGACAGCGTCAAGACGTTTGAGGAGCAGGTTCGCACTGAGAGCGGCTATGGGATCAGTGTCGGGGCTGCGGCAATAAAGTACGCGCGCTGCGGCGATCCGTTCGCGCCCCGCATATTCCTGGCCTGGTTGTGGCATATGGCTGTGCGCCGATCAGTTGCCGGTGTGATTAAATGGCGTAATCGGGCGGTCGTGCGTCTGGCATTGTTGCAGTTCTGGTATCCGTGGGTCGGTATTGCCAAGGCGTGGCGCTGGCCTCTCAACACAAAGTCGTGGATTTATCTGCCGCTGGCGCGCAGCCTTGGAAAGTAGTTATGCGAAGAGCATTCTATCGGTTCATTGAGACCTTTTTTCGACATCGGTTTCTGCACTTAGTGCCGATACCGATCATGCTGGTTGTCTTTGCCTTTTCGTACGTGACCACCAAGACGACCTATAACTCGAATGGCACCATGTGGATCGAACGCCAGACGCTGCTTCAGAGCATGTCGGCTAATCCGCAGGATAACCTCGGCTATGTGACGCCAGCGCAGGCGACTGTTGATGAGTTTGCCGAGCTTATGCAGACCGATGCCTTCGTCCGCGCAGTGGTTAAAGGCACTTCGCTCGAATCTGAGATGACCAAAGGCCTCGTTGTGCAGGCGTCGTTATTTGCCAATGTGCGTAAATGGGTGTGGTCGCTGACGCTGGGGAATAATGTGATATCGGTGAACGCAACGCATGAAAGCGCTGAGGTCGCTCAGCAACTGGCGGCCGCGACTATGGATGCCTACCTTACTTGGCGGATCAACAACGACAAGCAGGACAGTCAGGTCGCGCAGACGTACTTTGCCGACCTCGAGGCGCAATACACAAAGGAACTCGACACTGCGCGAACG
Organism: uncultured bacterium; assembly: GCA_903921365.1. Taxonomy (GTDB): domain Bacteria; phylum Chloroflexota; class Anaerolineae; order J036; family Brachytrichaceae; genus CAIXPS01. The sequence continues at coordinate 6,097 of CAIXPS010000374.1, read as the reverse complement.
GCACTGCAGACTTACCTTGAGGCGCATCCTGATCCTGTGCGCGGCACGCGCCCATCGACCGAGACACTGATGATCGAGAAACTCACCGCAGCCATGACGGATGCTCATGACAGGCTGACCAGCGCGCGGACAAAGGTTGAGAACAGCACGCTGGCCCTGACCCAGGCCGAGAACAACGTGCGGCAGAAATACCTGGTCATCGATCATCCCGCCGTCGCGGACAAGTCGGACACGTCGAAGAAGAAGATGCTCACAAATGGGCTCATCTTTATTGTTGTCGGTGTTTTGCTGAGCTTCCTCGGCGTAGTCGGGGCTGCGGTGATGGATGCGACCTTCCGTTTCCCGTTTGACATCAAGAACGTTCTTGGCATCCCTTCACTTGCGACCATCCCCAATGTGAGTGTGGCCGGCAAGGGCAAAGGGACAAAACCAAAACGCGCCAAATAAGTACGCGGTTTGATTAGTAGACATTGCGCTATTAACGCAGTAATTTGGTTATGAAATAGCAAAAAGCATGACTAAAATCGATATGCAAGGCGACATAAACACGCGCGAAACGCAAATATCATGAGCACCAGAAAAACCATCGCGAAAAACGCCGGCGCACTGTTGATATCACAACTGGCGACGTGGTTGCTGTCATTTGTCCTGACCATCTTCCTGCCGCGCTTCCTTGGCTCAACCGCGATGGGCAAATTGGCGTTGGCCAGTTCGCTGTGGGCGATTGGAACCATCATCGTCACCTTCGGTATGGACACGTTCCTTACCAAGGAGATTGCGCGGAATCCAGCGCGCGCGAGTGAGTTGTTTGGCAGCAGTTTCCTTTTGCGCATTGCGATGCACGTGGTAGTGTATGGGGGAGTCGTCGCTTATCTTGTGCTCCTGCGCTATCCTGCCGATACCACGCTCGTGGTTTGTATCGTTGGTATTTCAAGCCTGTTCTGGGAGTTGATCGGCGCATGCCAGGCCACGCTGCAGGGGCTGGAGCGCATGGATCTGATGACGGTCGCCAATATCCTCGGCAAAGGTGTAAACACAGTCGTGTGCATTATGCTATTGCTGCTGGGGCAAGGGGTTTACGCCATCGCCATCGTGGGCATTTTGGCCGCGGCTGTGACACTGGCGGTGCAGTTGCGCGCGCTCTCACATCAGATACCGCTCAATATGCGCGTGAACTGGGCGACTGGCCGGACAATGTTGAGATCGAGCCTGCCTTATCTGCTCTCGGGCGTGTTCCTAGTGGCATATGCGCAGATGGATGTCGTGATCATCTCGCTGCTGGTGGATGAAAAAACCATCGGATGGTATGGGGCAGCGGGTCAGCTTTTTGCCACATTGATGTTTGTGCCGAACGTCTTTATAACGGCTGTCTTCCCAACACTGTCCCGCATGTTCGCACAGTCGCCCGACGCCTTGCCGCGCGTGATGCGCAAGAGTTTTGACTGGCTTTTATTAATCAGCATCCCCATCGGACTCGGATTGTTCGTGACGGCGGATTCGCTGGTCGTCCTGCTTTTCGGCCCCGACTTCGTGCAAAGCGGCCCCATCCTGTCGCTGATGGGCATCGTTCTGATCCTGACCTATCTGAATATACTACTGGGGCAGTTCCTGACATCGACCGATCGCCAGAATCGGTGGACACTGGTTATGGCGATCGGGACTGCACTCACGATCGCCCTTGACCTCGTTTTTGTGCCGTGGTGCCGCGACACCTTCGGCAACGGTGGTATCGGCGGTTCGCTCAGCTTCATCATCACCGAAGCCGGCATGGTGGTTTACGGGATCGCAATGCTGCCAAAGGGCTCACTCGGTCGCGCTAATGTGTGGGTTGCGGCGCGCATCCTCCTGGCTGGAGGCGTGATGACGGTCGCGGCATGGCTGGTGCGTCCGATGTTTACTGCCCTGGGTCCCTTTGGGATTGCAGTGCCGATCGTGGTTGGCGCCGTCGTGTTTGTTGTTATGACGCTGATTTTGCGCCTGGTTCCGCATGACGATATGGCAATGATTCTGTCAGTTATGCGCGGTTTGCGGGATCGAATCTCAGCACGCAGGCTCCGACCAGAGCAAGGAAGTCGATAAGGTCTATGGCTCCACGAAAAAACAAGAAGGAGGTTGAAGTCAGTGAACCTGCGGTCGGCCTGACGCTGGAAATCGCCGACACAGGAACACCGGTTACGCCTGTCGCTTACCCCGAGACAGTCGTCGGCACACTGCGTCACATGCTTTCGCGGCTGGCGCGTGAACGGCATTTACCGCCGTCGGTGTCAATGCTGGCCGCGTTGTCCGGCGAGGGGGTGACTTATGTTTCGCTCGCGCTCGCATGCACGCTGGCCGCCGATACCGAACGCAGCTACTGTGTTATCGAATTGAACTGGTGGCGGCCGGGAATGGTCAAACAACTGATCGGGATCAAGCCGGAAGGTCTGGGCGCGATCTTTACATCTGGCGCGGCGCTGGATGATGTGCTTGTGCAGACAAAACGCCCCAACCTGGCGCTGTTGCCTGCGGGGCTGTTGCCATTGGAACTGCGGGCGCTTACATCGCGCGGCGCGCAATTAAAGGAGATCATCGCGACGCTTGGCAAGCGTTTCGACCATCTGATCCTTGATGTGCCGGCGATCAGCCTGACCAGCGATGCGATTCCGTTGGCATTTCTGGCCGACACAGGTTGTCTGGTCATTCGTCAGGGTGTAACGCCTGCCGCCGTCGTCAAGCGCGCGTTAATTGACATTGACCACCTGGTGATGCTTGGCGCTGTGCTCAATCAGGCAAAGGCATTTATGCCAGGCTCGATGAGCAAGCTTTTATTAAGCGAGTAAGGAAACCGGCACATCCAATGAAACTGTTTTACCTGTTTCTGATTTCTTGTTTTGCGGTCGGGATCGTGATTCGCGAAAAACCGAAATACCGGCTGCCAATCATGGGGGGCATCATTGTGTTTGTGTGTATTGGGTATTACTTTTTGCGACAAGTGTAGGATGAAGACGGAAGTCATATGCTAATGCAGCAGATATCCATTCAGCAACCTCTCATAACGGCGGATGGGCTTGCCAGGCAGTCATCTCGCTCGTTCTGGACTTGGCTCGTGTTCATTGCCGTCATGGCCGTGTTGAGCGGCATGCTGTTGATGGGGCGCGACGCCAACCCCGGTATCATCGCGTGGGTCATCTACGTCGCAGGCATCGTCGCTATCTTTCGCCAGCCTCGTTATGGGGTATACCTGATTGTGTTTTTTGGCTTGATTGCCGATAAGGCGCTGATGGCCACTTATCCGTTTGCCCTCGATATGTCCAGCGCAGAATCGTTGATGTTTCTGGACAAACAAGTCAAAATCAGCCCGCTGGAACTGTACATTTTCCTGTCGCTTATTTCGTGGCTGTTGCATGGTCTCAGTCGGCGTGATTTGAAATTCCACAAAGGCTTCATGACGATTCCGGTGATTGTCTGGACCGGTTTCATGGCCTTCGGTTTCTTCACCGGAATGACTCATGGCGGGAATTCCACGATAGGTCTGTGGGAATGCCGGGCAATGTTCTACCTGCCCTGTATGGTGATATTAACCAGCAGCACTTTTGACACGCGTGAACAACTCAGCCTGTTGTTGTGGCTTGCGATGATCGCCCTGTTCATCATGGGCGGTCTGGTCGGCGTGTACACGTTTATCTTTGTTTTGCATGGAAGTGCGGGCCGGATTGAGTGCATCATCGAACATGCCGGCGCCGTGCGCATGAACACGCTCTACGCTCTTACCATTGGTTCGTTCATGTATAAGGCCTCGAAGCTCAAGCGCATCATCCTGCCGCTGTTTTGCCCGCTGGTATTGATTACATATATGGTCTCGCAGCGGCGCGCTGCTTACATCAGTTTTGCCTTGGGCATCATTATGGTATTCATGGTCATGTATGTCTACAACCGCAGGATGTTTTTGAAAATCGTGCCGGTAGTGGCCATACTTGCGATTGGTTATCTGGGCGCGTTCTGGAATAATTCCGGCACACTGGGTTTGCCTGCGCGCGCGCTCAAGTCGGTGTTGATTACCAGCGGCGGCAGTGCGCAGGAAAATTCCTCAAACGCCTATCGGGTGCTTGAAAACATGAATGATATTTATACGGTCAAGCAGGCGCCGATCACCGGCGTCGGGTTTGGCCATATTTTCTACATCGTCGTTCAAATGCCCGACATCAGCTTCTTTGCGTGGTGGCAGTACATCGTGCATAACTCAATCATGTATATCTGGATGAAGACCGGTGTGGGGGGATTTGTCTCGATGCTCTTTATGGTCGCCACCGCCATCATTTTTGGCGCGCGCGCATTGTTCAGGATGCCGGGCGGAGAGATGAGCGCCATCACTCTCACAGCCTTACTATACATCTTCATGCACTACGTTTATGCCTATGTGGACATGTCGTGGGACCCCCAGAGCATGCTCTACATCGGCGCGATGATGGGTGTATTGAATTGCGTCGAGCGGATTGCGGCTAACATGCCTCCCGACCCGCCCCTCCGCCGCCTAAAGGTCTGGAATCCCATTGGCGAACACAACTTGGAAGTCGAGGTGAAGTTTTGAGCGATCTAAAAAAACTGTGGATTGAGGAGACACACGGTTTCCACCTGCGCTGGCTGCTGGCGCGCGGAGTGTTGTCTGTCTTCCCTATCCACACCGGCAGCCGCGTCCGTGTGGCCTTAATGCGCGCGGTCGGGTTCAAGATCGGCCATGGCACGCTGATGTGGGGGTCACCAACAGTCACCGGCGATGGCGACCTGTACAAAAAGCTGGAGATTGGCGAGTATTGCTGGATCAACGTAGGAGCCTTTTTTGACCTGGGCGCGAAGGTGACCCTCGAAGACCGTGTATCAGTCGCCCATCAGGTCATGTTCATGACGACGAGCCACGATATCGGTTCGGCTGACCGGCGCGCCGGCCCATTGACCTTCAAGCCAATCACTATTGGCGCAGGCACCTGGGTGGGCGCGCGTGTTTCGATCCTGCCCGGCGTGACCATCGGCCCGGGCTGCCTCATCGCCACCGGGGCCGTTGTCACGCGTGATGTGCCGCCCAACACCATCATGGGCGGCGTGCCGGCAAAGCCAATTCGCCAGATGCCCATGGACTCGGGTGAGCGTAAGGCAGTCCTCCGGGACGCGGAGCACGTCGCTACACAGAGGTAACCATGCCAGCGCTCTCCATCATCATTCCCACCTATAACCGGCTGGCGCGCCTGAAGGTTGTTCTGGCGGCGCTCGAACGCCAGACCTATCCGCGCGATGACTTCGAGGTGTTTGTCGTGTCTGATGGTTCGCCCGACGGCACCGACGACTATCTGCGGAACGCCGTCATCCCTGACGGCTCATCCTCTCCCCTGCACCTTACTCCCCTCTTTCAACCCAACGGCGGCGTGGCCACTGCGCGCAATAACGGGCTGGCACACGCGACTGGCGACCTGGTGGTCTTTATCGACGATGACGTGGTCGCCGCGCCGGAACTACTGAGTGAGCATGTGGCTGCTCATGGCCGTGCGGGCCCGGACGCGGTTGTTCTGGGGCCGTTGCTGATTCCAACTGATTTTCATCTGTCGCCCTGGACCTTGTGGGAGCAGAAGATGCTCAACAAGCAATACGGCGACATGCTGGCTGGGAACTGGGCGCCGACGGCGCGCCAGTTCTACACCGGTAACGCGTCTATTTCGCGACAGCGCCTGGTCGACGCCGGCGGGTTTAACATATCATTCCGGCGCGCAGAGGATGTGGAGTTGGGCTACCGGCTCGCCGATGCCGGGATGCATTTTGTATATGCGCCACAGGCTCGGGCTTTCCATTATGTCGAGCGCTCATTTCGCTCATGGCTGGACATTCCATACGCCTATGGACGCAATGATGTGATCTTCACGCACGACCGGGGGCAAACCTGGCTTCTCCCGACCATCCTGCACGAATATCACAGTCGTAAAGCGCTGATCCGCCTGCTGGTGCGCGCTTGTATGGGACATGCGCGGTTGAGTCAGGTCGTAACCACGTTGCTGAACAAGGCCGCACTGCTTGGCGCGTCGGCAGGCATCCAGGCAATCCCGCGCGCCGCCTATAGCGGTATTTTTAACCT
>CAIXPS010000373.1 GCA_903921365.1 uncultured bacterium | reverse complement strand
TCATGGACAGCGCCGGCATGGCCGTGCTGGTCACGGCGCTTAAACGCTGCCGTCAAGGCGGCGGCAACGTCAAGCTGGTGTGGCCTAAAGTCGAGGCCGCGCAGCGTATTCTCAAACTGACGCGATTTGACCAGGTATTCGATATGTTTGATACGGTAGACGCAGCTATTGAGCAATGGCGCAAGGCTTAATCACCCGATCTGGAGATTCTGAATGGCATCGATCCTCGTCGTAGACGATTACGCGGTAACGCAGCGCGTGCTGCGAGTTCAATTGGCTTCAGCCGGTCACACTGTGCAGACCGCAGGCAACGGCAAGGAGGCGCTCGAAAAGTTGAAAATCAGCACATTTGACGCGGCCATTCTTGACATTGCCATGCCAGACATGGATGGAACAACACTGCTGAGTAAAATAAAGAGCGATCCACGCCATGCGGCAATGCCAGTGATCATGCTGACCGCCAGTAGCATCGACCAGGATCGCGTGCGAGCGCGACAGGCAGGCGCTTCACGATTTCTCACGAAACCGACCAGCACACAAGAGTTGTTGCAGGCTGTTCGAGAATGCTTGGCGCCGCAATAGATCGATGGCTTTGCGGGGTACGCAGTGAGATCACAAAAAATAGCAATAAGCTTGTTGGCCTCCGTTCTGCTCATTCTCGCGGCGTGCCGTTCTGGCGCGAGTAATCAACCGATCAAAGTGGGATTGATCGCACCTTTCACAGGTGGATCGGCGGCATCGGGCGAGGCAATTCATCGCGGGATGATATTGGCGGCAGACGAGATCAATCGCAGCGGCGGCGTGTTGGGCCGGCCGATTGAGATTGTGACTCGTGATGTGGCAAACGACCCTCAGGCCGGGGTGGATGCATTAGCAGAACTGGTGGACAGGGAAAACATCGTGGCTATATTCGGAGGGATATTCAGCCCGGTGATGATGGCACAATTGGATCTGGTGCACACGAAGCAACTACCGTTGATAGACCCGTGGGGATCGGCAAGTGGAATCACGCAGAATGGGCGCGCGCCGAACTACGCATTTCGCGTTTCAGTGAGCGATGTTTACGCTGACGAGTTCCTCGCGCGGTATGCGTTGGACATTGTCGGTATCCATAAGCCGGCGATCATTGCAGACAATACCTCATGGGGTGAAGCAAACCTGGCCGGTTTACGGCAATGGTTCCAACAACGCGGTGTCGCGCCAGTTACGGCCGAGCGATTTGATCAAGGCGACAAAAACATGAGTCGGCAAGTGCGCGCCATGCGCGATGCTGGAGCGGACTCTGTTCTCATGGTGGCAAATGCGCCTGAAGGCGCCGCCATTGTGAAAGCCATGGGCGCGCTTGGGTGGCATGTGCCTGTGATCAGTCACTGGGGCATCAGCGGGGGACAGTTTGTTGAAGATGCTGGCGTGGACAACGCCGAAGGGGTGTATACACTACAAACGTTTACATTCCTCGGCAACCTGTCGCCACAGGCTGAAGCGCTTAAGAACGCCTACTTCGCGCGCTTCAACGCGCAAACGGTTGATCAAATCCGGGCGTCAGAAGGCGTAGTGCATGGATATGATGGCTTACAGTTACTCGCCCGCGCCATACAGAAAGCCGGGACGACAGTAGGGAGTCGTGTGAGAGAAGCGCTGGAGCAACCAGTGATTTACGATGGCGTCGTCAAGCGCTACGACGCGCCATTCAGCGCGGATCGGCATGATGCACTGGTAGCTGTTGACTATATGATGACTGTCTGGAAGACCGGGCAGCTTGTGCCAGCGCCTACGCCGCGATTGAGGCCTTAATGCGTCACCCATGGTCTTTCCTCCCGCGCACACTGCGCGCGCAGTTTCTCGTTACATTACTTATCATCGGCGTTTTGCCAATCAGTCTTGCCGGCGTAACCATCCTTGAGCTTAACCAGCAATCTGTAAAAGAGGAATCTTTGCGAGAGTTGAGCGGCCTGGCGCGCGGACTGGCAGGCGAAATTGATATTTACATAGGCAGCCGTCTCGATGAATCGTCTGCGCTCACCACCCTGCCGGACATTGCAGGGATGGATTCCCCGGTGGTGAAGCGGCAACTGGAGGCGCTCTTTTTTGAATTTTCGCACATCGCGCGCCTCGCTGTTTATGACGCAACAGGATCGCTTATAGCGTCCTCCCATCAGGATGAACCTGTCACGACAACAGTGGACTCGGTCTTCTCGATCGCAGTGCGCGGCCAACAGTCGTGGCGGTTAGTTGCAGATCCATCCGTGAGTCATCTCAATTTAGTAATTGACTCACCCATTCGGAACTCAGGAAGGGCTATTGTCGGGGTATTGCGCGCGTATGTCGATCTGGCAGACCTCGCAGCCATCATCAACAGGACGCAAACAGGTATCGGAGGGCGCGCTTTTCTGATTGACCAGACTGGACACGCGCTTATCCATCCAGATTCTGCCGTAATGCAGAACCGGGAAAAGTACACCTGGCCAGGGCTGCATGAATCGCGCCAACCTGGACCCGGGACGTTTCTCTACGACTGGTCCGGAGAGACCTATATCGCTGCATTCTCTTCTCCCACCAACCTCGGCTGGACAGTCATTGTGGAACAACCCGAGCAAGAAGTGCTTGCGCCAGTATATGGTTCGCGCCTGATTGGAATCGGGTTCATCGCCTTGAGCGTCATCCTGGCCATAGTCGTAGCGATACTGGTTTCACGAGCGTTGACAAACCCACTCAGTCAATTGGTGGCAGCGACGCGCGCTCTCGGCGTCGGTCATCTTGATGCGCCTCTGCCGGCGATAACAGTGCAGGAGCATGAGATTTCGAAACTCGTATCGTCATTCGCCGAAATGCGCAACGCCATAGCCGATGCGCTTGCCCGCGAACGAAATGAAAAGTCCCTCAGTTCAGCGGTGCTATCCAGTGTGCCGACTGGGTTGATGGTCCTTACCAGTGACTTTCGCATTCTGTCAGTTAATGACCACGCAAAAGACCTGTTCGTTGGCGACCAGACAGGCCTGGCGGGTTTCAGTATTGGGACAGTGGTTGCGGATGACCTGCGAATCGTCTCATGCAACGCGGCATTTTCTGCACTTTTTGGGCGCGATCCAGACTCGCTTGCTGGCGCGCGATTGATTGATATCCTTCCAAGTGCTGCACCGGAGCGACTGGCCATGCTGCTCGGTAGAACAGACATATTGCCAAGTGCAATCATCGAGCGGGACACGCCCACTCAACTCCTGCGCATCTATGCAAGTCCAGTGTTACCCGCCGGCAGCGACATGAACGTGCGTTTATTGATTACGATCGAAGACCTGACTGAGATGACTCAAATCAAGCTGCGTTATCGCGCGCTTGAGACGCTCCAGAGAATCAGCCTGTCGATTTTGCGTTCTGACGACCTTCGCACGACGCTTAGCAGTATTTTGAGCGAAGCGATGCAGACTGGGCCGTTTGATACAGGCGCTGTGTGGTTGTCACATGAAGGCAGTGTTGGTCTTGAACTGTATGCAAGCACAGGTTACTGTAATGGCGCCAACATCAAAGCAACTCTATCGAGCAGCATGGCAGCCGGGAATGAGAAGGTGGAAATACTGGATAACATCGACGAAAACCCGGCGTATGAGCATTTGCACGGGGAAGACCTAAAAGTCGTCTTTGTAATACCTGTGAAAGCGCAAGATAAAACCCTTGGAATTATCGAGCTTGGTTCGCGCGCCAGCTATTCCACAGAGCATAACAATATTGAATTGCTCACAGCGGTTGGGAATCAAATGGGAATTGCGGCACAAAAAGCGCGCCTTGATGAAGCGCTTATCCGCAGCGAGGCTGAGGCGAGGCTACTCTCGCTTGTTGCCAGTCGCACCATCAACGCAGTTGTCATTGCCGACGCTCGAGGTCGCGTCGAGTGGGTGAATGCAGGATTTACGCGCATTACAGGTTACACGCTTTCTGAGGTTATCGGCAAGTCGCCCGGTGATCTGCTGCAAGGCCCTGAGTCCGATGCGAAGATGATCGATTACATGCGGTCGCACCTGGCTAAGGGCGCAGGATTTACCGCCGAGATCATCAACTATCACAAGAGCGGGCGGAAATACTGGATACAGATTGAAGTCCAACCAGTGCTCGATGAGTCGGGGCGCGCAATCAAGTTCATGGCGCTCGAGAGCGACATTACAGAGCGCAAAGCATACGAACAGGCGCTCGCACTGGCGCTCGCAC
>CAIXPS010000372.1 GCA_903921365.1 uncultured bacterium | reverse complement strand
GTCCCAGTTGCCGGGGAATGGCCTAGTCTCGTATTGCACGATTTTATCAACAACGACTTGCGTCTCAGTCACGGTTTTGACCGGCAGGCGGCCAATCAACATATCGGGCAGCGTGTCTGACCCATCCACGGTGACGTAGCGATTGTCGGCAGCCGTTTCACCTGCCCACGGATCTACATCGACAAGGTAAGGGGGGATGAACGTGGGCGTCGAGTTGGCGCGATACTGCCTGGGGTCGAAACTGCCATCGCCGACCAGTATGACGTAGGTGGGGCGCGGCGTCCAGGCCGTGTAAGCGTGCGCCAGGTAAGCGTGGATGGTCGCTGGATCAGGCCGCCCATCGCCGTAGATATCGTAGATAGCCTGTATATTTTCAACTACCACGCTCAGACCTTGCGACTGACGCAGCGCAATCAAGCCGGTCAGCGCCGGGATAAAGTCCGCAGGCGCAATCATCACATAGTTGGCGCCCGCAAAACCGGCGCCCGCCTGTAAAGGCTGCGCCGGGCGAATTGCCACGGGCAACACTATTCCACTTGCCGTCATCAGCGCGTAGCGATGTGGCCCGTCTGATAAAGGATCCGTGAACGAGATCGTGTTCCCAACCGTAATGACGTCGCTCAGACGGAGAGGAAGTTCGGGGCTCGTGATGTCGTAAACACGCAGGCCGGTGTTGGAACTGAGCGCGAGCCTGTAAGCGTGTGGCGCCGGCTGACCTGTGAAGTTCACCGAATTGCCAAAACCTGCGCTTCCACGCGCATATCGGATTGAAAATGCATCCAGCCACGCGCCTTCTATGGCGACGCCGGGCATACCCGGCAGCGTCAGGGTGAGGGTGTTAACGTCGCTGCGCAATATGCCGGGTGTGATCGGCAGCGTCGCTGTGATGGATTGTTTGCCATCCCATTCGATACGCCCCACTGCCGCGCCGTTGAGTGCAACATCTACACGATGGTCGGGGGCAACTGCGACGTCGGTATAGCCGATCAGCCACACAGTCAGCGTCGCAGGCTGCGTTGCGGCCACCGTCGGGAGACTGACCGTATATGAGGCTGTTGAAGGGCCGGGGCGTTTCAAGTCACCCCATGTCCAGTGGTCGCCGTCGCGCCCGGGCGGGATGGAGCCGCAAAAACAATCGGGGGTATACAACCGATTGGACTCAGCCGTTTGATCGATCCAGGCGTTCCCCACGGGTTGACCAGTTGGAGCGGTGGAGCGGTTTTGTATTCGGAGCGGCGAGGTTGTGGCATCCTGCCACAGGAAGTAAACGTCTGCCGATGTCCAGCGGCTGAAGCGCGGTTCGGCGTAGAAAAGCAGCCGTTCGCCCGGCTCGAAGCTGGCGTTGCCATTACCGTCCCATTCGGCTGCGATTTCTATCCCGGCGCGCGCCAGATGCAGCGCATGCGGGTCGGCACTCACGACAGGGAACCCCATCGCGGCCAGGGCTTCATAGCTGATTGCAGTCAGGCCTGGCGTAATGACTTTTATCGCCCACATAGAGCCGACAACGTTCGAGTTGTGGGGTGTGGACGCGAACGCGACAGTCTGACTTTGAGAAGTAACTGTTGATAGTTGCAGTTGCTCCGGGTTGATAACCGCTGAAAGCAGGGGGGCTAACACAGGATCAAGCGCTGCCGCGCGCCGTAGATTCACAGTCTGTCCTATAAAAGTCACAGACACGCGCACATAGGTTGTTATGCGCACACGCGCCTGTGCATAGTTTCCTATCGGGCGAACAGGGTAGAACACCAACCGCGCCAGGCTCACGCCGCGCTCCACGCCCATAGGCTCAAGCACGACCGAGTCACCCTCGTTTCTCCGAACCGCTTGTGCGGACGAGGCTGGCACGAAGTCGCCGCCAATAAGAAGGCCGGATGCATCGCGTTGTGCGCCTTCGGGGAATGGCGCAAGCGCCAAAGGGCCGGGCAAAAGTTCGTCTGTGTCTTCCGCCAGGATCACCCGCAGGACTGGAGTCGCGCCAGGCGGCACAGCGACCAGCACCGAGTTAAACGGCAGAAGCGGCGCACCCGGCTGGGCGGTTTGCGAGTATCCCGGCAGCGCCACGCTGCTGGTTCCATCGGCCTGCGCCACGATGTGCGCCATAGGAGCGCGCCACTCAACAAGCAGGCCATCTGTGGCGATTATTACAGTCGCGCCTATGCCAGGCATAGGCGTCGGCGGCGAAGCCATGACTTCGCCGCCGATGCTGCCCATAAACCAGCTTCCCAGTGCAATCAGGCCCAGACAGCCCTTGCACAGAAGAGTGCTCATCTGGCAATCACGGGGAGATAGAGCCGTGTGTTAAATTGCGCAATAACATTGATCGGCGCATGAACGGTTTCGTGTCCACGGGTATCCACATCGGCCAGCCAGTACCACCACTTGCCAATGCTGGGCGCCGTATCAATGTAGCTGTAGGTTGCGCCTGTGCCGCTGCCCTGGGTGACCGCCGGTTCAAAGTGAATCAAGCTGGCATGCGCCAGGTCATTGGCGGCAGCGCGGTATAAGTTGAAACCAAAGTTATCCACCTCAACCGCTGTGGCCCACGTTAAGTCGACCTGATGTCCGCTCAACGGGGTTGCCTGGAAGGACAGCAACTCTACGGCTGTCGGAGCACAATTCGGGGCGGTGATCGTGTTGCTGTCCAACGTCACTGCGCCAGTCTGCGCGAGTGCTCTGCCCTCGAGAATCGCGCCAGTTCCCAGGCTGATGCTGGTAAGTGCCATGATATTTCCGATGAAATGTGTGCCTGAACCGATAGTCGCGGATCTGACGACCTTCCACCACACGTTGCAGGGCAAACCGGCATTTGTCACGATGACCGTCGCGTTGACGCCGGGCGTGGTAATGAGTGTGCTCCCCATTCGGAAAATCCAAGTTGCTGCCGCGTCACCCCCGCCATCCAGGGTAAGCGTTACACCCGTTGTCAACTGAGCCGACGTCGGGAAACAATAAGTGCCCGGAGAAAGCGTCATTCCTGACAGGCTCTGGTCGGCGCTAAAAGTGACAGTACACAATGTATTCGGAGCCGCGCTAAGGGCAAGAAATGCAGCGGTGGCATCAGCCTGTGCCAGACCAGCGTTCGCGTCGGAATCGTGGATAGCACCGGGTGCATTGATAATCCCTGGAGGAAAACCTGTGACGTGCAGTGGTACTCCGATACTCGGGCTGGCGCCAACGTCTCCGCTGATTACCGATGGGCCAGTATTGGTTACGATTGCACCGGATAGAACTGAGTAGCTTTCCGCGGAGCCCAACGTTGGCGAGGTGACCGCAGGAGCCACAGGAGCGGCAGCGGAGGGTAGCACCACAAGCGAGACAATGACGATTACAGCGACAAGTCGAGGGAGACTATACATGCGTGACATTGGCCG
>CAIXPS010000371.1 GCA_903921365.1 uncultured bacterium | reverse complement strand
GACGACAGGCTCAACGATTTCCGGCGTCTCGACAACCGGCGCGACTTCGGCGATGGGCTCAACGACTGTGGGTGTCTCGACAACCGGCACGACCTCGGTAACAGGCTCAATAGCTACGGGTGTCGCGACTATCGGTGCCACTTCAACGACAGGCTCGATGATTGCCGGTGGAACCGTGGGAGCAGCTACAGGAGTTGGCGGCGCCCCGGATGGCGCGACGGGCGTGTCGCCCTGCATGCCCTGGTTCAACCATGCCTGCCACTTACCGGCAAATCCCGCCAGCGCAGCGGCCTGCGTGAACTTGCCGCTGATCATCAACTGCTGAATCGCTTGCTTTAATGTATTCAGATACTGAGTTGCTGCTTGTTGTGATATTGGCATTTATCCCCATCCATAACGAACCCGTGTGACTATTAAAAAAGGGCGGCCGGTTGTAATACTCGGCCGCCCTCGCAATCCATTCAGGCAAGCAATATCAGGCGGCTTTCCGCCTGATGAAAGAGACCGCTATCACGATAACGGAACAATTCCGAGCCAGCCAAAGATCTTCTGCCGGTTTTCTTCATATGCCGGACTCGTCTGATCGAGCAGACGGATCTGCTCCAGGTTCTGCAACTGATTGACCAGTTCTTCTTTGCTTGAGCTTGCCGATCCCGACGCGACAGACTGCAACAGCCGTCCCATCACACGATGGGTCATGTAATCAGCAAGTTCCTGCGTCGCCAGGCTGGCCTCATTCGCGTCTGTGCGACGGCGCAGATCCACCAACCCTCTGACGGCAGCAGCCTGATTCCCACCGACGAAGCCCTCAACCACCTGGGTCAGCAGCGCCCAGCGCGCAACGCGCACTTCCTCGCCTGGAATCTTCGACATTGACCGTAGTGTGTCCACGGCCTGGCTGTTCTTGCCCTCATCCAGGTAGTAACGCACCGAACGCTCGCTCAGCAGCGGATCAATCTTCAGCGCCTTGTAGCGCTCCATCTTGTCCTGCAACACCTTGATCGCCTGCTGCGCGCCCTGCGCAGAGGCGCTGGCCAAAGCAGCCTGCCTCAGTGTGACATCACGGACGATGTTCAACTGGGTGTCCCTGGCCTGGCGTGAGAAGTTGGTCGGGGCTGTATCGCTGGCGAGTTGAGCATACTCCTCAGCCCGTTCCCAATCTGTCGGTTGTGTGCCAGCCATGGCGCTGTGCGCCTGTGCCGTAAAGTGCTCATGCTGAATACGTCGCCAAACCGGGTCGTTGTCTGCCAGCAGACGAACGTCCACAAGCGCCTTGAGGGTGTCGTAGGCCTGCTGGTAGTTGCCTTCGCTCTCAAAGCGGCTTGCGCTTTGCATGGCGCGGCTGTTCCAATCCGCCACACCGGTCTTTTGCTCCGCCTCCACGTCCTGGGTCAGCCAGACGGGCGCAATCCCGCGCAGTGTGGTGATGGCTTTCAACCAGGCAGACCAGTCCGGCGCACTTTGCGCGCGGATCGCCAGCGTGCTGTTGAGTTGGTCGTGCAGGCTCTGGATGCGAGCCATATCCTGTTCGACGAGCGCAGACTCAGCCTGAGCATTGCGCACATGCAGATGATCGGTCTGGGGCAGTTCGCTTTCGTAACCGACGACCTGCTTGTAGGCATGCAACGCCTCGTCCAGCTTGCCGGTCTTGTGCAGTTCGCGCGCCTGCTTAATCGTTACCTGCGTCTGGGCGCGGTAGCCCAACTGGCGCGCGTCGTTGCGCACGCTGGGTGAATCGAGCAGTGTCTTGCTCAGCGCCAGCGTGGCTTCATGGTTCTGATCCTGGAAGAACAGCCGTTCAGCCTCGGCCAGTTTCTCTTCGTCTGCGCGCAGCAGATTCAGTCGATCCTGACGGAGTTTGACGCGCCAGTCGCTCTGCAACTCGTCGCCCAGGCTGGCGATGAGGTTGGCCGCGAGCCGGCCATCCTTGTGATCAACTGCGGCGTCGATGGCGCGCAACTGGCCCTGCAGCATATGGAAAGCCGTTTCCTGGCGAGTAATCTCGGCCAGCAGGTCGCGAGCTTCCTGCAGCTTGTTGTCGCGATCAGGGCTGGTGACAGGCAGGTTTCCACCTCGGCTCAAGCCTGCGCGACACTGTCGGCGCGCCTGCTCAAACTGTCCCTGCTCCTGTTCCTGCTGCCATGCCTGAGCGAGCGTTGCCCGCGCCGTGGCCAGGTCGCTTGTAATATCGGCCACTGTCTGAACGAGGATAAGCTGCTCTTTTGTCTTGATCAGTTGATCGATGCCCGGAAATGCCCCATAGCGCTGTTTGGCTTGCAATAGTTTCACACGCGCCTGATCGGGGCTGGTCTGCAATTCACTTTCGTTAATCGAGTTCTGCGCGTCTTGTTTGCTCTTCAAGCTTTCGCGCCCATGCAGCAGTTGAACGTCGATCGCGCGCGTATCCTCTACGCCGCTCTCGCCCAACTGCACCATTAACGCGCGCGCCTGATCGAGATACGTGACAGCGCTGTCGGGGTTGCCCTCGCTGAGCGCCTTCTGCGCATCGCGGACATGTGCGCTGGCGAGGGTGCGCAAATCGGCGGAATGTTTCGCGGTGACGCGCTGCAATGCGCTGCTGACTTCAACCACCTCGCCAGTGGCGTCATCAAGAATAGTATCGTAACCGGCTTTCAACGCCTCGTCATATTTCTGTATAGCGGCTTCGTAATTGCCGGCGCGTTCAGCGCTTGAGGCGCCAATGCTGGCCACGAAAATCTGGTTGCGCAGTTCGTCCAGTTGCCGGCAGATATCGTCGAGCTGTTTGGCCAGTTCGGGCAGGCTGCGTATCTCATCGCTCAGCTTAAGCTTATAGGCGCGACTGCGAGCGCGCTCGACGGCGCGCAAATCCTTGCGGGTGGATTCGAGCGGGGCGCGCAACTGGCGAATCTGTTCGCGCTGGCGATCCATGCGCTCCTGCTGACTGATGCGGGCAAGTGCGGCAGTCGCGTCCGGGTTATCAATCTGGAACTGCAGCACGCGCTCCCATTGCTGGCGAATGGTAGCGAGATCATTCGACTGATCGTTCTCGGCTTGCCGCGCGGTCTGCAACATCTGCGCCAGGCGATCTTTGTAAGTGGCATTGATCTTGCCGGCGACCTGTGCAACGCGCGCCTGCCATTCTGGCGAACCCACCTGGCGGCCGGCCATGTCGGCGAAGGCCAGGGCTGTGGTGAAGTCGCCCTCTTCGGCTTTCTTCTCGGCGGCGCTCAACAACGATTCCGCGCCGCGATCACTACCGCTCATTTCGACAACAGGTTGGGAGACGGGTGGTGCTGTGCTGATATCAACCGGAGCATCTCCTTGCATGCCTTGATCCAACCAGTCGGTCAACTTCTGGGCATCTTCCGCCAGTGACATCCCTTGAGAGAAATCACCGGCCTGAACAGCTTTAATGCCTGCTTCGCGCGCGCGATTAATCGCCAATTGCACGATATCCGGTGTCAACTTTGTAACTGTCATTAAAACTCTCCTAATGTTTGCGGGATAATCTGCGGAGGAACACCGATCTGGTCCACGGTGAGGACGTTGCATGGGACCCATCCTCGCCGTCCGTCTTGCGTTTCAACCAGGCACCATAGCGCCTTCGCATCTCCGCCAAATGCATAACGCCTATCATCAGTTTTACCATGACTTGTGGAAAATAGCCCGCCTATCATGCCATTATTCTTATAACTGAACCCTGTCAGGGCTTGCTGTTCATCTGAATAAGTGAGCTGGTTCAAAATCCTGACGCGCGCGCCGGCGGTAATAACGCCATTGGCTTGTGCTTCGCTGTTGGGCAAGAGATGCAACGTCACGCTGCCTAAGGATGGCGCAACGCGGATCTGTGCTGTTACGGCAGATTCCCGCGTGATCGTGAAGGATCGCTGGCGTAATGTGGCGGCGGCGCTGCCACTGATCTGTTCAAATACAAGCGTGTAGTCGCCGTTTGGCAACTCGCGCAAGTCATCTGGCGAGAGCACCCACGTATAGAAATAGGCGCTTCCTTGCTTGACCCGTGGCAGGCCGAGGTTAAAAGTCTGCGTGATCGGCAACCGGGCCGCTCCATACGTGACGAGCACTGCCGCAGGAAACGGTAAAACCGACTTAAGCGTAAGTCGGAGGGTGATTGATTCTGTGCCGTATGCCGCAATCTCAAGTGGAAAGGCTGCCAACACAGCATCTTGCTCGGGGTAGGCGACAGTGAGGCTGGGAAGTTGGATCACTGGCGGCCCAGCCTGTTTAGATTCGGGAGGCCCCACCGTTGGGGTGAGACCTGGAGGGTTTGGCGTTGGCGGAACCGCTGTCGGAAGCGGCATCGCAGTGCCGGTAGCAACGGCCGGCGTAAGCGCAGGCGCTACTGATGTCGGCGCAACAGCGATTGTATCTTCCTGTGGCGCGACAACAGGCTCCTGTGTAGCTTGCAGAATGAGGGTTGGTGGTGCTGACGGCGGTTTGGGCCCAAGGCTGCTATCGGCGATGGCCACGACAGCAAGCAGCAACAAAACAAATGCGAGGCTTATGACGCCAACAAGCATCATGAGCTGCCGCGCCAAATAACTCACCATGCGAATCGGCGGTGCGGCTACAGTGGACGCAGTCGCGGTCGCGTATCCGGGTGCAAGCTTCAGCGCAGGAAGTGCTGCGGGTGTTGAACCACCACGTGGCTTTGCCCGCGCAAACAGTGTTGCCAACCGTTTTTCTGCTGTCTCCCGATCAGCCGGGTCCATAAACTCGATCAGTTGCCTGGCTCTGATGATATCGCCCTGAAGGAGAGTTTGCTCATACCAGCACATCACCAGTGCGCGGGTGGGTGACGCAACGACATATCGACCAGTTGCTGCGCTAGTTCGATCTGCAGATTGCTGGTCGCTGAGAGTTGTATAAGCGTCTTGTTGCTGCACCATACTTCATCCGATCTAATATTCTGAGCGCTTTTAATGACGGCCAGACCAAAATGATGCTAGGGCTATGCCATTATTATAAGATGGTTATTGGTTTTCACAAGTCCAGATATCGCCGGGCTGTGCCACGGCTTCTATATGTTTGTGCTGCTACCCGCACACATGTCGTATTCACTCGCTATTCAGACTGTATAAATGAAGATAGTATGCTGAATAGCTGTGATGTAAATACGCAAAACTGCGTAGGTATAGGCATACTCACTATGATTCGCTATCCTGCCGCTATCTGACTATATATAGCGATTCGACGCGGTCTATTTCCAAGTCAGTTCAAAGGCTATTTTCTCGTTAGCGCCATATCGCAATGGGAACTTTACTTCAGCCATCTGACCGGCTTCTACTGGCTGGCCATTGAATTGGGCGGTGATCACACGCGCCCCGGCTGGGATGCGGATATGCAACACAGTGTTGCCCACCCCCGCCGATCGATATTCCCCTGTAAGGTGTCCGGGAGAAACGTCCAACCGTATGAGCGGCAGGTCAAGTACGTAGCGTTCGGGCGGGGATTGCGGAGCGATGAGCAATCCGTCGCCATCGGGAGAGGGTTCAATCCCGCAGACGCGCAGCAGACCCAGCAACGCCATCGCATCCGGGTTGGCATTCATCACTGGGAAGTCGGTCATTGGGGTGACCGGGCTGGTCCAGGCGTAACCCGCGTTCGGCGCACTCGCCGCGTTCGGCGCACTCGCCGCGTATATCCCATCCGGCCCGGACCATATGCTGTGCCAGATGTTCGGGAACGCTTGCGCCCGCGCGATGAAGGTGTTGCGTTTGAGCGATCGCCATGCCAGGTTGGGGCGGCTATGCGCATACCCCCACGTGAGCAATTGCGAT
>CAIXPS010000370.1 GCA_903921365.1 uncultured bacterium | reverse complement strand
GCCTGCCGCCTGTCTGACGGTAGATGCCAGTCAGGCCGTTAAGCGGTGACGACCGTAAATGACAGCGGAGGCAACGCAACAGTTACCTTGCCGCCGTCCACAACCATGCCGGGTAAAGTGACTGGCGCAATGGTATCGGGATGTTCGTAAGTGTTTGCCGCTTTCACATCCGGGTGTGCCAACTGGTAAATGGCCTTGACTTGCTGGGGCGCTTCACTCTGCCACACGATGTCGGCGGCAATCGTCTCAGTCTGACTGCGGTTGACGATAAAGATAGCGCTGTTGCCCGTGGCCGGGTCGTAGCTGGCTGATGTGTCGAGCAGGGGCATATCACCGTATTTCTTCGTCTCTGTTCGCGGCGACTGCGTCAGGACATCGAGCGATTGTCCCGTTGCGTAGCGGCTGAAGAACATAAAGGGATAGAAAATGGATTGGCGCAGCATGCCGTCGGTCGTGGTCAGGATCGGGGCGATCACGTTGACGATCTGCGCCAGACACGCGATCTTCAGCACGTCAGCCTTGCGCAGGAAGACGTTCAGCCACTGCGCCACGACCAGCGCATCCTCCTGGTTGTAGACTTCCTCGATCAGATGCGGCGCCTCGCTCCAGTTGCCGCTCATGAGGTGATCCTTGTACCACACGTTCCACTCGTCCCATGAAAGGGTGACGTCGTGCTTCGAGCGCAGCTTGGCTTTGACGTAACGCAATGTGCCGGCCAGCGTGTCAATCTGGCTCTCGAATTGCGCTGCCGACGCGAGAAAGCTGGTCGAGTCGTTTTCGTGGTTTTGGGCATAGTAGTGCAACGACAGGTAGTCGACCGCATCATAGCAGTGTTCAAGCACAGAGCGATCCCACTCCGGGTAGGTGGGCATATGGGTGCTGGATGACCCGCACAATGCCAGCTTGATGCTGGGGTCATGCCACTTCATCATCTTGGCCGCTTCGCGCGCTTTCAACCCATATTCGCGCGCCTCAAGATGGCCGATCTGCCAGGGGCCGTCCATTTCGTTGCCCAGGCACCAGTATTCCACCCCATAGGGATCCTTATAGCCGTGCGAGGCGCGCAGGTCCGCGTACTTCGTGCCGGTGGGGGCATTGGCGTACTCAACCAGGCTGGCTGCCGCAGAGATATCGCCCGTGCCGAGGTTCACGCCCAGCATTGGCTTGGTGTCGATCAACTTGCAGAACTGCATGAACTCGTTCGTGCCGAACTGGTTGGTCTCGATGGATTGCCAGGCGAGTTCGCGGCGGCGCGGGCGCTGGTCTTTTGGCCCGACGCCGTCCAGCCAGTTGTACCCGCTCAGGAAGTTGCCTCCGGGGTAGCGGATCATGCGGAAGTTGAGTTCGCGCAGGGCGGCGAGCACATCGGCGCGAAAACCATTCGCGTCGGCATGCGGCGAGCTGGGCTCATAGATGCCCTGGTAGATACAGCGCCCCATGTGCTCGGCGAAACCGCTGAACACGAGCGGGGAGATATCGCTGATGGTGCGATTAACGTCTATATAAATGCGGGCGGATGGATTAGTCATGTGGTGGTAAAGGTAACACGAAGGTTTTGCGAATGCGTGCCATGGTTGCAGTGGGTGGCATTTAAGCATACGATTGCATGAATGTCAATGGATCGGGATATGTCGCAGCAATTCCAAATATGAACTTGCTACGCGAGCGTGCAGCGTGCTAATAACGACATATCGGCGTCGTCATGCCCGAGGAGTCGGGCATCCAGTATGTGCTACGCGCCAAACGAGGGCAAGGGCAGCTTACGGAATGGATTCCCGTTTCCACGGGAATGACGGAGAGGGCGCAAGGGGAGGGACGGAAAAGGCGCAGGGATTATGACATCACGACGCGGTCGCGCCCTTGTGCCTTGGCCTCGTAGAGCGCGCGGTCTGCACTGGCAAGCAAACTGTCCGGGCTGCCGTTGGGGGCGACCTGGCAGGCAATGCCGACCGAGAGCGTGGCCTGCAAATTGGCATCGGCGCACTCTGCGATGAGTTCATGCGCGGCGCTACACCATTGTTGTGCGATTGTGGCGGCCTCGCTGATGCGCGTGTGGGGCAACAGAGCCACAAATTCATCACCGCCGTAACGATAGACGGTCGCGTCTGCGTGCCCACAAGTGGGCTCACTTGTGGGCAGGTTCCGTTGCAGCAACCGGGCGAATTGCTGCAATGTGACATCGCCGGCTTTGTGACCGCAGGTGTCATTGATCTTTTTGAGATGATCCAGATCCATCATCACCAGGCTGAGCGGGAGCCCGCTCACAAACGCCTGTGGCAGCATCTCCATCAGGCACCGCCGGTTGTAGAGCCCGGTCAATTCGTCGTGAATGGCATCGGAGCGCAGTTTGTTCTGCAGCGCAGTGATCTCGTCCAGTTGCTGTTGTAACTGGGCATTGGCGTGGCTCAGTGCTTGCTCGATGCGCAGTTGTGCGGTGATGTTGCGCCAGACAAATAGCCGGCCGATTGGCATTTGATGCTGGTCTTGCAGCGGCGACGCCTTGACATCGACGCATAGAGAGTCCGGGTTGTCTATGCTGCTTGCCCCGTTCGCGCTTTGGATTTCGACGACGCATTCGACGCCGTGTGCCAGGGTGGGCCAATGTGCCAGCGCATCGGTCGCATTTTTCCCGACCAGGTTGGCGCGGTTGAGCCTCAGCATGTGTTGTGCGGCGGGATTGATGTCCACGATGCGATCCTGCAGATCGAGCACCAGCAGCCCGTCGGTCATGCTGTCCACCACTTGCGCCCGCGCAATCGGCGCCAGACCGAGTATTTGATACTTAACGATGCCCAGCGCAAGCAACCCCCACCCAACACCCTCGCCAACGGTTGTCCAGTTAAAACCCGGCACGAAGTGTATACCGTTGGTCAGGACGACGTTACAGATCGCCGGCACAACGATGGCGACGAGAAGCATCCATAGCAAGGGTTTGGGAACAGATGATGTGCGCGTGATTGACCGTAGAAGCACGAGACATCCTCCGATGATTAAGGAGTAGGAGTAACAAATCATTACGAGAAACCAAGGACCGGGCGCTGCCAACAACAAACCAGTTTCGGGGCTGATGCTGAAAGCACTCCACATCAGATGATGCCATGAATTCGTAACGAGCACGATAAGCGTAATTATTGGAATCACCATGAGCAATGCGGGCGCCGGCGCCGTGATGTACTGGTTCTTCTGCGTGAAGTGCATTATGGTTAGAAATACCAAAGGCGGCAGACTGAGGTATCCTGCATAGGCCGTCTGGTGCCATAGAATCATCGTTGGCAGGGATGTTGACGCATAGAGCAACGCGTTTGCCAATGCTGTCTCGGTGATTGCGCCTATGGCGAGGATCAGGCGCCTGGCGCCGGGTGTGGCAGGTCTGCGCCATATTACGCAGGCGATAACTACTCCGACTGCCGCGATGATAAGCATCACCAGGCTGTAGGGCGTCACGCGATAATCAGCAAAAATCGATTCCAAGACGTTTTATGGGGTAGGGGCATCGGATGGGTTGACAGGCGCCTGTCGCCACAACACGGTGCGATTGCGCCCGGACTTTTTGGCTGTGTACAGCGCCTGATCGGCGACTGCCAGAAGCTCATCCATGCTGCCTTCACAATTGGGATATCCGGCCATTCCAAGAGAAACCGTGAATTGGAATAGCGCACCCTGAGTCCCGTCGAGTGCGCCCAGTTTTTCCATGCCGTGGCGCCAGCGCTCGGCGCAACTGAAGGCATCTTCGAGCGATGTATTGGGCAGCAGCAGCGCGAACTCGTCGCCCCCATAACGGCAGATCACATCACCGCCGCGCGTGCTGCGGGTGAGCAGGTTGGCCGCCTGTTGCAGCAGTAAATCACCCGCCGCATCACCGCGCGCTTCGTTGATTTCCTTGAAGTGGTCCACATCGAGAATGACCAGACTGAACGGCAGATTATCACGGCGCGCCTGCGCCAGTCCCAGCGCCAGCGCCTCGCCGAAGTAATGGCGATTGTACAATCCTGTCAGTTCATCGTGAATGGCTTCGGCGCGCAAGCGATCCTGCAGCGCCTGTATTTCGGCTTTCTGTTGTTGGATGAGTGTGACGTCGCGCAGAATGAACATGCGCCCGATGACGCGCTTGTGCTGGTCCAGCAATGGGGTGACGTGAGTGTCGATATGGCGCACGGCCAGAGGCGCTTTGCTGGTTGTGGTTGCGTCGGGAATGGTGATCACGGCATCCTGGCCGCGCTCGATCTCCGGCCAGATAGGCAGCACCTTGCGGGCGGGCTGCCCGATCAGCGCGCCGCCGATGAATTTCAACAAATGGCGGGCCGATAGGTTGATGTCAACGATGAGGTCTGCGGTGTCGAGCACAACGACGCCGTCGGCCATGCTGTCGATGATCTGCGCGCGGGCGAGCGGCACGAGGTTGAACATATACTGGCGACGAATGACTACTGCAAGCAGTATCCCGCTCAGCCCATAACCCAGCACGTGCCAGTCAAACCCCGGCATTGGGTTATTGAACAATTCCACCAGGCTTCCAAACACTGGCGGCACAGCTGCCGCGGCTATGATGCCGGCCTGTGCCCTGAAGAAAGGCGGGAAACGCGTCATCGCGCGCAGCAGCAGGAACGTGGTTATCAGGACGCAAAGATAGGTGTACCCCAGTTGCACAATGCTCCATGCGCCGCTTCCCTCCAGCACGCCCAGCCCATTTATGGGATTCAGGCTGAATGCGGAGAATATCAGATGGTGCAGCGGATTTGTCCACGTGAGGAGCACAGTTACTGCTGGCAGGATCGCCAACAGGAGGAGGAGGCGCCCGTTGATGTGCTGTCCCATCTGGGTGTACTCCAGACCGAACAGCAGATAGAGCGGCCCGGCAACGGCAAATCCCAGATTGGCAATCTGATACCACAGTGACAGCACGCTCGGAGAGGAGGAGGCATACAGAAAGATATAGGCGCAGGATGATTCCGCCATCGCGACGAATAGCCACATCAAATAGCGCGCGCCAGTCGTGGCGCGTCTGCGCCACGTAAAAAAGACAATCACCAGCTCAATAGCGGTTACAACAGCCATGACCAGGCTGTAAGGTGTGAATTGGTACGATGAAAATAACATTTCCATGGCGCTCTCCGACTCCGCGAGACCAACAACTTTGATGGGGATAAGTCTATACGGCACTTCCAGAATGTCAACGTCTGCCGAGCCACCGAGCCACCGAGCCGCCGGGTTAACGAGCCACTGAACTGCCCGGCCACACTACGGCGCAGTTGCGCCCGTTGGTCTTTGCCATATACAGCGCTTGATCGGCGGCTACCAGCATCTCGTCGGGCGCGCGGGCGGCTCCGTTGCATGACACGATGCCAAGCGAGATTGTGGCATGTTGTTTGCCCGCGCCGCACGCGACTGTAAGCCCGGCGACAGTCTGGCGCCACTGCTCCGCCTGGCGCAGCGCCTCCGCGGCTGAGGTCGCTGGCAGCACTACAATGAACTCGTCGCCCCCGTAGCGGCATACGGTATCGTGGTTGCCCGTTGCTTGACGCAACACAGAAGCAAGGTGTTTCAGCATGACGTCGCCCGCCGCGTGCCCACACGTGTCGTTGATGTTTTTCAGCCGATCCATGTCCATCATCACCAGGCTGTAGGGCATGGCCTCTCGTTCGGCTGATTCAAGCGTTTCCATCAGGTGGCGGCGGTTATAGATGCCGGTCAGTTCGTCGTAGACGGCGTCGGCGCGCAGTTTGGCCTGCAACGCCTGGATTTCGACTAACTGCTTCTGTAGACGCTGGTTGGCCTGGCTCAACTCGTCTTCAATCCTGCGGCTCTGCGTGATGTCGCGCATAACGAGCAGATATCCAGCGACGCGGTTGTTTTGTTCGGGCAGCGGCGACACATTGACGTCGATATACCGGTAGGAGGGCGCGAACTCGCCGCACACCGAGGCGACAGGCAGTTTATAGACACCGCCGCCGAGCACATCCATTTCAGGCCATACGGCAGTCACGTCTGCAATCCGACTACCGAGCAGGCCGTTCTTATCGGCGTGCAGCAACCGGCATGCCGCCGGGTTGATGTCCGCGATGCGGTTCTGCAAATCAAGCACGATCACGCCATCTTCCATGCTTTCGACCACCTGGGCGCGCGCGATGGGCAGCATATTGAACAACCGCCCGGAGGAGATGGCCCACGCGATACCGGCGCCGCACAACGCGAACCCGATCGGCGTCCAGTCCAGCCCAGGGATGGGATCGAAGCCCAGGATGTAAAGCAGGTTACCGAGCAACGGCAGCGGTGTGAGCAATAGCATCAGCTTCGTCTGCGAAGCCAGCACGGCGTTGACGCGCGGTAGCATGCGGCTCAACAGGATGACACCGACCGCCACTGCGCCGTATGAGTACGCGGTGAGCACCCAGAAAAGCGCGCCATGACTGTATACCGCCAGGTTATTCTGAGGGTTGATGACGATGGATGTCCACAACAACTGATGAGACCAGTTAGTTGCGGCGATCAGGAACGTGAAAGCCGGGACAATCAACAGAGCCAGAATACTGTTGCGCGACATGACGCGTTTCTGACGCGAGTGCTCGATAGCAAACATCAGGTAGAACACCGCAACGGTGGTTGTGCCCAGATAGATAATCACCGACCACACGAACTTAAGTTCGACAGTTAGAGCAGCGGATTCGAAGATGAGTGTGAAGGTCCATTGCGACGCGGCGAGTTCGACCCATGTGATGAATCTGGCCCCAGGAATGGCGCGCCGGTTCCAGGTTTTGATGGCAACGAATAACCCGATGAGCGTGGCGACCAACAACACCACGGCATATGAAGTGAATTGATATGATCTGCCAAACACATCGAAGATACTCATTGGATTACGAGGGTTGCGAGTGTCAGCCCACCATTGGTCCGAATGCGCGTCCGAGTATGTAGGTGATGACTGCCTCGCCAAGTCCGACGATGGTCATCTCTGCGCCGCTGCGCCACGGGCTGAGGCCGGTGACCACGGTCTTGGCCGCGCCGATCATAAAGTGCGCCAGTGTGCTGATGGCAAATGAGGCAATGATGGCTGGCGCGCCACTGGTGAAGAAGAAAGGGATGATCGGGATGAACGCGCCAAACGCAGTGGACAGGGTGGCTGTCAGCGCTGCTGACCACGGGTTGGGGTAGTTCTCGCCGGAGAGCCCCAACTCTTCGCTGATGAGCGTCTTGATGGCGTTTTCGGGTGTGGCCACCAGACGTTCGGCGAGCGTCCTCGCCTCATCTTCCGGCACGCCCTTTAACTGATAAAAGAGCGCCAGTTCCTCTTTCTCCTCATCGGGGTGTATTTCCATCTCTTTGCGTTCACGCCCGATCTCGGCCTCCTGCACCTCGCGTTCGGCCTTGGTGGCGAGGTACGCGCCCGAACCCATCGACAACGCCGACGCGAGCATGCCAGCCAGACCGGCTACCAGCACCGCCGACCCGCCAGCGGTTGCGCCTGAGACACCCGACACGATGCCAAACACCGACCCCAGACCGTCGTTTGCGCCGTAGATGGCCTGGCCGATCCAGCCGCCGCCGCGCTTGTGCCAGCTTTCGCGGTGCAGGATGGTATCCAGCATGACCTGTGGGCTGATAACGCTGTTCCCGGGCGCTTCCGTGGCGAGGTGCGCGAACCCGCTGTGCACTTGTTCTTCGCGCTGCACGAAGTGTATCGAATCGCGGTCGGTTTGGGTGGGCGCGATTGACGCCAGTTGTTCGTACAGCAGTGCGCCTGCGTCCTCCGTGCTCTCGATGCGTTTCAACGCATTGTCGGTTCCGCTCTGCACCAGCACCCAGTTCCAGATGCGCTCGCGCACCGTGATGGTGTCGGGTGGAGTAGCCGAACCGAGTTCCCCAAGTCGCCTGGCCCAACGCTGGCTGTGCTGAACCTCGGATTCGGCCAGCTTTAAGAGCACGCGCCGGCGCGCCTCGCTTGTCTCGCGCCGGGCGAGCGCCCGGTAGACGCGCGCGCTGGCTTGCTCCGCCAGCCAGGCGCGTTGCAAGCCCTTGATAAACTCCGTTTTATTCTCGCTCATACGACATCTCTCTATTCCTTCAAGGATTATCGCATGCGCGTTATAGTTGCGCGATTAGCGTAATTGCGCTTATGCGGTTTAGTAATATGATTACAGTTAGGTAGAAGGAGCTACATCCCCGCAGCATGGTTTTCTAAAGCGGAACCGTCACTGCGCTCATGTAGAGTTGGTCAGCGTTCGGCCAAAGACCAGCCAAAGACCGGACATGACAAAGGAGCATCGCGATGAGTTCTCTTCATAACTTGTTTGGAAGGAAACAGATTGCCGATCCCATGGATGACTTCATCAAGAAATCCATTCACGAGGATCCCGTAGCTTGCGATCAGGTTGTGGCGTTGGGGAGTGCGGTTGTCGATAAATTGATTCCACTGCTCATCAGTGATAAACGCCATCCCTATGCCGTTCGCTGTAACGCGATTCGCGCTCTGGCAAAGATCAAGGACGCGCGCGCCGTCGAACCGCTGATTGCGCAGCTTCAAGACGAGGACAACATGATCCGCATCGAAGCCGCCCATGCGCTTGGCGCGTTGAAGGATGCGCGCGCCGTCGAAGCGCTGATCGGGGTGCTGGGCAAGGGGTTTGCGCTCTCATCTGCCAGCGCGCGCGCGCTTAGCCGGATCGGTGATGCGCGGGCTGTGGAACCGCTGATCAATCTTCTGGGGGATTGTTACGAGTGCGGGCGCGAGGCTGCGGCCGAAGCGCTGGGGATTCTGCGCGACAAGCGCGCCGTGCCGCCATTGTTGCAGGTGTTGCACGATAACGATCACGCCATGCGCAAGCTGGCGGCGGATGCGCTCGAACGCATCGGTTGGCAGCCCGAAGACAGGGACGTCAAGGCCGCCTATTTTGTCGCCAAACAAAACTGGGCGGGTTGCGTGCAGGTGGGGCATGACGCCGTGCCGCAACTGATTCGCGCCCTGCGCAGCACTGACTTTGAGACGACGTGGAATGCGAGCAACACTCTCGTCGCCATCGGCGCGCCTGCTGTGGAGGCCTTGCGCGCCTGCCTGAACGATGGCAACGCAGACTTTCGCGCCGATGTCACGCGCATACTGGGTCAGATCGGAACAGTAAAGGCATAATTCGAAGAGCGCGCGGCCTGTACTTAACCGTGATTTAACCGCGGGATGGTATTGTCGCGCGCAATTCATGAAGCAGTTATCACTTCCCCGTCTGCTGGCAATTACGATCTTTACTTTCGCCCTGACTACCTATTCGAGCACGATGGAACCGGCCGTATACGGGCACAAGATACTCGAACTGGCGCCGCGCAGCCCGAACACATTGCTGGGTCTGATGACGTTTGTCGGGCTGCTGGTTGCCATGCTGACTCAGCCGGTTGTCGGGATGCTGTCGGATCGCGCGCACGGCCGGCTGGGCCGGCGGCTGCCATTTTTTATTGCTGGCACGCTCATGCTCACGATCTGCATCTACGTCGTGGCGCTCGCTCCCAGCCTGCCCGCGCTTGTCATCAGCGTGCTGCTGTTGCAAGGCAGTTCGAACACCATTCAGGGCCCCTGGCAGGCGCTGATCCCCGACCTGGCGCCGGCTGAACAAAAAGGCGCGGCATCGTCGCTCAAGGCATTGCTTGATATCGCCGCGGCGGTGACAGGACGGTTCAGCGCCGGCATGATCATCAGTCAGGCGCCGGTGATCGGCGACCTTGCCGTTGTGCAAGCGGTGACGGTTCCAGTGATCCTGATGTTCGTTGCGCTGGCGATCACCGCATGGGGTATCCGTTCACCTGATGGGATTCAGGCGGTTATTTTTGCGCAACCCGCGACACGGGTTAGGTTGCGGGCGCGTTTGCGCGACACATTCGCTGTGGACCTGCGCCGTTATCCGGCATTTGGCTGGTGGTTTGTAAACCGCATCCTGTTCTGGTGCGCGTTTATCAGTCTCACCATCTTCCTGCTTTTCTTCGCCGTAGATGTCCTCGGCATGACTGAATCGGGGGCGCAGCGCTACGTCAGCCAGGTTTCGGCCGCACTCGGCGGGGCAGTGATTGTTGCTGCGTTGTTGACCAATCGCGCCGCCAAGCGGATTGGGCGCAAGCCGTTGATGATTGGCGCGGGCGTTGCTGCCGCACTCGGCGTCGTCGGGGTGCTGCTGGCGCGTGACTTAACCGTGCTGACCGGCATCGGGTTGTTCATCGGGCTTGCGGCGGGAGTGTACCTGGTGGCAAGTTTCGCGATGATTACGGATATCGTTCCACCCGCTGAGGCAGCGCGCTATATGGGCATCGCCAACGTCGCAACGGCTGGCGGAAGCGCCATCGGGCGACTGCTTGGCGGTGTGTTGATCGACTCGCTGAATGCCAGTCTGCACAGCACATCTGCCGGGTATCTGGCGCTATATGCGCTGGCGGCGGCGCTGTTCGCGCTTAGCGCGCTGGTTATTCTGCCGATGCAACACGCTTGAAGCCGCGCATGGGTGAAGCCGGTGTGCGCAGCGCATCCTGGCGCGCGCAAGCAGCGGTGATAGCACTTTCGTAGAACGCCAGTAATTCGCCTATTCTGGCCTCCCAACTGCGCCCTGTGGCCTCGGCGCGCGCGTTCAGGCTCAATTGACGCGCCAGGCCAGAATCGGTCAACAGGTTCTGCACCGCTGCCGTCATTGCGCGCTTGTCTTCCGGCGCGAAGAACAAGCCGGTGCGACCATGTTGCACCACATCGAGCGGCCCGCCTGACGCAGCCGCGACTACCGGCAACCCGGACGCCATCGCTTCAAGCAGGACATTCCCGAAGGTCTCATTCGCGGATGGAAACACAAAAACGTCTGCCGAGGCGTAGGCGCAGGCCAGATCGACGCCGCCGAGGAAACCGGTAAAGACAGCGCGCCCATCGTTGAATAACTGCTCCAGTTCTGGTCGCGCGGGGCCGTCGCCGATGATGGCCAGGCGCGCTTGCGGGATGGCGTCGAGGACGGCGCGCAGCCAATCGATGCGCTTCTCGCGCGCCACGCGCCCGGTGAACATCAACAAAGGGGCGCTGGGATGACCGGCGGTTAAGCGCGCGCGCCACTCGTCGCTACGGCGCGACGGGTTGAATCGCGCGCAGTCCACACCGCGCCCCCAGATATTCAGATGTTTGAAGCCATGCGCAGCCAGTTCATCGCGCGTGGCGCGTGATGGCGCGATGTTCAGGTCGGCCTGGCTGTGGATCCAACGCAGATATGCATACAGCGGTTTGCTGAGGAAGCCGTAACCCCAGCGCGTCACAAAGCCGGGGATGTCGGTCTGATAGGACGCAACCACCGGGATGTTGTTGCGGCGCGCATAGCGCAGGCCGGCGATGCCCAGCGACACCGGGTTCACGACATGGATCACATCGGGTTTATAGGCGTCGAAGTGCGCGCCGATATTCGACAACGGCGAGGCCAGCTTCAGTTCGGGATAAAACGGAAAATGTGCGGCTGGCAGGCCGATCACGCGGGTATTGGCGAAATGGTCCGGGGCTCCGGCGGGCGCCAGCATCAGGGCCGAGTGCTCGGGGCGCGCCGCCAGGTGGGTGAGCACATGACACAGTGTGTTGGCAATGCCGTCGACCTTGGGAAGGAAAGTCTCGGTGATGATGCCGATTCGCATGGGATTAACTCATTGCCGCAAACTGTAATGCGGCGATATAGATCACTGCGCCGACCAGCGTGCCGGCGACGGTCTGCATCAAGGTGTGGCGACGCAGCCGCAGGCGCGCCCACGCGACCAGCGGGACGCACAAGATGACGGAAAATGCGGTTAGCCCGACAAAGTGCGTCAGCACCACGCATAGGCTGGCGATTGCGGCACTGTGCAGGCTGATTTTCCAACGAAGCGTGATCAGGCACAGGACAGCGACCTGAGCGGCTACAGCGATGGAGAGCCAGCTAAGCGGCTGCGGCGCGTTTAATTCCAGGGATAACACCGCCGCGAGGCAGGCGCCTGCAACCGTCATCAGATAGGGGAGGGTGCGCTGCTCGCGCCGGCTGAGATCGATGTCCGATATCTGGCCTCGCGATATCAGCCAGCTTACATACAGAGCCGGAAAGAGCACGACCATGCCCAATTCGAGCGCCGCCCATGTCCACGCGATCGGCGTGCCTACCCATCCCGCCGCGAAACACAGGCCGATGGCGCTGACAATCGGCGGGCTGATCAGGCGTGACACCCACGTGGCCGATAGTGTGACCGGGTCGCGCGCCTGGACGCTGCCTGCGCCGATTACCGTGTACTGAAGCCCTTCCAGTTCCATGTGCGCTCCGTTTAATAACTTGGCGCGCCTATAAAACACATCCAGGCGCGCATGTTGGTTTCAGGTTTGTGTGGCGTCTGTGGCGCGATTCCGGCGCGGCGGAGCCCAGTAACCCCAGTCGCGGTTGCGATATTGCGCCGGCATGAGATTCAGATACAACGCGGCGCAACGCGTCAGTGAATGCAATGTCTTGCGCATCACGCCGCGGTCCAGCCGGCGATGGTCGCGCGCGTAGACCAAGAGAGCCGGGTCGAAATCCACCTTGTAAGCACTTCGCTGTAATCGCCACGCAATCTCGGAGTCTTCATTGCAGCGCAGTTGCATATCGAACCCGCCCACCGCCATAAGCGCCACGCGCCGGATCGCCAGGTTTGATCCGCTTGCAGCCGGCAGCCCCAGCCGATGTGATAGCGCTTGCGCCTTGCTGAACCAGAAGTAGTAGCGGCAATACCGATCCGCGGATATCTTCGGCCCATAAACCACATCGGCGTGTTCATGGCACAGGATTCGCTGAAAGTAGTCCGGGGCGAAGATGATATCGGCGTCGGTGAAGACCAGCCATGGCGTCAACGCGGCCTCTGCGCCGAACTGGCGCGCCACGGCAATATTGCACGAGCGGCGCAGCACGAGCGTGTTTGCCGGTCGCAACGCCATGATCACATCCGGGGTGTCATCATCGCTTGAATCGACGGCGATTAGTTGTGCATGATGAGGGAGCGACGCTAGAAATGCCGGCACGTTACGCCGTTCGTTGCGTGTCGGGACGATGACGGTAATCTCACTGGGTTTCAACATGACTTGTTTCGTTCGTAACCCTCGCTTTTATACAGATATAGATGAACACTGCTAAGACCTGTTTAGCGCGCAGTTAAGAACGGGTTATGCGGCCCGGCATCAGTGGGCACAAACAAAAACGCCCCATCCGTGTCGGATGGGGCGTCTCGTTACGTCAGGTAGTAACTGCTGTTTACTACTCTTTACTCCTTTTACTTCATTGCCAGGCCGGGCAACGCAGCAGTCTTCTCAAGCTTGACTGCCTGGAGCCAGTTCGGGTCCATGCCCAGCGATTGCAGAATGGTGGGGGCAATCTGGGTGGTTTGAACGCTGGCAGTGTTGACGCCGGCTTTCAGCCCCGGGTTTGCAATAAGCAACGCGACATTGGCGTCATTCTGGCTGAACCCGCCGTGCTCGGCCAGTTTAGTGCCTTTCGGACTGGTGTAGATCACGCCGATCTGCGGCTGCACAATGATATCCGGAACGCGCGAATCAACGGTCGGGTCGCCGAACTGCGCCTTGAGGCTGTCCCCATAGAGGATGTCTGCAACGCCGGCATTGGCGGCATTGGCGCGCAGCGCGTTGACCACGTCCTGAGTTTTGCTTGAATCGGTCAGCCACAGCAGCGCAACATCGTCCTGCGTCGCCTGGGCCAGCAGCCCTTTCTTGACGCCGTCGACGATCCCGGGGATCACATTGCTGTCGATAATGCGTCGCTGAGTCGGGTCAATCGGCGACTGCCCGTGTTTGGCGGTGATGATGATCAGCGTGGAGTCGAACTGGTTCCACTGCTTGAGCGTCGTCACCATTTTACCGAGTGACTGATCGACGAACGCCAGACTGCTGGCCAGACCCTTGGAGGGTGTGCCGGCGGCATCCGTGTAACCATTGCCTTTAAGCTTTTGGCCGACGCTGACGGCCTGAAAGTTCATGCCGAAAATCGCGGGCGCGGTCATCTTATAGGCGCCGGTGTGATCCCAGCCCTTGATCCAGCGCAACACAGCCTGCACTTTCAGATCGTCATAGGCCTGTGTCTTCGTGATGCTGTTGGTGGTTCCATTAGCGCTGTCGATTTCGGGGGTGAACAGGTCATTCACGCCGCCGCCCGACGGGCCGCGCACGATTTCGTAGGACAGATGCTTGTCGGCCCAGGCGGTTGTAAAACCGTAAGCCTTTGCGACTTCAAAGATCGTATTCACGCGCAGGTACTGATGCGGGTAGACGACCTGGCACCCGTTGTAGGGATTGCGCGGGAGCTGGCTCTGGTCATAACCGACGCCGCCATCGATGCGGGTGGGATCTGCGTCGATGCTTCCATCGTATAGAACTTCGGTTCCAATGGTCGAGCAGTTAGATCCGGGAGGCGAAAGCTTGCGATCATAGGAATCATCATAATAAATGCCGGTGGCTTTAGGCGTGCCGCCGGTCACAATCCCCATCAAACCGGCGAACGAGTCTGTGGGCTTGTTGCCTGATGCATTCGGGTACCACACGCCCATGCCGGCCAGCGCTGCCAGCGTGGACTTTGGGTTGGCGGCAATATAACTGCTCAGGTCGGACGAGTGCAGCCCATCAACGCTGATGAGCAGCACGCGCTTAACGGGGCCGCTTGGCGCCGCGCTGACCGACTGGGCTGCGCCAGTCGCCAGTGTGGACGCGCCGAGCGCCGCGATAAACAGTCGCGAAACAACTTGCTTGATTTTCATATCATCTCCGTGCCTTTTCCGTATCTTGTTGAAACCAGACAACTATTGACAACTATTGACAAGGAAATAATCTAACACGCGTGTTTTAAGAACCCGTTAACGCTGGATATGAAGGGGATAGAGGACGGGGAGGTCGATGAAGGGTCGTAATGCCGGGGTGTGGACGATATGCTTACGCTGGGCGATGTGTTGCCCAGCCTTGACGAAATCGACAGGCGCCTGAAAGCGGGCGAACGCCCCTGACCCGCGCCGGTTAGTTTTCCGGCGCGTTTACTTTGCGGGTGGCTTCGACCGGGTGCACGTTCAAGTCGCCGGTTACATTGCCTGACTGGATAAACAACACGCGTTCGGCGATGTTGGTGGCGCGATCGGCAATGCGCTCAATACAGTGCCCGGCGTGAATCAGCCACGTGCCGCTTTCGATGTGTGTGAAGTCCTCGCTCATGTCCAATGTCACCTTGCTGACCAGGTCGTTGTACATGGCGTCGATGTGATCGTCATCCGCAATGATCACTCTTGCGGTGGGGCTATCGACATTGATAAAAGCGTTGACCGCGCGATCGAGCATCCCGCTTGCAAACGCCTGCATCTCGGTCAGGTTGTAGGCGCCGCTGTTTGAATTGGCGCGGCTCAACCGGCGCGCAGCCTTGGCGATGCCTTTGGCGTAATCGCCGCAGCGCTCAAGTTCCACCGCCACGAACGTCGCGGCGACGAGCCGGCGCAGATCGGAAGCCACCGGTTGCTGGGTCGCCATGCTGATCAGGCACTCGTTTTCGATCTCGTAGCGCAACTGGTCGGTCGACTTGTCGCTGCGCTTGACCTCGCGCGCCTCCGCAAAGTCGTGATTAACCAGCGCGGTTACGGCGCGCGCAGTTGCAACGTTCACCTGGTCGCCGAGCGCGCGGATGTGATCGGCGACAGTTGTCAATTCATTGTTAAAAAGTGTTCGCATATTATTCTCTTCTGGCGTTGTCAGGGTGAATTATACGTGTCTCCTTATACATCCAGCATACATCCAGCATACATCCAGCATACATCCAGCATTCGTTCAGCATTCAGCGCTGCGCTTTCTCTTCTGGCGGCTTGACCATCTTGAAACTGCGGTACAACAGAGCGTCGTAGATGAGCTTGATCGCGCCTGCGAGGATGAAAGGCAAGCTGAGCAATCCGGCGTTGCTCATCAACTGCCCGGTAACTGAGGGAGCGATAGCTGAGCCAAGCGTCCTGGCGACGCCGGTGACGCCGGCTGCGGCCGAGCGCTCATCCGGGTCAACCACGGCCATGGTGTACGACTGGCGCGTTGGTATGTCCATCTGCGAGATGCTGAAGCGCAACAGCAACATGAGGATTGCCAGCGGCAACGTCGGCATCAGCGGCACCAGGATGAGCAGGATGTTGGAGGGGACGTGGGTGAACACCATCGTGTTGAGCAACCCGATCTTTCCAGCAATTTTTACAGCCGACAACGCCGATATTCCGGCGAGCACGTTCGCGCCAAAGAAGATCGCGCCAAGCACAGCGGGCTCGACGCCATAGCGTTTGTTGAACCAGTAGGCCACAAAACTCTGCAGCACCAACCCGCCGGCAAAGGCATCCATGACAAACAGCGAGGAGAGGCTGATCACCACTTTGCGTGATTTGTGCAGCCCCAAGCCGAGACGGGACGCGGGTCTGAGTTGATCTTTTGGCACTTCCACCCGATTCGATACCCGCAGGAACATCAGCCCGAGGACTACGCCAAGCAGCGCGTAGCCGATGACGATGACCCGGTAGCTGTTCAGAGGCGTCACGCCGCTGCTCTGCAAAATCTGCGCCAGACCGCCGCCGCACAATGCGCCGACGGCTGTAGAAAATGACCCGACCAGGTTGTACCACGCGAAGATATGCGTGCGCCGATTATCTGGCACGATCTGCGATAGCGCCGCCTGTTCCAGCGCCAGGAACGGCCCGACCTCATTGCCGCTGGGGCTGATGACGCCCACGGTGCCGGCGATGAGCAGGAAGATGAAGTCCTGTGTAAATGCGAACAGGATGCCTGCGAAGAGCATCAGCGCTGCGCCGGCGATCAACATGCGCTTGCGCCCGATGCGGTCGGCGTTGGTCGTGATCCACAGCGAGATGACGGTGTCGCCGATGAGCGTCAGCGTCAGCAGCAAGCCAATCTGCCAATCCTGCAGGCCAAGCTGGCTCAGGTACAGCACGAGGATGATGGACACAAAGCCATAGGCGAACAGGCGCGTCATGCGCGTGGCGAAAAGCAAGACGCTATCGGTCGTGAAATCACGGTTATTGGTTGCAGTTGCGGTCATACTTCGCGGACTTCCTTGATTACTGACATTACTGATATCGGACGGATGGCAGAGACTGGCATTGAGATTATAGCTACAGTCTTTTGATGCGTTTTTAATGCCCGCACGCGGCCTTTTATCAGCGCTTGAATGACCTGATGTCTACACTGATTGCGAGGAATGAACCATGGACCTATTGAGTGATCTTGCAGCGGTTGCGATCTTTGTGATTTTCTTTGCCGTGTCATACGGTTTGATCAAAGTCGCGGAAAGGATATAAGGCTTCGCCATGAATTGGATTTATGTAATCAGTGCTGTGATCGTTGTCGCTCTGTTGATTTATCTGTTTGCCGCCATGTTGAAACCGGAGGCGTTCTAAATGAACATCAACGGAATCCTGCAGATTGTTGTCTATCTGGCGGTTCTTCTGCTGTTGGTCAAACCGCTGGGACTGTATATGGCGCGCGTGTACGAGGGCGAAAACGTCGTCATCAACCGCGCCCTCGGCCCGTTCGAGCGGCTGATCTACCGGATCGCCGGCGTCAATCCCGACGAGGGTATGACTTGGAAAACCTACGCGGTCGCGGTGCTTGTGTTCAGCCTGATCAGCGGGCTGGTCGTCTATGCGCTGCAACGCTTGCAGGCCGGCCTGCCGCTCAATCCCGCCGGTATGAGCGCGGTGTCTCCGGATCTTGCATTCAACACCGCCGTCAGCTTTATGACCAACACCAACTGGCAAAACTATGGCGGCGAAACCACCCTGAGTTACCTGACGCAAATGCTGGCGCTGACGACGCAGAACTTTGTGTCGGCAGCCGTTGGCATGGCGGTGCTCATGGCGGTAATTCGCGGGTTCCGCGCCCGCTCAAGCCAGACGCTTGGCAACTTCTGGGTCGATCTGGTGCGCGGGACGATGTATATCCTGCTGCCACTGTCGATCATCCTCGCCGTGGCGCTGGTGTCGCAGGGCGTAGTGCAGACGGTTGCGGATTACAAGACCGTGCCGGTTCTGCAGGCCACGACCTACCAGGTTCCGCATCTGGATGCCGCGGGACAGGCAGTGAAGGACGCCAGCGGCAACCCGGTTATGGATACGATCGCCTTGACGCAGACGACCATCGCGCTTGGGCCGGCGGCGTCGCAAATTGCCATCAAGCAATTAGGCACAAACGGTGGAGGCTTTTTTAATGCTAATTCCGCCCATCCGTTGGAGAATCCCACGGCGTTTTCGAACTTCCTCGAGTTGCTCGCTATTTTACTGATCCCTGCCGCCCTGTGCTATACGTTCGGGCGGATGGTGGGCGACACGCGCCAGGGCTGGGCGATCCTGATCGTCATGACGCTATTGCTCACGCCGTTCATTGTGCTCGCTTATAGCGCTGAGTCGAATGGCAACCCGCGCCTGACTGCGTTGGGCGTTGACCAGACGAGCAGCGCCATTCAGTCTGGCGGAAACATGGAAGGCAAGGAGGCGCGCTTTGGCGTCGCCAACTCAGCACTTTGGGCAGTGACCACAACGGCTGCGTCGAATGGATCGGTGAATGCGATGCACGACTCACTCACCCCGCTGGGCGGTCTTGCGCCGCTAGCGATGCTGTCGCTGGCGGAGGTTGTGTTCGGCGGTGTGGGGTGCGGGTTGTACGGCATGTTCATCTTCGTCATCATCGCCGTCTTTGTGGCCGGGCTGATGGTGGGCCGCACGCCCGAATATCTCGGCAAGAAGATCGAATCGTACGAGATGAAGATGGCCTCGCTTTGTTTTCTGATTCTGCCGCTGATGGCATTGGATGCCACTGCGCTGGCGGTGGTGCTCGATGTTGGCAAGGCGAGCGTGTTCAATCCCGGCCCGCACGGGTTCAGCGAGGTGCTGTATGCGTTTATGTCGCAGGCCGACAACAACGGCAGCGCCTTTGGCGGGTTGGGCGGCAATACCGTCTTCTACAACCTGCTTGGCGGCGTCGTGATGCTGTTCGGGCGGTTCTGGATGATGATTCCACCGCTGGCCATTGCCGGATCAATGGCGCGCAAGAAGGTTGTCCCGCCCAGCGCGGGCACGCTGCCCACCCACAATGCCCTGTTTATCGTTTGGCTGATCGCCATCATTGTCATCGTCGGCGCCCTCACGTTCTTCCCAGCCCTGGCGCTCGGACCTATTGTCGAACATCTGATGATGATTCAGTAACGGAAGGTGTGCCATGATGACAAAAACCAAAGTACGACCCTTGTTCGACCCGCCGATTGTGCGACGGGCAATTCTCGAATCGTTCAAAAAACTGAACCCGCGCGGGCAGGTGAAGAATCCGGTCATGTTCGTCGTCCTGATCTGCGCGGTACTGACAACGCTGTTGTTCGCGCAGGCGCTATTCGGCCAGGGCGAAGCGCCGGCGGGTTTCATCCTCGGCGTCTCAGTGTGGCTGTGGATCACAGTCCTGTTTGCCAACTTTGCGGAGGCGATGGCCGAAGGTCGCGGCAAGGCGCAGGCCGATGCGTTGCGCAAAACGCGCCGCGACGTGAGTGCGAAGAAGCTGGCGCAGCCCAGGCACGGCGCAGTGGCAACAGTGGTAGCGGCGTCGCAGTTGCGTAAGGACGACTTTGTGCTCGTTGAAGCTAATGAGGTTATTCCCAGCGACGGCGAGATCGTAGCGGGTGTGGCTTCCGTCGACGAGAGCGCGATTACAGGCGAGAGCGCACCCGTCATCCGCGAGAGCGGCGGCGACCGCAGCGCTGTCACCGGCGGCACGCGCGTGCTGTCCGACTGGATCATTGTGCGCATCACCACGAATCCCGGCGAGACATTTCTCGACCGCATGATCTCACTGGTGGAAGGGGCCAAGCGGCAGAAGACGCCAAATGAGATTGCGTTGAACATCCTGCTGGCTGCGATGACCATCATTTTCCTACTCGCCACGGCCACATTGCTGCCATACTCCCTTTATAGTGTGCAGGCGGCAGGGCAGGGTAGTCCAGTGACGGTCACTGTGTTGGTCGCGCTGTTGGTCTGCTTGATTCCAACCACCATCGGTGGACTGCTCTCCGCTATTGGCATCGCGGGGATGGATCGCATGATCCAGGCCAATGTGATCGCCACGTCGGGGCGCGCGGTTGAAGCTGCCGGCGATGTGGATGTGTTGTTGCTCGATAAGACCGGCACAATCACACTCGGCAATCGCATGGCGACCGATTTTCACACCGCGCCCGGCGTGAGCAACGAGCGTCTGGCGGATGCGGCGCAGTTGTCGTCGCTGGCCGATGAGACACCGGAGGGGCGCTCGATCGTGGTACTGGCGAAAGACAAGTACAACCTGCGCGGGCGTGAGGTCGCAGAACCG
>CAIXPS010000369.1 GCA_903921365.1 uncultured bacterium | reverse complement strand
TTAGAGGTTAATCCAGCGCGTGGGCCGACGACGCCATTAGAACTGTACTGGACCGCAGCGGGGGTCCCGTTCGTCGAATCAAAGAAACTTAGCGAACACCCCGTTGTGCCATACGTAAAGGTCGTATTGTCAGCCTTTGCGACAGGTGCAAAATAATTTGCCAAATCGACGAAACCGCCAAGAGGCGAGTCATTCACGATACTGGGGCTGGATATGCTATCTGCTATGGCGTAGTTCGGCGACTTGACCAGCGCCGGCATATTTGACGTGATGATGATCGCATTCAACCCGACGTCGTACCTGGCGTTTGGCCCGGTCAGCGAACCAGGCGCGTATGTTACCCCTGCGGGCAATTCATCCGTCACCGCGTATGAATGTGCCAATGCCTCCTGGTTTTGTATCGCAATCGAGTATGTCACCACTGTGCCCGTTGCGACAACTGCCGGGTTGACGGTCTTGACGACCTCGCTTGCTGTGCGATCCACATTTACCAGCACCTGCGCCAGGGCGGTCTCGTTGGCGTCGTCGCCCAGATTAACCAGACCGTAGTATGACTCACCTGGCGTCATCGCTTTGTTGAATGTCACCAGCGGGGTTATCACCTGACCATCAGTGAGGGCAGGCGGCAGGCCGGACAGTGACACGCTCCCATCGGTTGGCGTCGCTGCCCATGTGCGCACCTTGAAACTGGCTGGAGCGCTAGTGAAATTGTAAACCGCGATGAGGATCGTCTCACCGCCCAGATATTCGAGCAGCGAACCAGGCCCGCCGAGGATGTCCACGCGCTCGTTGGCAGTGCCGCCTGCGCTGGCTGCGAAGACATCGCTGTTCGGGTTGGCTGGATTGCCGTCGGCAAAGTGATAGCCTGTTCCTGTGAAGTCATACAGCAGGTACAGATCAACGTCAGACACACTGGAATTGCCGGTGCTTACGACCAGACGGCCTGTGTTCGCTGGAATCTTATACGTCTGCAGATACCAGCCCTTGGCTGGGACGAGCGGGAACGATGCGGCGTTTTGTTCGGTCTCGCCTGGCGCACTGGCCTGCGTAATGAGAGGCGCAGCGAGCCCGTACAGTGTTGCAGACGTGGTCAGAACTGCGTTGCCCACGAGTCCGCTAAAGGTCTTTCCGCCCTGGTCACGCGGCGTCGTTACGTTCACCGCTGCGTCAAAGGCTGCGCCCACTCTGCGGAACCAGAATGGGACGTGCAGAACGCGCGGACCATTGTCCTGCGTCCAGTACACCTGTCCTTCATAGTCACCCTGCGGCAGGCCGGAGGTGCTTAGCGATAGCGTATACACCATTGACCCACCGGCGGGAACCACCAGTTTGGCAGGTGTGGCAGTCAGTGCGTATGTGTTGCTCAGCGGGTTGCCGTATTTGACGATACTCGCGGTTAGCGTGATTGGCACGGCGGGATGGGTGACGTTGGTCACTGTAAAGACCGTGGCCCCGCCTGCGGCGACCTGTCCAAATGAAGACGATGGCGGATCAAAGATCACACCTGGATCATTGGCTGCCAAAAGTGAGATGCGCCCAGCGCCCATGTCTTCGAGCATCGCAGGCGCGCCACCACTCACCGTTACGCTGGTGACTGATGTATTCATCAGCGCCGACTTAACGCGCAGCATGCGATCGTAGCTATTGAGGCTGTACCACTCAGGATGCGCACTCAGCAACAGCGCCGCAGAACCGGCGACGTGCGGTGAAGCCATTGAAGTGCCGCTCTCAAACGCCCAGGAGCGCGTCGGATCTGCAACCGAATGGAACGACGACAGGATGTTGACGCCCGGGGCGATCAGATCGGGCTTGATAAGGCCGATATTCGATGACGTGCCGCGACTGCTGAAGTCGGCGACAACATCGGCAATATCAAATGTTGTGTTGCGCAAACCGGGACCGACAGTGATGAGCACAGTTGTCGACAGTGCTCCGAGACTGTTCAACCAATCGGTCAATACCGCCGATTCCGCTTTGTGTAATTGGATTGTGGGAATGATGTGCAGGTCAAGTTCGAGATCATCTGGCGCAGCAGCGCTCTCCCAGTTGTTGCGCAGAACAGTTGCTACTGCTCCTGCATCCGCGCAGTACTGCGACTTCTGCACGCGGGCGAGGGTGCCGCGCGTGACGAGACACACCTTACCCGTTAGTGAATTTGGTGGAAGCGGTCCAACGATATTGCCGACATCGACATATTGTGCGCCCTGTGCGCCGGCGCCTATGCTCAAACCGAGGAGATTAGTTGCGGTTGGCGGCACAGTAACACTGCCGTTGGTTGAGCCTACGGTTACCGCGCCGACAAAGCTTCGCCCGGCAGTGGATGCTGCGACGCTCAACAATCGAGGATCACCGCCAAGATCATCGACGGTGTTGGCGCTCGGGCCGGAATTGCCCGCTGCCCAGACAACGATGACGCCAACATTCGCTGCGTTAACGGCAGCAACGTTCTCGGGAAGGGTTGCAGGATCACCAGTGCGCGCGCCTCCTCCCCAGGAATTGTTGATAACATCCGCGCCATCGGCCACGGCGTCATTGATTCCCTGGATAAGACCACTGGTTTCACCACTGCCATTGTCGCCTGCGACGTTTAGCCATAGCCCTTTGTAGGTCATTAAGTATGCAAACGGCGCGACGCCACTGACTGTCGCTGTAATGCTGTTGACATGCGCGACGACATTGTGGTTTCCCGCAGCAGTGCCGGAGGTGTGGGTGCCGTGTCCGTCTGCGTCTAGCGGTGTAAGAGTTTCACTAATGTTGACGCTGCTGCTTTGGGTGTAATAACGCGCAGCAATGATCTTGCCGTTGCAAAACCCAGGCGTATTGGCACAGAAGCCTTTGGGGTAACCGGCAGGATAGGTAAACACTCCCGTGTTCGCAAAGAACGGATTCGCGGGATCAATGCCGGTGTCCACGATGGCGACCTTGACGCCCTTTCCCGCTTGCGTGATGCCGAGGGTGCTGCTGATATTAGCCCACACAGAGGGTGCGCCAATCAGTGGCAAGCTGGCATCCATCCGAATGGTTTTGAGGGTATCGGGATGAACGGACTTCACGTCTGGCAGCGCTTTGATCGCGTCGATCTGATTGAGCGGCACAGCGGCAGCGAATCCGTTGTAAGCCACGTCATAGCGATAAGTGACGTTGAGCTTCCCCGTCACAGTCTTTGCGGCGATGATGTTGATCACGCTATCCTGTGTTTTCTGCAGTTGGGCGCGATAGGTCAGTGAGGATGCAGAGTTTGCATCCAGGCGGTTTCCAGCGCCAGTCGGGCTCAGAAAACTACGACTGGCGGCTCCGGACAGCGAAGCAAAATAGTTGGTCAACGGTGGGTCAACCAGTTCAATGATAACCCGCGCATTTCCGTTAGCATCGAGCAGGTACTCATCATCAACTGCAACGGCGGCGTGCAAGGCACTGGTTTTAGCCTTACTGGCGGACTTGTATAGTTCGTCTGCAGACTTTACGCCCGGCTTGTATGCCACGGCCACGGAGGGCTTGGCGCCGGGTGTTGTGCCGTTGCTCGCAATCATTGATGTTTCAGTTGCTGTCTGTGGCACAGCCATTGCTGGCAATACAGGGGAAGTGACGACGGCGGACCAGAATATCGATGCAGCCGTTACAAGAGTGATAACGCCTTTTATTGTTCTCATGTTTTAGAAAGCCTCATATCCTATTTCTGAAAGGGTTGATGGGAGGGCAGCCCGGTCCCAGCGACTGGAGTCACGATCACACTCAACTATTAACTTCAATCAATAGCACCTCCTGAATGTTGGCGTGTGCGCTAAAGGCGATATTGTACCGAAGTCTACTGGGCGCCTGTGCGCATTATCAATGTAAGTGAGTCTTTACTGCTGCTTCATCTCCACTTCATCCAGCCGCAATGACAGCGCCGTGCTCGCGCCGTCCGCGCCCATCGAGATGCCATAGATAGTGTTGGCGGCCTCCACCGTGCGGCGATTGTGAGTGATGACGATGAACTGGGTCTGCTCGGAGAGCGTCTCCAGCATGCTGCGAAAGCGCGCCACGTTGGCCTCATCGAGCGCGGCGTCCACCTCGTCCATGACGCAGAAAGGCGTGGGCTTGACGCGCAGGATGGCAAATAGCAACGCTCCCGCCGTCAGCGAGCGCTCGCCGCCGGATAAGAGCGCCAGCCCCTGCGGGCGTTTGCCCGGTGGCTGGGCGTGGATGTCGATGCCGGCTTCGTCGATATCGTCGGCGTTGGTGAGTGTGAGCCTGGCCATGCCGCCGCCAAACAGAATCTTGAAGGTCGACTGGAAGGCCGTGGCAATCGCCTCGAAGGTCTGTTTGAAGGTGGCCTGCATCACGTCGTTTAGTTCGACGATGACTTGCTGCAATGAACTGGACGCGCGATCCAGATCCTGTGTCTGCGTGGTGAGAAAGTCGTGGCGCTGTTTGAGTTCTTCGTACTCTGCCTGCGCCTCAAAGTTAATCGCCCCCAGCCGTTTGATCTGGTTGCGCAACTGGGTCATGCGTTCATCCATCCCGGGCGCGGGCGCTCCGTCTGCGACGGGCAGGCTGTCGAGAAGCGCGACGATAGCCGCCTGCCGGCTGGCTGCTTTCTGTTGCAGGTCTTCTGCGGGCGCTTCGGCGCTCGAGGC
This sequence comes from uncultured bacterium, assembly GCA_903921365.1. Taxonomy (GTDB): domain Bacteria; phylum Chloroflexota; class Anaerolineae; order J036; family Brachytrichaceae; genus CAIXPS01. Next base: position 8,215 of record CAIXPS010000369.1, on the reverse strand, counting down.
TGAAACCGCCACAGGAGCCGCCGCGTCGTCTCCTTTGCGTTGCTCCAGCCCATCGATGTCGAGCGCATCCGCTGCGCGCTCGCACAACGCTTTAAACTCGTCGTCGTTGCGCGCCTGTTCAAGCAGCGTGGTGTTCAAACGGGACTCGCCGTCGCGCAGGGCGCGTTCGGCTTCGCGCCGGCGCGCCTCCTCCTGTGAGAACTTTTGCTCGACTTCGCGCAGCTCAGTCTGGATGGGGGTGATAGTGGCGTCGAGTTCACGCAATGCCGCAGCCGCTTCTGCCGCGGTCTTCTCGGCCGCTTGCAGCGCGCTTTGCGATATCGCGTGCTGACCGTCCAGTTCGGCGGTGCGCCGAGCGCGCAAATCGCGTTGAGCGATGCCGTCTGCGAGCTGCGCCAACCGTTCGCGCCGCTGATTTTGTGCGGTGCGCATCGCTTCGGTGGCGATGGCGAGCGCCGCCCGGGCATTGTTCAGAGATTCCAGCCAGCCGCCCGCCATCTGCTCACGCAAATCAGTTTCAATGGCTGTCAGCCGGTGAGCCGCCTGCGTGTGCGCCAGTTCGCACTGCGTCAGCACGGCGTTGGCAGAGCCGATCTGCTCGGTCGCCTGCGCAAGTTCCTGCTCAGCGCTCCTGATGTCGCTCGCCATTTGCGCCTGTTGTTCCTCCAGGCTGGTAATGCGGCGGGCAGCATCGTCGCGGCGGCTTCGTCGCGCAGAGGCCTCGCGCGCAAACGCATCGCGCAAACGCGTGCCTTCCTCGAAGCGCCGCCGAGCGGCGTCCAATTCCTGTTGCGCCCTGTCACGCGCCGCTGCAGCCTTCTCGCGGTTGGCCTTGGCAGCCACCGGGTCAACCAGGGGGAGCGTCTCGGTCTTTGGCTCTTCGCCGATGATGACCGGTGAACGCGGCCCTGGCGGGAGCGCCATCAAACCGCTGGCGTGCGCTATTTCACCATCGCGCGTCACGCACAGCGCGCCCTCGGGAAGTTGTGCTGCGAGCGACCGCGCAGTGTCCAGGTCGCGCGTGATAAACATGCGCCCGGCCAGCATCTGCAAGGCTGGTCTGAGCCAGGCGGGAGCATTCAACGACTCAACCACAGGCCGCGCATGCATGGTCCTGGCGCGTTCAACCAGTGCGGCATCAAGCCCATTGTGTTCCCCAACCACGGGGCGTATCGAGGGCAACGGCACGATGCTCAAGTAGGTGTTGCGCGGCTTCTGCTGGATCAGCCACGCGCGGGTTCGCGTCACCCCATCCGGCGACTCGATGACCACCGCCTTGAGCAGATCGCCAAGCGCTGCTTCAACCGCGCGCCGATCATCTGGACGCACCTGCACCAGTGAAGCCAGTGTGCCGCGTAGACCTGGCAACCGCGCGGCCTGCGCCTGATCTGCCAGGTCGCCGCTGTTTTGCTGCAGCCGCATCTCGGCAAACAGGTTGACGCGCGTCGCCATTTTTTCCTCTGCCTCAGCGGCAGCCAGGTTGGACTGTGTGGCCGAGAGCGCCGCGCGGGCTGCCTCAAGCTCGCGCGCGAGGGCGTCATATTGTGCGGTCAGCTCGCGCGACCGTTTGGCGTCTACTTCGCTCGCAGCGTTCAACTCGTTTAGCGCCGCCATTTCGCGGTTGCGCTGGTCCTCCGCGCGGGTGACACGCTCGGTCAGATCGCGCGCCTGCTTGCTCAACACCGTCTGGCGGGCTCGCAGGGCGTTCAGACGATTTTGTGCGCCGCTCAGTGTGCTGTTCGCCCGCAACAAGTCCTGTTGCGCGGTGGAGCGCATCTTTTCGGTCTGGGCGCGCGCGGTCTGTCGCTCAGCCGCGGCAGTTTCGGCGATTTGTTGCTCCTTCTGGCGGCGTGTCAACGCCGCCTGTGCGCCGACCAGCGTTGCGGCGGAGTGCGCCGCGCGGACTGTCAACGACTCCAGGGCGGCCGCGCGCTCGCGCAGTTCACGCCGGGCTGACGAGAGTTGTGATTGCACCGATGTTGCGCGTTCACGCAACACCGCCAGATCGCGCGTCACCGCCTCGTTCCTGCGGCGAGCATCGTCGCGGCGCGGCTGAGCCTCGGCCGCGCGCGCGCGCAAGTCGCCCTGCTGCTGTTGCAAACCCGCCGAGATGCTTTCCAACTCCTCCAGAATCACGCGCACCTCGCCGACCTGCTGCTCATATTGAACGCGAGTGACAGCGGCCTTGTCCACGGCGGCGCGCGCGGTCTGATAGTGATAACTGAACCAGCGGCGGGTGTGCTCCTTCAATTCAGCCGTGAGCACCTGATACTGCCGCGCGCGTGTCGACTGGCGTTCGAGCTGGCTGACCCTCGGGGTGATCTCAGTGAGAATGTCGCGCACACGCTCAAGGTTATGGCGGGTCTCCTGCAGCTTGCGCAACGCGTCATCACGGCGGTCGCGATAAGCGCCGATGCCGGCAGCCTCCTCAAACAGGGCGCGGCGCTCCTCGGGGCGCTGGGTCAGCGCGGCGTCGACCAGACCCTGGCCAATAACGGTGTAGGTGCGCTCAGCCAGACCCGTGTGACCGAGCAGGTCGGTAATGTCGCGCAGGCGCACGCGGTTGCCATTCAGGAGATACTCATTTGAGCCATCACGATAAGCGCGCCGCCCGATAGCGATCTCGGTGAACTCCACAGGGAAAAACCCGTCGCTGTTGTCAAATGTCAGCAGCACCTCGGCCATGCTGGCGCGCGCGCGGCGCGAACTGCCAGCGAAGATCATGTCGTCGGTTTTTTTGCCGCGCAACAGCGAGAATTGCTGTTCACCCAGCGCCCATCGTATCGAATCTGCTATGTTTGACTTGCCGCTGCCATTGGGCCCGATGACGGCTGTAATCCCTTCGGAAAAGGCGAAAGAGGTTTTGTTCGCAAAGGTCTTATAACCGTTGAGTACGAGGTGTTTTAAGTGCATCGCGTAAGGATTTTACCCGTTCCCGCAATGGCAATATAATGCGAGCATGCCTACAACTCTGAAAGCTCTGATGCGTTGGGCGCGTCGACCTGTGAAAGGCCTGCTCCAATTGACGCGGTATCGCGAATACGTGTTGTTCGTCTGTGTTACGACGCTCATGGGAGCCAAGCTGGGAGGCGGCGATTTTGACCTGCGATTGCTGATCGTGCTGGCCGCCAATATCCTGGTGGTCGGTTTTGCCTTCATGTACAACGACGTGGAGGACGCTCCCGACGACGCCATGGATGAGAAGAAGGCGCGCCGCAACCCGATCAGTGCCGGAATGATCTCGCCCCGCATGGGCAAGCTGGCGTGCCTCGTCGTAAGCGCAGCCCTTCTCGGGTTGTACAGCCTGCTGGGTCTGCTGCCGTTTCTGCTGGGCGCATTCTGCCTGGCGCTCGCATTTCTTTACTCGTGGCGCGTCATTCGCCTGAAGTCAGTGCCGGTGGCCGATCTTATTTCGCACGGCCTATCGCTGGCCGGTTTGCAGTTCCTGTGCGCCTATTTTGTGTATGACCAGGGCAAACCTTACAGTTGGCTGCTTTTCCTCTTTGTTGTATTCGTCTCTGTTTATGGCGAGTTGAGCAATGAGTTGCGCGATATCGTGGTTGACAAGAAAGCGGGCATCCGCCACACGGCCGATTTGATCGGCTTGAAGTGGACAAAAGTGCTGATGGTTGCCTCCATTCTCGGAGCGCTGGCGGTAGTTGTGTACTTCTTCGTCGCACAAATCATCCCGGTCTGGTTGTTTATCATCCCGGCAGTGCTTGGCCCGATGTTGTTTGCAGAACAACTGTGGAAGCTGGTGAAGCGCGAGGCACAACTGGTTGACGACCGCGAGGCATTGCATGAGCCAGCGTTTCTGGTCGGCGTCATCACCATTCTGGCGTGGTTCATTGCAGACAAGATTCCACTAGGTTAATCGACGTAACCGACACACTGTCACCGGGTAAACAACCCGCCTGCGCCCTGCGTACGCCCCATACGCAGGGCGCATTCGTGTCACGTCAATCTACTGGAATTGCCACAAGCGTTTTGATCGTTGAACAACCGCATGTCGTTGACCAATACTGGGTGTTTGGCATAGCAATCATCTGGCATAGAACGTTGTTTTGGAGTATCCTTCGGCAAGTGCAGCCCCCCAGTGCATGACCACAAGAGAAGGTTGTTGGACAATCCGCGAATTGTTTTCACTGCCTTTAATAAACAGGCGCCGGGTGAGAGTGATAGGTGACGTAGATGAATACTGTAAATGTGAAGTGGATTGTTTTACTGAGCGCAGCACTGGCTGCCGGCGCCCTGACATTGTTTGCCCAAAACTCGACGGCGCGCGCTGCGTCCGCGCCACAACCCCAGCCGCATATATCAACCAGCACGGCCGGCGGCCCCACCGATAACGATCCTATTTTCACCAAAGTCTACGCCTTCGTCGATACGGGCTCCAGCAAGGTGCCGGTCTATGCCACTCCCGACGATCTCGCGAAGAACGCCGCACCCGTGCGCGAGATGGAAGGTTACGAGTGGGTGACAGTGATCAGCCGCACACAGGCGGGCGATGTGCAGATCGCTCAGATCAAATCCAACGAGTGGGTGCATGCCGACAAGCTGGTTCTGTACCGTCCATCGGCCTTTCAGGGGCGCTCGTTCGATCAAACCCCTGCCGGCCCGATCGCGTGGGTGCTGGCCGACTTCACTTCTCTGCTCGAACCTGACGGCGACGAAAACCCGGATGCCCCGAAATATAAACGATATGACGTGGTGAAGATCTACGAAAAGGCGCTGGTTGGCGATACAATGTGGTACCGCATCGGTGATAACCAGTGGTGCCGGCAGCAACGCCTGGCGATCGTCTCGCCTCGCAATGCCCCGCCCGGTATCTCCACCAATGATCGGCTGCATGGCAAGTGGATATCGGTAAACCTGTTTGAGCAGACAATCGCCGCATACGAGGGCGACAAGCTGGTGTATGCCTCACTGGTATCGAGCGGTCTACCGAAGTGGGAAACGGTGAAAGGACTTTTTCAGGTTCGCATCAAGAGCAAGTCACAGCCGATGTACAACGCGGCGGGCGACCCCGATCTGGGCCAATACCACCTCGAAGAAGTGCCGTTCAACATGTTCTTTTACACGGACTATGCGTTGCACGGCGCATACTGGCACGACGGTTTTGGCTATCCGCACAGCCGCGGGTGCGTCAACCTGTCATTGCGCGACGCGAAATGGTTGTTCAACTGGACGCAACCCAACAGCGGTGGGAACTACGCCGTCGCAGATGACGCCAACCCCGGAACGTGGGTGTGGGTGCACTGAAACCAGTTTCTACTCTATTTTAATCTGATTTCGGCGCAAGACGAACCCGCCACGCGCTGCCAGTCCACCGCCAGCGCAGCGTTCTGACCCCGCTGGAAATATTCGACCAGCACGGGCAGGTTGCCGCCGGGCAGGTCGATGAACAGTTGAAAGTCAGCGACCTGTTCGCGCCAGGCGTCCAGCACCAGCCGGTCGCCGACCCGAATGCGCGCGCCGTCATCTGCGTGGACATTGAAACGGTAGCGCCCGCACTTGAATTCAGCGAGGCGCGTATAACGCGCGCTAAAGTCCTCTTTGGGCAATCCATACCCAGGGCTGTGCAACCCCCAGTCATGGTTGATCGGCCCATCCTGGTTCAGCACAACAACCGGTTGCCCCCACAAGTCGCGGTTGCCAAAATACTCGGCGCGCCAACCCTGTATTGCGGGCACAGACGCCCCTGCGCTCGCTAGTGGAGTGAGTGCGCCCGGACCATACCACCACACGTTCACCAGTGGCGAGTCGGTCGTCTTGACAAACTCGATAGTGACGTCGTGCATGCCAGAGAGCGCCAGCGTGGCTGTGATCCCGTCACTGCCACCGTCCCATGCGCCGATGACCGGCTGGTCGTCAATTTTCAGCCTGACGCCGCCGCGGTGCTCTACATGAAAAGTGTAGTTACCGCCGGGAAAGCTGGCAGGGCGACTGAAGCGCGCACTGAAGCGTTCTGCCTGTGCGCAATTCTCCGGCGGCGCTGCGCGATCACCGGCGCTGTCCCACTGCTTGAAAAGGAAGATAGCCTCTTCATCGCCTTCGTTGCAACGCGCGCTTAGGTCTGCATCGCTGAAATATTCGGCGTGCCAGCGTGGGCTGTCGGCGGTCAGCCACTCATAGATGCCGCGCGTTTCTGTGCCGCGATGCCACAACTGGTCGCGCAGATCGAGCGTCCAGCCGCCTGCCTGGAAAGTATCGCCAGCCGGGAAGGCCCAGTGAACGTGGAACCAGTTCTGGGCCTGGTCGGCATATCCGCACACGCTGTTGAACCAGCCAGTGCGCATTCGGCCAATCTCTTCGCCCGACGCGAAGCTATAGCCCACTGTGAGTTTGGGGTTGCGCATCAGATGCACATACAGCAAATCGCCGATCCGGATGGCGACGCTGACGCCGTCATCGCACACATAGTTGATTGCGCCGGGCGCGGCCGCGAGCAGGCTGTTGGGGGCGTGTCCGGCGCTGATGTCGCCGTCGGAGAGCAGATCAACCGCCTTGTAAGTTCCCAGGATGGCAAAACCGCCTTCGTGTATGCCCTTCATGCCATACATCATGCTGGCGCCAGCCTGCCAGGGGAAACGATAAATATCGGGCAGGGCGCCGCGCCGCCGCGCCGGGTCGATGCTCAACTTCGCGGATGCGCTCAACACAGTTGGCGGGACCTTGTCCAACAATGCTGAGAACGCGGGCGTTCCCTCAACTGCGCTGGGCCATATGCCTGTCGCGTTGCGCATCGCGAGCACCAGCCCCATCCAGGCCTGTCCATCTTCGAGCGACCAGCGCTGGTTCCTGGAAGGGGGAGTGTCCAAGCCGGCCATCGAGATGAAGTACCAGCCGCGATTCTGCTGCAACCCCGTCACCGTGTAGTAGGGGTGCAGCGTGAACACAGCCGCAGCGTTACGGAAGGAAGCGCGCACGGCACGATCAAGCGATGCATTCAACGTCGCCGTGCCAGGGATGATGATGATCTCGCCCGGCGGAGGAGCAGAGACCGTGTCATGCGCAAAGACGGTTAAAGGAAATGACGTCATTGCCAATATCGCTAATATGGCGCTTGTTACAAACAACACACGTAGTGACTGAATCATTGCGGCTTACCCAATGATTCTTATTGTATTCTAATTGGTATCAAAGGTAAATATGAGTAATAGGGTAACTCAGCCTTCATCCATGACAGAGGGACGCGCGATGCTGTCTCTTTACGCCAGGTCTGATCTGCGAACGTGAGCGTCCAGCCGCTGGCCTGGAACGTGCCGGTGTCGGGGAATGCCCAGTGAACGTGGAACCAATTATCGCCCTGGCTGCCCCAGCCGCAGTTGTCGCTAAATGTCCCGGTCTTGAGCTGTCCCATCATCTCGCCCTGTTTGAAGCTGTGCCCCGAAACGAGGATAGGGCTCGCAACCAGATGCAGGTACATCACATTTCCGATGCGGATAGCCGTGTTATAGGCGCCATTGCACACATAGTCGATGGCGCCGCTTGCTGCGGCCAGCAGTTTGTTGGGCGCATGACCGGCCGCGGTGTTGCCATCCGAAAGGAAGTCCACGGCTTTATACGCGCCCAGTCCGGCATACCCGCCGGCGTGCACACCCAGGCTGCCGTAGTACATACTGGTTCCGGGTTGCCACGGGAAATGATAGGTTGTCTGGTCAGCGGTGAGAGGACGACGACTTGGCGACAATCCGGCGCGCGCGAATGCATCCATCTCTGAGTACGGCACGCGCGTGAGCAGTATCGTGAAGTCCGCTCGTCCTTTCAATGCGCTCGACCATGTGCCATCTGCGTTGCTTACGGCGAGGACGAGTCCCACCCAGGCGGCATCTTCCAGCGACCATGACGATCCATCCACAAGCTGGGCAAAGCCGGCGATCGAGACCAGTTCGTGCGACCCGGCGCCTTGCACTGCCGTGACCGCAAAGAGGCGCGCGCCATTAGTATCAGTTGAGGCGTCTTGCAGTGTCACAACAAGCGAATCTTGTATCGCTGCATCTATCACCACTGTCCCTGGGACGAAGGTGACGCCTGATGCGGCGCGCGCAGTCGGAACTGTGGTCAGCGAGAACAATGCAAATAAAACTACAAAAGTACAACAAATAGATGCGGCTCTTGAGTTGAACACGCCATAATTGTTGCGGTCTGGTTTCAGTAGTCAATACGCGAAAGTGCGCAAATCGATGAGTACATGCGCGGCACGAGTACATCC
>CAIXPS010000368.1 GCA_903921365.1 uncultured bacterium | reverse complement strand
TTGGTCGGCTTCTGCTTCATCTGGGTGGTGAAGCCGCCGCCCTGGATCATGAAATCCCTGATCACGCGGTGGAAGACCGTGCCGTCGTAGAACTTCTCGTCCGCGTAGGCGAGAAAGTTGGCGACCGAGGCGGGCGCCTTGTCCGGGTAAAGTTCTGCGGTGATGGTGCCGAGGCTGGTTTCGATGACGACGACCACGTTGGACTCCTTGGCGGCGGGCGCCGCCGGTTGTTGGGCTGTCGCGGCGACGATTTGCGTCTGGGCGACGGCGAGGTTGGCACAGAACAGGGATGCGACGAGCAGGCGTTTCATCAGGGTGTTTTCTCCGCGCGGCGCAAGCTGCCGTTCGGACGGAACATCGCTTCTGCGCCGCAATGGGGTACAGTGTCGTGCCTCGCGCGCCGCGTGTCAATAGCTTGCCTTGTTTTTTCGGGTAGCGGGGACGGAACCGATCGTTTAGACTGCGACAATTACATGAAGGCGTGCATACGGACAAGGTGGTGGAATTTGGTTACGCGCGGACAGTGGCTGCTGTCGGCCGGTTTTGGCTTGGCCGGAATGGCGCTGGCCGATACCGACGCTGTGAGCACGGTGCCATTGCCGCCCAAGACGGTGTGGCGCGTGACCGCGTCCAGCGTGGCAGGGGACGAATACGACGCGGGGTTGACCACGGACGGCAAGATGGATACGCGTTGGAGCAGCATGGCCGACGACGCCCAGTGGTTGCAGATCGATCTGGGCAGTTGTTCGATGATCGGCGGCATCACGCTGCATTGGGAGGAAGCCTACGCCAAGGCCTACGAAATCCAGACGGCGGTGCATACGTCGCAATGGACCACCGTCTACACCACGACACATGGCGGCGGCAACTCCGAGGAAATATATTTTCCGCCCGCAGCGGCGCGCTACGTCCGGTTGGTTGGCGTGCAACGCGCCACGACTTGGGGATACTCGCTGTGGGAGATCGATCTACACGAGGTGGCGGAATCGCCGCTGGCCGGCAATCCGGGTTGCGCGGACACCTGGTACCGGAACGGCGAATGGGACAAGGTCTGGCTGGACGGGGGAGGGCAGTCGCAGAGCCTGGTCATCGACCTGCGTCGCAGCCTGCCGCTGAACGGGGTGCGCGTGGGGTGGGGCGACGTGCCGCCGGTGCAGGCGCACCTGGCGATTTCCGCCGACCAGAAGGTCTGGAACGAGGTTGGCGAGGTGCGCAACGGCGTGGGTGCGTTCGACACCCTGCCGAATGCCTGCATGAATGCACGCTACCTGCGGATCACCATGGCCGCCCCGCTGCCCAATGTGCGGCTGACGGCGCGCGAACTCACCTTGTTGCGCCCGACGCAGGAGGCGACGCCCCTGATGCGCTATCACCGCGCGGCTGCTCGCGCGCAGGCCGGTCTCTATCCGGACACGTTGCAGCGGCGGCAAGTCTATTGGACCGTGGTCGGTCTGCCGGGCGATTTTCAGGAAAGCCTGATCGACGAATACGGCACGATCGAGTCCATCGCCCGCGGGAACACGGTCATGCCCTACCTCTTCATCAACGGCAATGTGCAGACGTTTTCCGATGCCGCCAGCATTACGCAGGACTTGGAGGACGCCTGCCTGCCGATGCCTTCCGTCACATGGCAGTTGCCCGAACTGACGCTGACCGTCGAGAGTCTGATTCAGGGAACTACGACCGATTCCGTCAACCTCGTCTGCTATACGATCACCAATGCCACCGGGCGTGCGCTGACCGGCGATCTGCTGCTGGCCATCCGCCCCATCCAGGTCAGCCCGTCCTGGCAGCACGGCGGGCTGTCGCCGATTCATGCGATGGCGTGCGTCACGAACGCCGGCGGCATGACGGTCCGCGTGAATGGACACGACCAGTACGACGCGCTTACGCTGCCCGACGCGTATGGCGTCTGCCCGTTCAACGAGGGCGACATCGGCGAGTATATCCGCCTGGGGGTGCTGCCGCCGGCGTGCGTGTTG
>CAIXPS010000367.1 GCA_903921365.1 uncultured bacterium | reverse complement strand
TAGGACTTTCGCTTAACCCGAAGTTTTGTTAGGTATGCATTACGTTCATGTTGTCATACTGATAGTACCGAGATGGTTGGCTGGCGCAATTCCTGTCGCAAGTAGGCGCTCAGCAGCCCGTGTACTGCGGCATAGAGCGTAATCCCGTGTGCGCCGGCATACACGTGAATCGCGACCCAGGCGAGATATGCACACGCGAGATGGTTCCGTTGCGCGCGTGCGGAGCGGCATTGACATTTTTCTGTGCCAACTAATTGTTTGACTTCCCGATGAAACTGCTCGATCTGCCATCGGACGTCACACCTGGCGCGGAGGACGTCCGTGGTGAGGGAACTCTGGGCCACTTCGTTGGTGATGACCCAGTCAATGTCGTCGTGTGTGACGGCAATCTTGAAAAGTTGAATCGGGAACGGCACATCTTTGAGATGAATCGTGACGCCAAAGCGCTGACGTGCTGGAGTCCAGTCAATGTCCGTCAGGTGGACATACCCCTCGGCCTTTGACAGACTCACTTTGCGGTTACTTTTGAGCGTGGTGACGAAGAGGCGTTGCTGGCGGTGGATATATTTCAGGTTGTCCACGGAGCCATACCAACTATCGAACAGCATATAGCGCGACAGAATGCCTTTGTCGGCAAAGGCCCGGGTGAGCATCTCGCGAAAATGGACGTTTTTCGTTTTGCCATCACCGGTGGGATCATACACGCGATAGTCGATGGGGTAGTACGCGTGGTTGACTCCGGTCGTGTGGAGCAGGTTGAGCACGCCGATGCCACGCACCAAGCCATGTTCCGCGCCGCTATATTGCAACTTCACGAGATCAATGTTTTGGGAATATTGTTTGTTCTGTACACTATCGTCAAGCACGAGAAAGCTGGACGGGCCATCGTGCAGCAGAGACCGCGTCACGTGCCAGAGCCCGCGGGGGGTGAGTTTGGCATGCGCGAGGAAATCGCTGATCGTATCATGGCTTACGACCGCCTCGCCTTCCAAGTGATCAGCCAGATGCGTACACGTATAATTGTTGACGGTGGCAATCAAATAGGCAATGTATTGCGATTTCGAGAACATGGCACGATCTCCGGGTTACATGAGCGTTCACTACAGGGGTACCCGGTGGGTAAAAATACCAAACATTAATATTCTGTTAATGTTATGTTAGTAATTGATTAGGTGTTTTTGATGCCAAGCGAAAGTCCTACTTGAATGAATTTTGAGCTTATTTTGGCTCCAGCAAGGCGAAATATTTACACTTTGTCGGGGCGGACAAACGTGAAAATATCCACGAAGCCAGGGGAATATAAGGAGCAGATAGCCATCAGTCCGTATTTCCGGGCAAGTCTAATGTGTGCCACACTAGCCAGCTTGATGCGTAAAACGATATTCATGCTGTGTGCGCCGTCAGTGTGGTAACATCATCTTCGCCAGGGTATAATGGCGATATAATTCAACGTAATATTTCCGCGTGCCAAGGGAGGGGAGTCAGGATGGACTTAACTATTCGCATTGCCGGGGAGGCCGGCCAAGGAGTGCAAACGACCGGTAGCTTGCTGGCGGGGGCGCTGGCAGCGCTGGGCGTGCATGTGCTGGCCACGCAAAGCTACATGTCGCGTATTCGCGGCGGGCTGAACTGGTTTGATCTGCGAATTGCAGATAGTGAAATTTACGCGGCGACGGATCGAGTCGATGTACTGGTGGCATTGACTACGGCTGCTCTGGAGACGTTGCGCGATACTGTCACTGAGCAGGGATTCGCGATCTTCGATGGTGAGATGTCCGACAGCGCACTTCCCCTCCCGTTGACCAAGATCGCCAAAGATATCGCGCAGTCGGCAATGATGGCCAATACCGTGGCTGCAGGCGCGGTCTTTGCACTGCTCGGATACCCCATTGATGAATTATGTGCCTACCTTGCGGAATTGTTTGCCAAGAAAGGCGATGCGGTCATCGCGGCCAACCAACGCTGTGCCCAACGTGGGGCTGAATTGGCGACCGCCAGTGGGATAAATCTCCCCGCTCCAGCACCGTCGAGTGCCCCTACAACCTTGACTACCGGAGCTGATGCGATTGCGCTGGGCGCGGCCAGCGCCGGAGTGAAGTTCGTAGCCGCCTATCCCATGTCACCCAGTACTGCCACTTTCGCTGCACTGGCTGCCATGGCGGATGAGTATGGCATCGTGGTCGAACAGGCAGAGGATGAAATCGCGGCGATTAATATGGTCATCGGCGCCACCTATACTGGCGTACCGGCAATGGCCACCACCAGTGGCGGCGGGTTTGCGTTGATGGTAGAAGGTATGTCACTGGCAGGCATCATGGAATTGCCTGCGGTAGTGCTGCTGGCACAGCGTCCCGGACCGGCCACCGGGATGCCGACGCGTACTGCACAGCAGGATCTGCTTTTCGCGCTGTTCGGCGGTCACGGTGAATTTGTGAAGGCCATCTATGCGCCAGGAACCATAGACCAATGTTACCAAATCACCCGTCATGCCATCGCGCAGGCGCATAAATATCAGACCCCGGTCATTATCCTCACTGACCAGTACTTGCAGGATGCGGCGCAAAATATCCCGCCATTGGACCTGACGTTACCCCCCATCGACCGCAAACTGCTAGCCGATCCACCGACGGACTATCAGCGATATGTGGTCACTGAAAGTGGAGTCTCACCCCGTGCCACCCCCGGCGGCGCGCATCGAGTGGTGGTAGACAGCGATGAGCACGATGAAAGCGGAAAACTGTGTGAGGATATCGCCACGCATTTGCGGCAACAAGATAAACGTATGCGGAAAGGCGTACTCATGGCGAATGAAGCGTTGCCGCCGGTCTATTTCGGGCCGGCGGGTGCCGAACATTTACTGGTATGCTGGGGTTCAAGTTATGGTGCGTGCCACGAAGCGGTAGACGTGCTGAACCGTCACGGTAGGAAAACAGGCATGCTGCATTTTACGCAGCTGTGGCCGCTGAATGTGCCGGTTGTGATGGAGGCGCTGCAGGGGTATCGCCGGGTCACAGTGGTGGAGGGTAATTGCACCGGGCAATTTGCCGCGTTATTAAGGCTGGCTGGCATCATACAGCCTGTTGATTCGTTGTTGCACTACAGCGGGCTTGCCCTGACAGCCGACATAATTCTCGCTCGATTGCAAGAGGTAATCGCATGATAGATTTAATTCGTACCGATACCCATCCCGCCTGGTGTCCTGGGTGTGGAAATTTCTCGATCCTGAAAACGCTTGATGCCGCATTGGAAGATGCCGGCGTCGACTATGATCAACTTGTGCTGGTCTCCGGCATTGGACAAGCGGCCAAGACGCCGCACTATCCGTCGCGGCGCGTCAACGTCTTCAACGGACTGCATGGCCGTGCATTGCCGGCTGCTACTGCCATCAAACTGAGCAATCACCGTCTGCAGGTGCTCGTCACCAGCGGCGATGGCGACATGTATGGCGAAGGAGGCAATCATTTTCTGCATGCCGTGCGCCGCAACATTGGCATCACCGCCTTCGTACATGATAATCAAGTGTATGGGCTGACGAAAGGGCAGGCGTCACCGACCAGCGATATGGGGTTCGT
>CAIXPS010000366.1 GCA_903921365.1 uncultured bacterium | reverse complement strand
GTTGTTGCCGTTTAAGTGGGTAGATCATTCGCACGCGGATGCGTTGGTCAGTTTAACCAATACGCCGCAGGGTCTCGACCACGTTCGCGCGTGCTTCGGCGATTCGGTTGTGATCGTTCATTACGTCATGCCCGGGTTCATCCTTGCGCGCGAAGTGGCGCGCCAGTTCCCCGCGCAACATACCGTGAAAACCACCGGAATGGTGCTAATGAATCACGGGTTGTTTACGTGGGGTGACACGGCGCGTGAGTCATACGAGCGCCATATCGAACTGGTGACGCGCGCGGAGCAGTACCTGCAACAACACGGCGCATGGGATGTCACACCAACGACAGAAGCCGCGCCCGCATCATCACTGGCGCGCGACATTGCCCGCCTGCGTCTCGACGTATCGAAGGCCGCGGGGGCGCCGATGATCCTGACGACAACCACAGACGCAGCCAGCCTGCGCTTCGCGCGTCGCGCCGATGTGACACAGGTATCGCAGCAAGGGCCGGCGACGCCCGATCACGTCATCCGAACTAAACGCGTCCCGCAGATGGGACGCGATGTCGCGCGTTATGCGGCAGAGTACAAGGCCTACTACGAACTATACGCGGCGGCGCCAGGACTGGTGATGCTCGACCCTGCGCCGCGCATCATCCTCGACGCGGAGATGGGACTTGTCTCGGCCGGGCGCACCGCGAAGGATGCGGCGATCGGCGCAGAGATCTACCAGCACACTATCGACATCATCACCCGCGCTGACAAGCTGGATGGCTGGCAGGCGCTTCCCGCGAAAGACATTTTCGAGATGGAGTACTGGGATCTCGAGCAGGCCAAACTCAAACGCGCCGGTAAGCTGGCGGCGTTTGCCGGCGAGGTCGCACTCGTTACTGGCGCGGCGTCGGGCATTGGTAAGGCGTGCGCGCAGTCGCTGTTGGCGCGCGGTGCGGCGGTGATCGGGTTGGACTTGCAGCCTGTGCGCGATGCGGGCATGTTGAAAGATAAGGGCTTTCTGGGAATTGAGTGCGACATCACAGACGAAGCCGCAGTGCTCAACGCGATCGAGGCGGGGGCGCGGCGCTTTGGCGGGCTGGACATGCTGGTGCTGAATGCGGGCATTTTTGGCAAGACCATGCCCATTGCGGAACTCAGCGGCGCCGAATGGAACAAGGTGATGCGGGTTAACCTCGATGCCAATTTGACGCTATTGCGCGAGGCGCACCCGTTGCTCAAGCTCTCGTTGCGCGGCGGGCGCGTGGTCATCATCGGGAGCAAGAACGTGCCCGCACCCGGCCCCGGCGTCGCGGCTTACTCTGCGAGCAAGGCGGCGCTGACGCAGCTGGCGCGCGTGACGGCGCTCGAATGGGGCGCAGATCACATTCGGGTCAACGTGCTACACCCGAACCAGATTTTCGACACGGGGCTGTGGACCGAGGAGACGCTCAAGGCGCGCGCCGCGCACTACGGGCTGACGGTCGAACAGTACAAGACCAACAACGTATTAAAGATCGAGATCACCAGCCGCGATGTGGGTGAACTGGCGGCAGAGTTATGCGGGCCACTGTTCGCGAAGACCACCGGCGCGCAAATCCCTGTTGACGGAGGGAACGATCGGGTCATCTGAAGGATGGCTCGTTTCGCTGGCACGGCAGGATGTTGCCGTGGATTAATCAGGAAATTGCGTATTTTCTGAATCACGGGCAAAATAGTGGACATATTCATCGGCATTTCATTTACAAAGAGGTCCATTATGCCCAGTCAAGTTTTCTTCGGTTCGGCGCGTCAGGCGCGTTTGGAAGCGCGCGAGACATTGCCCGCCAAACTCGATTTGATCATCGACAATCTGCATATACGCGATCGCGTCAAGGGCGAGTCTGTGGCGATCAAGATGCATACCGGTCATACGCTGAGTTATTCCACGGTGCATCCAGTGTTCGTGCGCAAACTGGTCAAGGCTGTGATAGACGGCGGCGGCAAACCATTTGTCACCGATGTGTCGTGGGACATTCGCGCCGCGGAAGAACGTGGTTATTCCCCCGATGTGCTCGGTTGCCCGGTGTATCCCACCGCCGGCATTGACGAGAAGTATTACTACGCGCACGAGCGCCCATACAAGAACATCAAGGTATGGAAAGTGGCCGGGATGATTGAGGATGCCTCGTTCCTGATCAATCTGGCGCATGTGAAGGGCCACCCAGTGTGTGGGTTTGGCGCGGCTTTTAAGAATCTGGCGCTTGGTTGTGTGATTGGCGAGACGCGTGGGGCCATTCACGATACGATGCACTTTGATCCATACTGGTTCTCCGACAAATGCCCTGACGCTGTCGATCGTAAGAGGGTGATGGATGCGTGTCCATTCGGCGCGCTGGTCGAGGACAAGCATCACCCCGGCGACCTGCACATGCACTTCGAGCAATGCAACCAGTGCGGTCGCTGCCTGCAGGTTGCTCCTCCCGGCAGTCTCAAAATCGATCCCGTCAACTTTTATGCCTTTCAGGAAGCTTGCGCCCACAGCGTAGCTGCCACGCTTTCGACGTTTGCACCGGGCAAAGCGACTCACATCAGCCTGGCCACGCACATGACGCCGGTGTGTGACTGCTTTGGGTTCACCAGCATGCCTATACTTCCAGATGCCGGCATCTTCGGCTCAGATGATATCGTCGCGCTCGACCAGGCCGTGCTTGACGCAACCAACGGCGCGCGGTTGATCGAAGAAAACCTGCCGACAGTGATGGAAGTTCATACGCGTGAAGGTCATCCTTTCCGCCAGTTGCACGGGCCATACAAAGACCCGTATCTGGTGACCAGATATGGCGAGGAACTTGGTCTGGGATCGCGCGAATACGAACTCGTCGACATACTGCCCGTGTCTCAAATCGCCCGCCCGGCAGTAACATATATCTCGGCAAGTTAGACATGCGCGGCACGAGTACATCCTCCGAGATGTACTCG
>CAIXPS010000365.1 GCA_903921365.1 uncultured bacterium | reverse complement strand
TGTTCTCGGCCTCCATCTTGCCCTTGGCGTTGCGCCGGAACTTGGCCTTGTTTGTAACCGTGGCATACGGTCCATAGATAACGCCAAATTTCAGGGTAAGAGCGTCCTCAACGCACCTGTCAAACGCCGCTTCCCAGCCACCATCTTCAAGCTGGCTGTAAATCAGGTCTTCCATGTTGTGTGCGGCAGATTGGGCCTTGCGCGTGGATTCCGTCACCGCCTGATCTTCCATGTCGGCGGCGAGCGCAAGGGTGTCTTCCACGGTCAGCGGTGCGCCCTTGGCAACGGATTGCTTTGTCCATTCGTTCTTGACCTTCTCGACAAGCGCCTTTCGCTCTTGGCGCGTCAACTCGATCAAGCCGGTGACAACCAGCTTTTCAGGGCGTTCGATGCTGCCAAACGAGTCGGACACCTCGGCCTTGGCTGCTCGGCACAGTTTGTCTATCAACAATGGGTAGTTCTCGGCGCCACGGATCGACCGGATAGCCGCAATCTGCTGCGGACTGTAGATGCCAGCGCGGCGGTTCAGTGCCATCATCAACTTGTAGTCGATGCCCTGCGAGATGCGGTACATCCGGTTGCGATCCCATGCGCCAGTGACCCATGGGGCAACGCCGTCGCCGCGAGAAAGAGAGTCGATGACCTCTTTGTACTCGTTGGCGTCCTGAATGTTGAACAGGGTGAGCGACGAGTCGGAAGGATTATCGACGGCAGGTGAGGAAAAGTCAGAAACAGAAGTTACGCTGTCAACGTCTGATTCGTTGGCTGCGGCTTGATTTGAGACGCTGTTATCTGAATTTGATTTTGCCACCCAGATCTCCTAGGTGGCAACAGTGTCTCACAAATATTGTCTCAAGTCAACATGGTACATGTCTCACTCATTTTGAGACATGTCTCACATCCAATGGCCCACGGAATCATCGCGTCCCGATGACGGTCCAGATGGCTGCATGTTCGGAGCAACCTCGGAGTGCTGGCCAATAGGATTGCCGTATCCGTCCACCAGTTCTCCATTGTGTCGGTACGTGCCTGAACCCTGTCTGAAACCCATCTTTTCAAACGCTTCTTTGCCGAAAACGGCGTCACCGTTCCAACTAGATGCGTGGTCTGTTGGATTTACAGAAGTGTACAACATTATGTATTCTAGCGCGTTATGTGAATGGCTAGCGCTGTCTTTGCACGGGTCGCCCTTGTCGTCTAAATAGTAGTCTCCCTTGAATCCTTTATGAAGCGTAGGGCATCGGTCAATATCCAACTTGAAGCACCCTTTGCGGTCGAGATATTCCGCAACCGCCTCATGCCTGGATATAATGTTCTGTGATGGTGAAGGATTGATCGTGATTCCAATTGCCGCAAGCTCCTTGAAGCAATTCGATTCGTTGCTCTGGTCGCGCTGCAATCCTGCCGGATCTCCTGCCGCAATGATTGGCAATCCGTAATACCGTTTCATCAATACCGGCGCTAGGTAGTAACGTGCGAATTGGCGTGCTCCAACTTCTGTTGAAAGCACTTCTTCAAGTACGCACCACACGCCATTCTTGTTCAATTGGCAAATCACGCATGAAGGAGTAAGCCCCCAGTCGAAACCAAGCCGTATCGGTATTCCTCGCCACGGAACTAGTCCAGTCGCCGCATGTTCATCGTCGCGCCACTGTGCGTACACCGGTCGCTTCGACACAAGTTGACCAAGCTTGTTCTGGATGAACACCTTAACCCATTCTCTCCGGTACTGCTTGGCCATGCCAAGGTAATAGGCAAAGCCTCCACGCGGATTGTCAGGTGTGGCGCCGGACAGATGGGAGATGTTCTCTGCCGGACCGTATCGTTCATCTTGGCCCTCGTTCGGGATGTACTGTGGGTTGTTCGGATCGAACGGGAAAGCGTCCAGCAGCGCCGGGGGCTGCGTGAAAAACTCCACGTCTTCAGGCTTAACCG
>CAIXPS010000364.1 GCA_903921365.1 uncultured bacterium | reverse complement strand
TACGCCGCGTTCGGCTGGGGCATCGTCGTCCTGGTCGTGATCGCCCTGCGACCGAACATCGTCCGGCTGGTGAGCGGGAAGGAGAAACGCGTGTCGGTATTCAAGCGCGGAAATTCTTAGTGGAAGGCCCACTTCACGATGCGCTGTGCGGGCCAGTGTTGCGGGAAGGGCTGACGCCAACCCGGCAGTATGACCCGGCGGTGTTTATCGAAGATGACGAAGCTCAAACGCCGTACATCATCTTTGGCACGCCGGTATGGGCTAACGGCGACAGTTACTACATCAATTATGTCTGGCCTTTACCTTTCCACAGCATGTGGCACAATGTGATGAATGAGAAGGTTGTTAGGCTTTTTAAAGCCTCACTGGTCGTTGGTGCTGTGGTTGGCTATTCTCAACCTGGCGCTGGCGGGGCTGATGACGGTAGCCCCGGTCGTCACCAAAGCCATTGTTGATGACGTCATCGCAGGCAAGCAAATCGGTCTGCTGCCTGGTTACATCGCGTTTCTCTTCGGCGTCGCCCTGATCCGCGCCATCGCGCAGTATTTCTATGGCCGCGACCGCGAGCGTCTCGGGCAAGTGGTGATCACCGATATCCGCACTGCGTTGTACAAGAAACTGCTGGCGCTGTCTTACGGTTTCTACGACAATGAGCAGACCGGCCGGCTGATGTCGCGCATCACGAGTGATGTCGAGAGCACGCGCGTGTTCCTCGCCTTCATCCTCATCGATGCGACGCTGCAAGTGACGGTCATCATCGTCATGCTGGTCGCGTTGATCACGCTGGATGCGACGATGGCTGGCATTGCCATTGTCCCGACAGTCCTCTCCGGCATCACGCTGTACATCCTGTATCAGCGCTGGCGTTCGATCAACCGCAACATTCAGGAGCAGAACGCGGTCGCGTCCAGCGTGCTGCAGGACAGTCTGTCGGGGATCAAAGTGGTCAAGTCATTCGCGCAGGAACCGCAGGAGCAGACCAAGTACGAAAAAGCGGTGAGTGAATTGCGCCGGCTGAATGTGCTCGCTAACCAACGCTGGTACTCGCGCTACCCGTTCATTGCGGCCATCCCGCGCCTGATGCAATTGACGCTGATCATTGTTGGCGGGTATCAGGTGATCAACGGCGGCATCACACTGGGCACGCTGGTCGCGTCAATCAGCTACACCGGCCTGATGCTGGGCGCCGCTAACTCACTTGGCACGCAGTTGACCGCACTCGGCCAGACCTCCACAGCCGCCGTGCGCATCTTCGAAATGCTGGATGAGCCTGTGCGCATCAAGTCGCCGGAGCATGCGGAGAAACTGGGCGAAATTCGCGGCGACGTGCGCTACGAAAATGTCAGCTTCAAATATGCCACAGCTAAAGCGCACGCGTTGAAGGATATCAACCTGCATGTGCCTACAGGCACTTCACTGGCGTTGGTTGGCGCGACTGGCGCCGGCAAGAGCACGCTGGTGAACCTGCTTGGCCGCTTCTACGACACGACATCGGGCCGTGTGCTGGTGGACGGCCACGACGTGCGCTCGCTCAACCTTGACGAGTTGCGCCGCCAGGTCGGCATCGTCGCGCAGGATGGGCTCTTGTTCTCTGCCTCTATTGGCGACAACATCGCGCTCGGGCGACCCGATGCCGGGCAGGACGAAATTGAGCGCGCGGCGCGGCTGGCCCAGGCGCACGACTTCATCACCGCCCTGCCCGAAGGCTACAAGACACTGATCGGCGAGCGCGGCACTGGTTTGTCCGGCGGACAACGCCAAAGGATCGCCATCGCGCGCGCAATTCTGCTCAACCCGAGAATCCTGATTCTTGACGACTCTATGTCGGCGGTGGACGCCGAAACCGAACGCCTGTTGCAAGATGCGATTAGCTCGGTCATGCAGGGGCGCACCACGATCCTGATCGCGCACCGCATGTCCACCGTGCAGAAGGCCGACCATATCATCGTGCTGCGCGAAGGCGCGATATTTGAACAGGGCACGCATGAGGAGCTGTTGCGCGGGGGCGGTTATTACCAGCACGTCCTGGAGTTGCAGCGGATGACTGCCGCCGAATCGATGGAAGAAGTGCTCAATCGCGCGCCCGATCCGGTCAACACGTTAAGAGTGGACTAAATGCTGAGAACGATTAGCAAAACGAATTCAAGCACGCCGCAGCCGGACAAACCCGCTAAGAAGAAGCTGGTTGTATCGTCATTGCCGCCGCGCCAGGTGATCGGACGGTTGTTGACCTACCTGCAACCCTATCGCCGCCGCATGTTCCTGACGATCTGCATCTATGTGGTTTGCGTCACGATCGCGCAGTTTTACCCGTTCATCGACCGCATCCTGATCGACAATTACATCGCGGTGAAGTTCATCGACCAGGGCTTCTACGTCGTCGTCATCGGCGCCGTTATTCTGCATGCGATCAACATGGCCGGCTTCATGGCGCGCTCACTGTCGATCACGCGCATCAGCCAGGATCTGCTGTTTGACCTGCGCAGTCAGTTATTCCATCACGTCGAGCGCCTGTCCTTCAACTTTCACGAACAGTGGCCGGTCGGCAAGACAATGAGCCGCTTTCTCAGCGACGTCTCTACGCTGAACGACTTCCTGACTAACCAGATCGCGATGCTGTTTCACGACGCCGCCTCGGCGGTGATCATCATCATCCTGATGTTTGTCATTGACCCCGGCATGGCGCTGGTTGCGCTGATCACGCTGCCGATCCTTGTCATCGCCGCGGCTACGCTGCGCCCGCGCATTCATGAGGGCTGGGAAGTAGTGCGCGAGTACAACACGCGCTTCAACATCTTCCTGGCGGAAAACATCTCCGGCATGCGCGTCATCCAGGCATTCGTGCGCGAGGCGACGAACTATAAGCAATTTCGCAGTTCCAACGACACGCTGGTGCGCTCGTGGCTCGATGTGACCAACCTGTCAGCGCGACTCGGCCCGATCGTTGAGATCACGCGCGCCGCCGGGCTGGCCGCTGTGTTGTATGTGGCCTCTTACCAGATCGGGCTGACTACGACATTGACAGTCGGCACACTGGTTGCATTCACCTCGTACATCAACGCGCTGTGGGGACCGATCAGCACGTTCACGAATGTGTACCTGGTGCTGCAGGCGACGATGGCCTCCGCCGAGAAGATATTCGAACTGCTCGACACACTGCCAAAGGTGATGGATGCGCCGAACGCGTCGGTCATGCCGCCGGTAAAAGGATCGATCACCCTTGACCACGTCGCGTTCAGCTACGATGGGACGCGCAACGTATTGCACGACATAGACCTGAACATTGAGGCCGGGCAACTGGTGGCGCTGGTCGGCCAGACCGGATCGGGCAAGACCACGATCTCCAGCCTGATCAACCGTTTCTACGATGTCACGGGCGGGCGCGTCCTGATCGACGGACATGACATCCGATCGGTCACGCAGAAGTCGTTGCACTCGCAAATCGCCGTGGTGATGCAGGAACCGTTCATTTTCACCGACACGATCTTTAACAACATCCGCTATGGACGGCCGGATGCGACGCTGGCCGAGGTGATCGAGGCGGCGAAGATGGCGAACTGTCACGACTTCCTGTCGCAGTTGTCAGAGGGGTACGAGACGCTGGCGCACGAGCGCGGCTCGCAGTTCTCGGGAGGGCAGAGGCAGCTCATCTCAATCGCGCGCGCCATCCTGGCCGATACACCCATCCTGGTGCTGGACGAAGCGACGTCGGCTGTCGATACGCAGACGGAAATGCTGATCCAGGAAGCGTTGGAGCGGCTGATGAAAGGGCGCACGGCTATTGTCATCGCTCACCGCCTGTCGACGATCCGCAAGGCCAGCCAGATTGTTGTATTGAAGGAAGGCAAGATCGTCGAGATCGGCAACCACGAATCGCTGGTGAATATGCCGGGTGGATACTATGCCCGGTTGTGCCGCGCACAGATGGTTGGCGAGCATTGAGCACGATCAGATCATGGCATGACGGTAGAAATCTGGAGGTTTCCTGTGGCGGATACGTTTGACCCGCGCGTTGCGGTTGACCAGTTCTTTCAACACACCTTGACCGGCGCACAGTTGATGCGTGGGCTTGCCAGCCATCGCGGCTGGATCGTTCCCGCGGTCTTTGATACCGCAAACGGCGGCGATCCCACCTTTATCAAAATTCGCTTCGGTGGGACGGATTGCCACTTCTTCATGTTCAGCGACAAACAGGCCTATCTCGATTGCCGCGCTAAGATCGGCGATGAGGCGATGGGCGCGTATACCATCGACAACATCTATGGCTACAACGCGTGGGAAGTGCTGGATGATGCGGTTGACTTTGTCAACATCAACCCGTACTCGCCAAATGAGATTCACTACACAAGGGAGCAGGTTCCCGCGCTGCGCGACTGGGGAAAAGTCCTCCGCGTGGAGCAGGCGATCGAAACAATTCTCGCGACCGACAAGGGGTATGACGTCATCAAGGCATATCAGTCGTATTACATCGGCATGATCCGCGAGGACGGCGGCGAGTATCTTGCACTCGCGCCAGACGGCAAAGGTCGCAGGCTGGCTGCGCTGTTCACGGCCGACGATGCTGCAGAGGCGTACCTCGATCAGGAGAAAAAGGACTCCGTGCAAATGCGCATCATCGACGGCCCCAACCTGTTTGACGGGTTAAGCCGCATGTCGCTGGACGGTCTGGTTTTCAACTGTTGCGGCCCGACCCTGCCGCATGCGTTTGCGCAGGCGTTTGCTGGCGAAGTGGCGCGCCGAGGCTGAGAATGAACGACCCGCATCGCAACGCACTGCTTCGGCGCGTTTTCTCGCGCGAGAACTTGATCGCGCTCGCGATCTGCCTCATCCTCATCGCGGTGGTGATCGCCACCGCCGACAGCGCCCCGCAGTGGATCTATCAGGGCTTCTAGATGAACCTGACGCAAATCCTCGCCTTTGCCGCACTGTCGCTGATCGTTGGA
This sequence comes from uncultured bacterium, assembly GCA_903921365.1. GTDB lineage: Bacteria > Chloroflexota > Anaerolineae > J036 > Brachytrichaceae > CAIXPS01. The sequence goes on along the minus strand of CAIXPS010000364.1, from coordinate 49,439 downwards.
TTGGCCTGCGCCTGGGACCGCGCGCGTGTGCGCGCTATGCGCGCACGCGGATGGGTGATGCTGGCGGCCAGCGTGGTCGCGGTGTACTGGCTTCAATCCTCCAGCCCGATCCGCTCGCTCGATTTCTGGCTGCCGACGGCGTCGATCGGGTTGACGGTGATCGTGTGGGCGGCAATTTACGCGCCGCGCCGAGCCGAGTGGCGCGCGGCGCTCCCGGCGGGAGCTGTCATCATTGGCATCGTCGCCTTCATCGCGTTGACCCGCTATATCGACCCGCTGTGCTGCGTCACACCGACGCGCCCGCCGGATATTGTCACCGTCGCGTTCGGAGGGGTCATCGTTGCCGCGCTGATTGCCGGCGCAACTCTCCTGTTTCGCGGCAGAACGCGTTGGTTGAACTGGCTGGTATTAGGCGTCATCGCCGCCTTTGTCATCCTGAAGCTGGATGTCGCGACGCAGGCGCTCAGCGCTGTTTTGCGCGGATTGAACGGGCAGGATATGGCGCAGGCATCGGCGCTCGATGTGCGCTGGCTGGGCTTCAGCTACATCGCGTTTCGACTGATCCATGCCCTGCGCGACCGAGTCACCGCGCGTCCGCCGGCGCCCGGGAAACCAGCGCCCGCCGGCCTCACACTGCGCGAATTCGTGAGCTACGTGGTGTTCTTCCCCGCACTCACCGCCGGGCCAATCGACCGCGCTGATCGCTTCGTTAAAGACTATCGCAATACGACCGTCCTGCCGATGGACACGGCATCCGTCGTCGCGGGTGTAAGCCGCATCCTCCTCGGCGTCTTCAAGAAATTCGTCATTGCCGATACGCTCGCGATCGTGGCGCTCAACGCGGTCAACGCCGCGCAGGTCAACGCGACGATCTGGATGTGGGTGATCGTGTACGCCTACGCGCTGCGCATCTTCTTCGACTTCAGCGGCTACACAGATATCGCCATCGGGCTGGGGCGGCTGTTTGGGATCAAGCTCCCGGAGAACTTTGATCGACCTTATCTCAAGTCCAACTTGACGCTGTTCTGGAACAGCTGGCACATGTCGCTGTCGCAGTGGTTCCGCGCCTACTTCTTCAACCCGGTCACGCGCGCGTTGCGCAGCCCTAGAGAGACGCACTTTCTGCCCGCGCAGGGGTTCTTCAGACAACCGGCTTTCATCATTCTATTTGGTCAGGTGACGACCATGCTGTTGATCGGGCTGTGGCACGGCATCACATGGAACTTTGTCGTGTGGGGCGCATGGCACGCCTTCGGGTTGTTCGCGCACAACCGCTGGGCCGAGTTCGCGCGCCGGCGCAACGCATCTACGGATGCTGAACCGACGCCGCAGTCGCCCGTTCGCCGGCGCGTTGTGACTGTGCTTAGTGTCGTCGCTACCTTCAATTTCGTCGCACTCGGTTGGGTCTGGTTTGCGCTGCCCAGCATCGACCTGTCGCTGACTGTGTTTCGGCGACTGGTTGGAGGATAGAAATCAAACACGAATTAACGGTGTCCAATACAAACGAAACTCAACAATTGAGTAGCAGGGCAGCGCTGCAGGTGCTGGGCAAGGCGTTGTTTCTGTTTCTTGTTTTCAACCTCATCTTCATCCTGGCCGATCCGGCAGCGGGGCTGGGGCGCGTCTCCGCGTACAACATCCTGTTTCCCGGCCGGTCACGCCTGCCCTATGGCGATCATCCGGAGCGCGCCTATAACGTCAGCGTGCTCAACCTCGACGCGATGTTCGCCTCGCATGAGATCGCGGCAGGGACGAAGCCGGCCAGTGAGTTCCGCGTGCTGTTGATCGGCGACTCGTCCACATGGGGCTGGCTGCTCAAGCCCGCCGACACGCTGGCCGGGCAGATCAACCGCGCCAGGCTCACAACAGCCGACGGACGGACGGTGCGCGCCTACAACCTTGGCTACCCGATCATGTCGCTGGCGAAGGACGTGCTGATTCTCGACCGCGCCATGCGCGCCGCCTGGCAACCCGATGCGGTCGTGTGGCTGGTCACGCTCGAATCCTTCCCCGCCGACAAGCAGTTGTTCCACCCGCTGCTGCAGAATAACCCTGCCCCGACGCGCGACCTGATCGCCCGGTACGGGCTGAAGCTTGACCCGAACGATCCCCAGTTTGTCACGCCATCATTGCTTGACCGCACGATTATCGGCCGACGTCGCGATCTGGCCGATCTCGCGCGCCTGCAGTTGTATGGCGTCATGTGGGCGGCCACCGGTATCGATCAGGACTATCCCGCCGATTATGAGCCAGCGGCCATCGACCTCGACCCCGATGACGCCTTCCATGGCCACAAGCCGCCGGCGTTTGGCGACGCCGACCTGGCATTCGATGCACTCGCGGCGGGCGTCCGCGCTGCTGGCAAGACGCCGCTGTTGATCGTCAACGAGCCGATCCTGCGCTCGAACGGACGCAACAGCGATATCCGCTACAACTTCTTCTACCCGCGCTGGGCCTACGATCAGTACCGCGCCGCCATGATCGCGCAGGCGACGGCGCAGGGCTGGAACTATATCGACGCGTGGGATTTGCTGCCGATGAGTGAGTTTACCAACAGCGCCGTGCACTACACACCGGCCGGGGCAAAGCTGCTGGCCGACCGGCTCGCTGACGCCGTCACACAGTTGGGTAAAATCAGCACACCATGACAACCGAGATTCGCACAGCACTGGCGCAGTACATCGCCAAAGAGATACTGCAACAACCTAAACGCGTGATCGCTCCCGACGCCCCGCTGATTTCCAGCGGCTTGATTGACTCCTTTCACCTTGTCGACCTGGGCTTGTTCGTTGAGGACAAGTTCGGCGTGCGCATCGACGACGCCGAATTGAACAAAGAGACGTTCGACACGATCGAGCAGTTGACCGCGATTATTGTCGAGAGGCAATGATGCCCACCTTCTCACACGTCCTTCAGCGCGCTTACGCTGAGTGTCCCGACCGCGTCGCGATACACCTGCTGCAAAATCGCCAGGAGGACGCGCCGATCACGTATCGCGCACTGCTGTCTGGCGGGGCCGGGTATGCGCGCGCGTTGCAGGCTGCGGGCGTCGGCGCGGGCGATGTAGTCATCGTCATCGTGCAACACAGCGCCGAGTTGATGGTTGCCTTCTGGGGCGCGGTGCTGCATGGGGCAGTGCCCGCGATCATGCCGTTCCTCACTGAGAAGCTCGCCCCGGAACGCTACCGCCAGGACCTGACCGCGCTGATTGAGACCACCCGCCCGGCGGCCATCGTGACCTACCCTGAGTTCGCAGGTGAGATCAGTGGCGCACTCAGTGCGTTGTCGGTGCAAACGAAGCGCCCACCACTCGTCGTCTCAGCAGATGTCAGCGCATGTGAACCAGACTTCGACGGGCTGGGTGGGCTGGAGCGCGCGCCGGATGATATCGTCCTGTTGCAGCACTCGTCGGGGACGACTGGGCTGCAGAAGGGTGTGGCGCTGTCGCACCGGGCGGTGTTCAGCCAACTCGACCATTACGCGCGCGCGATTCATCTGACGCAGGATGATGTGGTTGTGAGCTGGCTGCCCCTGTATCACGACATGGGTCTGATCGCCTCGTTCATCATGCCCATCCTCACGCGCGTGCCGCTGGTGCTTCTGTCGCCGTTCGACTGGGTGCGCGCGCCATACAAACTCCTGCACGCGATCACCCGGTATCGCGGCACGCTGGCGTGGCTGCCTAACTTCGCCTACAACTTTTGCGCGCAGAAGATTCGCGACCGCGACCTGGCTGGGATTGACCTGTCCAGCGTGCGCGCGCTGATCAACTGCTCCGAGCCAACCTATTGGGCGAGTCATCAGGCGTTCCTCGGTCGGTATGCCCAATATGGGTTGAGGGCTGGGGCGCTGACGACGTGTTATGCGATGGCCGAGAACGTCTTCGCGGTGACGCAGGCCGGCATCGACGCGCCTGTGACCGTGGACGAGATTGATCAGCGTGGTTTGCTGATCGAGCGCGTTGCCCGACCGCCCGCAGATGGCGTAAGCGGGATGAAGTTACTCACTGCTGGTCGTCCTCTGCCAAACGTTCAAGTGCGCGTCGTTGAGGATACGGCGAGCATTGATGGTCAACACCACGACCTGCCCGATCGCGCGATTGGCGAGATCGCGTTACGAAGCGACTGCATGTTAACCGGCTATTACAACCGTCCTGATATCACCAGCAAGGCTTTTGATGACGGGTGGTATCTCACGGGCGACCTGGGCTACCTCGCCAGCGGCGAACTGTACGTCACCGGGCGCAAGAAAGACCTGATCATCGTGGGCGGTAAGAACGTGTACCCGCAGGACCTGGAACGGCTGGCTGGTGAAGTGCCGGGGGTGCATCCCGGACGAGTGGTGGCGTTTGGCGTGTTGAATGCCGACGCAGGCACTGAAGATGTAGTGGTGGTGGCAGAGGTCGACACGACCGACGAGATCGAGCGCGATGCCATCGGCGACGCCGTCCGGCGGTATGTCACCCAAAGCTCGGATGTCGCGTTGCGCGTGGTCCGCATCGTTGAGCCGCGCTGGCTGCTGAAGACCAGCAGCGGCAAGATCGCCCACGCCGCCAACCGCGACAAATACCTGGCGGAAAACCAGACTCCCGAAGTGACGCCATGATAGATTCGGCACGCCGAAGCTTTAGCTGGGTACTGTGGTCAACCGTGACACACACCGGCTAAAGCCATCGACCTCCAACGTCTCTTCTTCACCCCTTCACCTCTTCTCCCCTGCTCCTCCCGCTCCGACGCTCTACGGCTTATCCCACTGGTATGTACCAGTGTATACATGTGTGTGCATGCAGCCGAGGTCGGCAGTCGCGACGAACACGCGGTTCATCTCCAGTGCCTTGTCGCTCAGGAACTTGACGGTCATCGTCACCACGCCGTCCTTGATCGCGGTCGGCCCCGCATATTGGTAGACGCCTGGTTGTAGTTTGGTCATCGTATACGGCGCTGGTTCCTGGTTTTTCCAGGCCAGCGTAGCGCCGTTGGGCGTGATCTGCACCAGCCCATACACGGGAAGCATCGATCCTTTCGGACACGCGCCCTGCATCTGATCCTGGCCGACGGCGGTGTTCCACACTGAGCGCACTTTGGGGGTGAAATCGCCTCCGCTTACCGTTTGTCCGCCGGTGGACGTTGCTGCAGGCGTCGCGACCGCCGTGGTTGCGGTTGTGGGCGTTGCAGTCACCGTTGGCGATGGCGCCTCGGTGGCGATAGGCGCATCCGTCGGGTTGACTTTCGTCGCGACGGGCGCGGCAGTGATAGGTTGAGTGGGTTGTGGCGTCGGATTGCCGCCGCAACTGGTAGCGAGCATCAGCATACCCGCACTGATTAACAATATCCATTTTGACATGGGCTGGAGTATATCAAGACACAATGCAGCCATGGTTTTCCGCGTCCTGGCGTCCTGGCAGACACACACCATTCTCATACATAACATGTAGAGTTAAATTGCACCTTGCTTGACGTGAGGGGGCGTATTCGATAATATTGTTTATGATGTCGACCAGATTGTTGCTGCCTTACTCATCAGGGCAGGTATCGCAGATCGTCGTTGTGGTGCGGGAACGTATCTCAGCATGTAATGTCAGGAGAATGCATGAATAATATGAGGATAAAGTGGCTGTATCGGTTACTCTCACTTCCGCTGGCGGCGGTTATGCTGATGACCGCGATTCCTGTTGCCGCCAAGACCGTGGTTCAGCTGCCTTTCATCTGCTCACCTTCCAGCGACCCGAACGTCACTGTACAGATCATGGTCGACCTCGACAGCGCATATGTTTACGGCGCTGCTAACTGGGAAAAAGGCACCGTCGGTCGCGTTCTCAAATGGGAATGTTACGACGTGAAAGGTCGCAGCAGCAATAACGAATGGCTGCTCATCCCGTTCGGGGATTCACTGGCCTGGATTCATTATGGATCAATGCGCATCCAGGGCGACTATACATCTCTGCCAATTATGGACAAGGCGGTCGCCAAGGTAGCAGTAATTAAAGAACTGCCGCAGGGGCTGCCGTATGTGAACTGGCATCAGCGCTATCTCTATCAGGCGAGCAAGTGGGCGGGCAGGGATACCAGCATCTTCACCGTCATCGGTGATTGCAACTCTGAATACGCCGTGTACCTGGGTCGTTTCGCCGCCAGCGGCTTCGATACCAGCAGCGACCCAAAACTCGCGTACACCGCCAACTGGTTCACCGAGTCTTTCAGCCGCACCAGCCTGGCGACGCGCGGCAGCTTTAACACTGCCATGGCGTTCGACTCCACCTGGTCCGATCCAAAGCAATGCGGCGGCGATGAAGGCCCGCTGGCGTGTGAGTTGCGCATGTCCAAGGCCAGTATTCTGGTGATCGCTGTCGGCACCGGCGACCAGCATGACTGGCGCAACTTTGCGGCCAACTACCGCGCCATCATCGAATACACCCTCAACCAGGGCGTCCTGCCTGTGTTGATGACGAAGGCTGACTCGCTCGACTCGCTCGAGGGCGGCGCGCCTGCTGATTACATAAATAATGTGATCCGCAGCCTGGGTGTTGCCTATAACGTGCCGGTGATCGATTTCTATCTCGCCACGCGCACCCTGCCAAACAACGGGATGCTCGTCGAGCGCAATGATGCGCAGAAAGCCACCAACTCGTTTCACCTCAATGAGCAAGGCATGGACATGCGCATGTTTATGACGCTCCAGACGCTTAAAGCCATCGCGGGGTTCTAGCAAGTAGACACTGTAAATAACTCCGGGTTAAAACCCGGAGCTTTGTCCCAGGCGATCCGGGACGTATGGGCGATTTACAACGCCCCTGCTAGAAATATTTCCAGCAGCGATGTGGTCTGCAAGTCCAGAGAAACCGCAGGTTACACAGGTGAAATTAGATTGAGTACGACGATTAGCTTTATTAATACATCCGCAGGACGGGCAAGTGCGACTTGTGTTTCTGGGATCAACCAGAATCACGGTCACGCCAGCGCGTTGCGACTTGTACTCGATAAAGGTGCGAAGCTGGTGGAACGACCAGCTATGCAGCGTTGCTCTCTGAGGCTTCCGAACCCTTACCCGGTCGCGTATCCCTTCGAGGTTTTCGAGGGCAATTGCGCGTCCGGTGTGTTGAGCCTTAGCAACGATACGTTTGCTGACGTTGTGGTTAACCCACTTTCCAAACCGTTGTTCTTTACCGCTGAGTTTACGCACACGACGTTTAGCCGACTTCGTGCCTTTACGCTGAAGTTTCTGGCGCAGGCGACGATGACGAGAACGAACGTTGTTGATTGTCTTGCCGCTGTGAACCTCACCATCGGAGTCAGTAGCGATATTGACGATGCCGGTGTCCACTCCAAGCACATCGGTAAACTCAATCGGCGAGGGTTCTTCAACATTGCAAGTAGCAAACAGAAAGTAATTTCCGTTGGCTGTTGCGAGGTCAGATTCGCCCTGGCGTGTCTGCAACAATTCGCGTTGACGTTCACCACACACGAACGGGATGGACATGCGTCCATCCATCGTCCAGATGGAAACGATAGACAGCTTGATCTTCCAACTGAGGATACGTTCGTCGTAAGCGATGCTCCCGGTTGGTTTGAAGGTGCGCTCGGTTTCTCTGTCGAGCTTGTAGGCGTCGGCAGTCTTTGCTATGCAACGGACAGTCATCTGTGCGGACAAGCCAAACTTAGCACGCACATCCGCATAAACCAAGTGGTGCAGTTTGTACTGACCAAATGTCTTGTTCTGCCACGCCACGCTGCTGATGTAGTTGCACGCAGCGTTTGCAGTTTCAAGCGTGCGTTTCAAAGCGTCCGCTTGTTCTGTCGTGGGTTGAAGCTTGATTTGTGCGGTCAGTTTCACAGGAGTAATTATAGCATGATTCCTCAAGTATTGAAAGCAGCAGAACAGCTTGCGCCGCTCGCTTCGCCGGGCGTCCCCGGCCTAAAGACCGCGGTTTCCCGCGAGGCAACCTCATGAGCATGAGATCGACCTTATCAGCCAATAGAATGCATGTATTGCAGGCGGGACTCGTGCTCGTGCTCGCGCTCGCTTGTGTGTTCGTTTTGACCCTGCCGGCCAGGGTGACCACAGCGGCAGGGATCGTCCGCTATACGATCACGACGCCGCTGGTATGGTTGCGCGATCAGCCCAGCCTCATTGCGTCGAGCACCTATCCGGTATACAAGGGTGAGTTCTATACCGTTATCGCCCGCAGCAATGACAGTGTGTGGGTCGAACTGGCAACCGGCGCCGAGAAGGACGCCGGGACGTGGATCATGACCAATCTCGGCGTGGTCACGCAGGGCAAGCTCAGCGACGCGCCCGTGCCATTGACGCTCGACGTGGTTCACCCGTACCACCGCGCGATCTATTACCCCGACTGGATTCCGACGATCACCGCAGATCAGAAGGCGATTTATCGCGGCAGCGTCGACTACGCCAAGGACCTGCACATGTTCACGGTTGTGGGCGACTGCAACTCGCTCCCGCCCGTGTACCTGCAAAGGGTTGCGGCGGGTCAGTTCGATGTCACTGACTACACTGGTTTGGGGTGGGTGGCGGATCGTTTCACCCCCTCGTTCACCCGCATCAGCCTGGCGGTCAATGGCGGCTTCAATGCCGCGGCGATGTCCGATTCAGACTGGGCTGATCACGCGCTGTGCGACAAAAATGTCGGGCCGTTCGCCTGTGAGGTGTGGGTGTCGCGCGCCAGCGTGATCTTCATCGAAGTCGGCACGGGCGACCAGTATGAGTGGAAGGATTTCGAGAAGAACTATCGTCCGCTGGTCGAACATGCGCTCAAGAAGGGCGTGCTGCCGGTCCTTGTGACCAAGGCTGACGACCTGGAAGCCCGCAACGGCGCCCCAAGCGGCTACATCAACAGCGTCATCCGCACCCTGGCTGATGAGTACAACGTGCCCCTGCTGGACTTCTGGCAGGCCACCCGCGCGTTGCCAAACAACGGCCTCATCAACGAGGGCGGGTTGAACTTCCACCTCAGCCAGGCCGGCCAGGACATGCACCTGGTCGCGACGCTCCAAACGCTTGATGCGATTTCAAGGTAATGATGAAAAATACCCTGCGCCTCGCCTTTATTCTGGTGATCTTGTTTGTCTCGCTGGTCGCAGTGACAGCGCCTGTCCAGCGCGCCAACGCGGCCGGTACGGTCACGTTCACTGTCACCATTGGCGGCGCATTCCTGCGCGCGAATCCCGCGTTGACCGAACCGAACACGCAGCCGGTGTTCGCTGGACAGAAGTATCGAGTCGTGGCAACCACGGCCGATCAGAACTGGGTGCAACTCGGCGGCGTGTCCAAGGCGGGCGACGGCGCCTGGCTGCTGGCTATTTTTGGAACCGTCAGCGGGAGCCTGGGCCAGCTTCCTGTTGTGGATTTCACCCCCGCGATAAAACCCGCTGCAGCGGACAACCTGCCCGATTGGATCCCTGCCGTGACGCCGTTTATGCGGCGCACTTATAGCCTGAGCCGGTGGCTTGGTAAGGATCAGAACCTGTTCACGGTCGTCGGCGACTGCAACTCGGAGTCGACGGCCTATCTGGGGCGGTTGGCGGCCGGGACGTTCACGCTGCCTGAGGGTTACCAGTACCTCAAGCCAACAATCGAGCGCTTCTCCGCATCATTCTCCCGCTACAGCCTTGCGACGCATGGCAGCTTTGGCGCCGAAGCGATGTTCGACTCCACCTGGACGGATCCGAGCCTGTGCGGCGAGGATGGGCCGCTGGGCTGCGAACTGAAGCTGTCGCGCGCCAGCATCGCCTTTATCGCGCTTGGCACCGGCGACCAGTACACGTGGCAGGACTTTGAGACGAACTACCGCAAGGTCATCGAATACACCATGAACGCCGATGTGCTGCCCGTGCTGGTGACCAAGGCCGATGACCTCGAGACGCACTCGCAAGCTAAGAGCGGGACTATCAACGGCGTCATCCGCAAGCTTGGAGCAGAGTACGGCGTCCCCGTGATTGACTTCTGGGCTGCTACGCGCAACTTGCCCGGCTACGGGCTGCGCAATGAGGGCAACGACAACTTCCACATGACGCCGGCGGGGTCAGATATGCGAATCCTGGCGACGTTGCAGATGCTGTGGGCGTTGACGAAGTGACAAGTGAAACGTGAGGGCATCGGAATCGGTTGAAAACCGACGCCTGGTCTCACAGACAAACCCGCTGCGCGGGTTAGAATGATATTACGTCAGGACTTGCCGGCGGATGGCGTCGAGCATCTGCAGTGCGGTGAGGTTGCGGATGGTGTAGCCATAGCGCATCGAGTCGCCGAGGAAATAGCACGATTTGCCATCCGGCGGGGTGTTGTAGTGGAACCCGTCGGCGTTGAAGCCGGTGTTGGGCAGGTTGGCAATCGCGAGGTGCAGATCGAGCAACGGCACATCGTACTCGCGGCTCAGTCGCGCGATGATCGCGTTGATGTACCCCGGCGTCGCGTTGTTGTCGCGCGACTCAAGGGTGTCGCCCTTGGTGATCAATACCGGGATGACGCCCTGGTTGATGGTGTACTCGATGATCGTCCGGTAGCGCCCCTCGAAGCCCTGCCAGGTGTGCTGGTCGCCAGTGCCAAGCAGGATCAATGCCACGCTTGGTTTGGTGCTGCGCAACTCGCATGACAGGGGTGTCTCGCCCTTGTTGCACCAGTTTGGAGTGTTCGCGGGATCGAGCACCTTAGTCGTGTTGAATCCGCCGACAGCAGCCGGGCTGCTCTGACTGCGCGCAAACGAGCCGCGGAAGAACTTGATCGTGTCTTCAAGATAGCCGTACTCGCCCAGGTTGTAGTTGCTCTGATCGAGCGCTTGCAGGAAGGCTGGGTTTTGGGTATTGCTGTCGCCGATAAGCGCAAATGCATTTGCGCGGTTGCCCATCGCCTGACCCACCTTGAAGATTGCGGCGGCTCGCGCGCTGACTGCCGAGAGGTACGGCTCGTCGCGTGGCACGGACTGCGGCGGCGCCGCTGTGGCGTTTGCAGCAGGTTGCCCCTGCGTCGGGGCGGATTTCGCGATCGCGATGCTGGACAGGTTGCCGCTCACTTCGACATACCCGGACATCACCCAGCCACGGCTGCCGTCGGACAGGCTGATTTCAAGCCACACGCTGTCGGCTGTGCGCGCGAGCAGGTTCAGCTGCGTCGCGTCGGGCAGTTTGGTGATCACGTCCTGATCGAGCCCCGGCCCTTTGCGCAGACGCAACCCGCCGGTGTCCATCTTCACCTGTGCGCTCAGCCCAGAGGCGATCTGCGCCGGTTGCGCCGTCGGCTGGCGGGTGATTTGCGACACGTCCACCGTGCCTGGCGCGGGGACATTGACGATGTCGCCCGGAAACAACTGGTCGGGATTGATCTTCGGGTTGGCTGCGACCAGTTCGTCGAGGTTGAGATGGAAATCCACCGCGATGCCCCATAAGGTGTCGCCATCCTGCACCGTGTACTGCTGCATGGCGGCGATGGTGGGCGCGGCGGCAAGCGTTGCCGTTGGCACGGCGGTGGACTGGATGGCGCTGATGGTCGTCGATGCGGGTGTGGCGCTGGGGAACCCGGTGGGCGTTGGCAGCGCTTCCGGCGTTTGAATGACGCTGAGCGGCGAGGTCGGGATGCGGAAGAATAGATAGAGCAATACCAGCACGAGGATGCCCCCCGCTTCCGCTCCGATCATGATCAATACCCTGTTCCGACGCAACATAGTGTGAGAATTGTAAAGCGAATCAGTTCCCGATGACCAGCCGCCTCACTGCGTCGAGCGCCTGCAGCGACGTCAGGTTGCGGATCGTGTAGCCGTAATTCAGGTGCGTTCCGGTGAAGTTAGCCGTCTGCGCGTCTGGCGGGACGTTGTAGTGGAACCCATCAGTGCCAAACCCGCCTGATGGCAACTGGGTCACCACGGAGTGCAAGTCGAGCAACGGCACGCCGTATTCGCGGCTGAGCTTGATGATCACCGCGTTGATCGCGCCGCTCGGCCCGTTGTACCGGGTGCTTTCCAGGTCGTCGCCCTTTGTCGTCAGGATCGGCACGATCCCTTTAGAGATGGTGTACTCGACGATGCGACGGTAGTTCGCTTCAAAGTTTTGCCAGTTGCCCGTGTCGTTGGTGCCCAGCAGGATCAGTGCGACGGATGGCCGCTTGCGGCGGTACTCGCAGGCCAGCAGCGTTTCGCCCGGCAGGCAGCGCATCGGATCGGCCTTTGAGGGGTCCATCATGCGAATGGTATCGATTCCAACTACGGCTGCCACAGTTGTAAATCGGAATGAACCCTTGAAGAACTTGATCGTGTCTGCCAGGTAGCTGAACGCGCCCAAAGTGTAGTTGCCCGTGTCGAACGGTTCGAGGTACAACGGGCTGGCGCTGTTGCTGTCGCCCACTACCGCCAACACATTGGCGCGGTTGCCCAGTTTCTGGCCGGCTGCGAAGATGTCGCGCGCGCGCGTGTTAAAGCCCGACAGGTAGGCCACATTGCCTTTCAGCGACTCGGTCGAGATCGCCACACCGCCCCCCGTCTGCACAGCCACGCTGCCAGCCCCCGTCGTGGTTGTGGTTGTGACCATATCGACATATTGCGCCATCACATAGCCCCGATTGCCGTCCGCCACGGCTACGAAGAGCCACTTGCCGTCATCGCTGTGCTTGACGACCGTCAGCGCGGTGAGCGCATCCAAGCGCGCGAGCACTGCGCTACTCTCGCTAGGCCCTTCGCGCAGGCGCAACCCGTCGGCGTCTGCCGCGACTATCGCCGGGGCGCCTTCGGCGGCGACATCTGCCCTCACCTGCAGGATGCGCGCGGCGGTGACCGTTCCTGGCGACGGAATGTTGATCACCTGCCCAAGCTTGAGGCGATCCGGGTTGATTCCGGGGTTGGCAGCGGTCATCTCGTCGATCGTCAGCCCGTAGCGCACGGCGATGTCCCACAGGGTGTCGCCGTCCACGATGGTATAGGACTGCGGTGCGGAGGTTGGAATCGGCGTCACCGTAACCGGGCTGGGCGTCGCAGGTGTTCCTGCGGGTCGCGCTGCGGGAATAGCCGTCGTTTCCGGCGTCAACAGGATGACGACCTCGGGTGTGAATGGAACAGGAGGCGCGGCTGCACCACACCCCGCTAAAATCACCGCGCACAGGCATCCCGCAATTAACCCGCTTCTTATGTTTCGACCCACTTGCATGTGCCTCTATTATCAGCGATCAGCATCCACGTAAAACCTGCCCCCAATCTCTAACCTCCAATCTCTCTGAAAGACCCACGTTAGAATAGCCGCCGGGAGAAAACCATGAAACAACAATTGCGGATACTCTTTATCGCTCTATTCGGGCTGGCGACACTCGTCGCCGCCTGTCAGTCCGGCGGTAGCGGCAGTGCGGCACAGACCGTTCAGTCGTATTTGCAGGCGCGCGTGCAGAGCAATGTGGACACGATGATCGGCCTGTCGTGCGCGTCGTGGGAGGCGCAGGCGCGTATTGAGGCGGCGTCGTTCAAGTCGATGAAGGCGACGCTCGATAACGTCGCATGTAAAGATGCCGGGACGGACGGTAGCGCCACACTCGTCGCGTGCACCGGCAAGATCGTCACCACCTACAACGGTGAATCGCGCGACTGGAGCGTGTCGGACAAACAATTCAAGGTCGTGCAGGATCGCGGCGACTGGCGCATGTGCGGGTACAAGTAAGAGAGATTAGGGATCGGAGATTGGAGATGACCGCACCCGTCACCGCGACTGAGCTCCGACGGCATCCCTACGAAGGGGCATATGCCGGGTTTGAATTCTGCAAGTCCAACCTTCGCAGGGAAATCTCAAATCTCGTATCCCCAATCTCATCTGACTGCCTCCAACACCTTCTGCAACGCCTGCAGCGTCACCAGGTTGCGCATCGTGAAGCCGGACGTCAGGTGATCAGGTGTAAAGATGTCCACCCGTTTATCGAGCGGGATCGACAGGTGGGTTGTGTCGTCGGGGTTCACGCCCTTGTCCGGTAATGCCTCAAGCGCGCGATTCAGGTTTACGAGCGGGATGTCGAAGTCGCGCGCCGCGCGCACTGCAATCTGGTTGAGCAGTAGCGACTTCTTCGGGTCCTCCGGGCGCGTCGGGAAGGTGTTCAGGATCGGGACAATGTTGCGACTGAGCGTCTCACTGATGATCGCGCGCAGGTAGAAGTCATAGGTCGCGGCGTCGGTATAGTTCACGTCGTTCGTCCCGAACATGATGATTGCCAGGCTCGGTCTGCTGACGCGATACTCGCAAGCCAGCGGCGATTCGCCCGATTGGCACCACTTCGGGTCGGACCACGTGGAGTCCAGCGGCGCGGCGATGTTGAACCCGCCCGCCGATGCCAGCCCAATTGTCGCGAACGAGTCCTTCTGCCAGCCATTGCCGCGTGTGGGATGCCCGGCAAACTGGTCGATGACCGGCTTCAGTCCCACGTATGCGCCCAGGTCGTACTTGCCATCGCTGATCGGGCCGAGGAAGTACGGATTCTCGGTCATGCAGTCGCCGAGTTTGGCAAAGACGTTCGGGTTGTTGCCCTGCGCCAGCCCGGCCTGATACACCGCCTTCATCCGCGCGCTGACATTGGGCAGTATGGCGATATCCGCCAGTGTGATAGCGCTGACCATAGCGGGATCGAACGCGCCGGTGGACGATGTAGAACTCGCGGATGTTGGCGCTTGCGTGGGTGTCGGCGTATTTGCGGTAGTCGCACATGCGGCTAATAACAAGGCGAGTGCAAAGGTGAGCGCGGAAGAAGTCAGACTTTTCGGAAAAGTCTGACTTCTTCCGCTGTTGCGCCAATGAAAAACACGTTGCAACATGGCGCACACGCTTACTTGCGCAGCGGCGATGCCTGCGTCAAGGCGTCGATGCGTTGAAGCTCGTCCTCGCTGAAACTCAGGTTGTCGAGTGCGGCGACGTTCTCTTCGATCTGTTGGACAGTCGACGCGCCGATCAGCGCACTGGTGACGCCCGGCAATCGCAACACCCACGCCAGCGCCATCTGCGCCAGCGTCTGGCCGCGCACTTTGGCGATGTCGTTCAACCCGTTCAATGCAGCGCGGCGCTCGTCGTTCAGGTTGCGCGTTACCCATTCTTTGCCCCACTTCAACGCGGCGCGGCTCTCTGCCGGGATATCGCCGCCGAGGTACTTGTCGCTGAGCAGCCCGTTTGCCAGCGGGCTGAACGGGATGACGCCCGTCCCGGCGCGTTCGGTCTGCGACAGCAAATCCCATTCGATCCGGCGCCCCAGCATGTTGTAGTACGGTTGGTGAATGGTGATCGGCGCCAGATGATCGCGGGCGACGATGCGCGTGGCTTCCGCAAAATGCGCGCCGCTGTAGTTGCTCACGCCCACATACAACGCCTTGCCCTGCTTCACCAGCAGATCGAGCGCGCCCAGCGTTTCCTCCAGCGGCGTTTCCATGTCCATGCGATGGTGATAGAAAATGTCGAAGTACTCCAATCCCATGCGCTTGAGCGACTGGTCGCAGCTTGCGACGATGTACTTTTTCGATCCCCAGTCGCCATAAGGCCCCGGCCACATGGTGTACCCGGCCTTGCTGGAGATGATCAACTCGTCGCGCGGCATCTCCTTGATCACCTGGCCGCACACGGTCTCGCTGTTGCCAGGCGGCGTGCCGTAGTTGTTGGCGAAGTCGAAGTGGGTGATGCCCAGGTCGAACGCGCGAAACAGGCACGCTTTGGCTACATCGGCGCCGCGATACCCGCCGTAAGTCTCCCATCCGCCCAGCGAGATTGCGGATAACTTCAAGCCGCTGCGCCCGCAACGGCGATAGGGCATTTTGTCGTAACGATTGGCTGCGAATTCGTAAGTCATCAAATACTCCTTGATAGCTATGATAGCGGCTTTGGGAAGATGAGGGGAAGAAGGGGAGCGGGGGAGAAGAGGAGATGGAGAGAGGAGGAGAGGAGAGGGTGTGTTATTTGCACTTGGTTTTATACTTTAGAGAGGAGTTAAAGAAGAAAGCAGCCACATGAAAACCGTCAAGTTAGTCGTGTCCTATCTGAGCAATTACAAAAAGGAAATGGTTTGGACGATCATCAGCATGGTCGTGCTCGTCGGGGTGCAACTGGTCACGCCGTGGATCATCAAGACGATGATTGGCGCCGTCACCGGTCAGGCCGCCGCCGTCGACAAGAACATATCCTTCGATCTGGTTACACAGCTCGCGTTCCTCGCGCTGGTCATATATCTGGCGCGCGCAGGGTTGCGCTTCGTGCGCAGTTATGCGGCGCACGTGGCTGGTTGGGGCGTCGTCGCTGATACGCGCCGTCACATCTATGAGCATCTGCAGAAGCTGTCCTTGCGATTTTATTCCGACAAGCAGACCGGCCAGCTCATGTCGCGCACGATCAACGACTCGGATATGTTTGAGGCGTTGATCGCGCACGCGATCCCCGACGTGCTCGTCAACGCGCTGATGTTCGTCGGCGTGGCCGCCGTGCTGGTGACGATGAACTGGCAGTTGATGCTGATGAGCTTGTTGCCCATCCCGCTGGTGATCGCCTCAATGCGCCTGTACGCCAAATACGTGCGCCCTGCCATGCGCGCGCGGCAGGTGGAACTGGCCAGCCTGAACGCCACGTTGAACGACAACCTGTCGGGCATCCGCGAGATCAAGGCGTTTACGCGCGAGGACGTGGAGGCTTCGCGCATCGGCGGGCATATCGACAAGTATCGCGATTCGCTGCTCAAGGCGTTGCGGTTGATGGCGACCTTCGACCCGTTCGTCGAGTTTACGTCGTCGCTTGGCACCATTGTGGTGATCTACTTTGGCGGGCGGCTGGCGCTCGCTGGCACGCTGCCGATCGAGGACCTGGTCGCCTTTTTCCTGTACCTCGACATGTTCTACCAGCCGGTGCGCGCATTGAGCGGCTCGTGGGAGTCGGTGCAACAGGCGCTGGCTGGCGGCGACCGCGTGGGCGAACTTCTCGCCGAGCCGTGTGAGGTGCGCGATGCGAACGACGCCGTCGTGTTGAAACAACGGGCGCGCGGCGCGGTGGCATTTAACGATGTGACCTTCCGGTACGACCGTGGCGACGTGGTGCTGGAGAACATCAACCTGGATATCCCGGCCAACTCGGTCGTGGCGCTCGTCGGCCCTACGGGGGTCGGCAAGACCACAATGGTGAGCCTGCTGCCGCGTTTCTACGATGTGACTACCGGGTCGATCACGATTGACGACCACGACATCCGCCAGCTGTCGCTGCGCAGCCTGCGCGAACAGATCAGCATCGTGTTGCAGGATGTCTTCCTGTTCCACGGCACCGTGCGCGAGAACATCCTCTTCGGGCGCAAGGAAGCCACTGAGGAAGAGGTTATGGAGGCGGCGAAGGTCGCCAACGCGTATGAATTTATCGTCAAGCTGCCGGATGGGTTTGACACGCTGATCGGCGAACGCGGCGTGAAGCTCTCCGGCGGGCAGAAGCAGCGCCTGTCCATCGCGCGCGCCGTGCTCAAGGATGCGCCTGTGCTGATCCTCGACGAGGCTACCTCGTCCGTCGACACCGAGACCGAGCTGCTCATCCAGCAGGCGTTGGAGCGACTGATGGTCGGGCGGACGACGATCATCATCGCGCACCGGCTATCGACCATCCGCAACGCGGACAAGATCGTCGTGCTCGAAGGCAAGCGTATTATTGAAGAGGGCACGCATCAGAAATTGATGGCGATGGAAGGCGGGCTGTACAGGCACTTGAACGAAGTGCAGCTCAACATCGAACCGCACATGGAGGCCTTGAAGATCGAGCGCCAGTATGCCAACGCGAAGATGATGAACTAAAACCATAGGAGTTGAGAGATGGCGATAACGTTGCGACAGCGCCAGGTTCACCTGGATTTTCACACCAGCCCGTTTATCCCCGACGTCGGCGCGGACTTCGACGCGGCAGAGTTTGCCGCCCAGATGCAGCGGGCGCATGTCAATTCGGTGACGGTGTTTGCCAAGTGCCATCATGGCCACTTGTATTACCAGACCGACCATCCGGCGCGTCACCCCGGGCTGAAGCAGGGGCTTGACCTGACCGCATCGCAGGTCGATGCGTTGCACGCCGCCGGCATTCGGGCGCCCATCTACATCTCCATCCTGCTGGACGAGTACGCGGCCAACACCCACCCCGAGTGGATCGCCCGCAACGAGGATGGCAGCAACGTGGGCGCGCAGCCGTTGCAGGCCGGTTGGCGCGTGATGGACATGACCAGCCCCTACCAGGACTATCTGGCCGGGCAGGTCGAGGAAATCCTGGCGCGCTTCAAGCCGGTCGATGGCGTGTTCTTCGATATCTGCATGGACATCGAGAGCTTCAGCAAGTATGGGCTGGCGGCCATGCACAAACGCGGCTGCAACCCTGCCGACCCTGGTGCGCGCGGGCAGTTCGCGCGCGATGTCACGCTCGCTTATATGAAGCGCTTCCAGAAGATGGTGCTGGCTAGCGCGCCGCAGGCGACTGTTTACTACAACTCGCGCCCGCTGTCGGGACTGCCGCGTGACATCCGTCAC
Organism: uncultured bacterium; assembly: GCA_903921365.1. GTDB lineage: Bacteria > Chloroflexota > Anaerolineae > J036 > Brachytrichaceae > CAIXPS01. The sequence continues at coordinate 30,952 of CAIXPS010000364.1, read as the reverse complement.
ATGACGCACGTCGAGATTGAGGCGCTGCCCACCGGCGGGTGGGGCTACATGTACTTCCCGAAAAACGTGCGCTACGCGCGCACCTTTGGCAAGCCTTACATGGGCATGACCGCGCGCTTCCACAAGAGCTGGGCCGACTTCGGCGGGCTGAAACCCTATGCGGCGCTGAAGTACGAAGTGTGCCAGATGCTGGCGCATGGGGCGCAGTGCTCCATCGGCGACCAGATGCACCCGCGCGGTGAGTTGGACCCCATCGTCTACGACCTGATCGGCAGCGTCTACGAGTACGCCGAGGCATGCGAGCCATGGACGCAAGGAGCGAAACCCGTCACGCAGATTGGCCTGTTCATGGCCGGCGGCGGCGAGTATCGCGAGACTCCGGGCGGGACAAACGACGGCGCGACGCGCATGCTGACGCAACTCAAACATCAGTTCGACGTCGTCACCGCCACGTCAAACTTCAGCCCGTATGAGCTGTTGATCCTCCCGGATGCGGTGGCCGTGGATGAAGCGCTTGCGGCCAAACTGCGCGATTTCGTCGCGGCGGGCGGTAGTTTACTTCTCTCTGGCGCGAGCGGCCTTGATGCCGCCGGTCAGCCCGTGTTGCCCGAGATGGGCGTTGAGGTGCAGGGCGAGAGCCCCTACCAAACGACCTACATCCGCGTTGGCGACGCCGTGGGGGCAGGTGTGCCGCGCACCGATCACGTCATGTACGAGCGCGGGTGGCGCATGATTCCCGCCGCAGGCGCAACCACACTGGCGAAGGTGGTCGAACCCTATTTTGACCGCAACTACCAGCATTTCAGCTCGCACGCGCAGACGCCGCCAATGAAACAGGCGAGTAAATATGCCGCCGCGATACGCAACGGGCAGGTGATCACTATCGCCTATCCGATCTTCAAGGCCTATGGCACACACGCCAACCTGCCGTATCGCCAACTGGTGCAGAACTGCCTCGATCTTCTGATGCCGCAGCAGCTTGTTGATGTGCGCGGCCCAAGCACGATGGAGGTCACCGTAATGCGAAAAGGACGGCAGACGATTGTGCACCTGTTGCAGTTTGTGGCCGAGCGCCGCACCGACGTTCTCGACCTGGTGGAAGACATCGTGCCGCTGCACGACGTCGCGCTATCGGTGCGCGCAGAAGCCGCACCACGCCGCGTCACGCTCGCGCCCTCGCGCGTCGAACTGCCGTTCGAGCATCGGGATGGGCGGATAGTTCTCACTGTGCCCATCGTCGAGGGGCATCAGATGGTGGTGATTGAGTAGCCCTGTTTCGTCATCGCTGGGCGCGGCTAGCCCGCCAGGATTTCCTTCGCCCGGTCGATCCGGATGTTGCCCTCCTGCACCAGTTGCCGGGCGATGTGTTCGATTTGTTCGCCGGTCGCGCCGGCCGCCATTGCGACCTGGCGGGCGTGCAGCGACATGTGCCCGCGCTGGATGCCCTCGCTGGCGAGCGCTCGTATGGCGGCGAAGTTCTGCGCCAGCCCGACGGAGGCCATCACTTCGGCTAACTCGCGCGCGGTCTTGACGCCCAGTATTTTCAGCGCCGCCCGCGCCGAGGGGTGCGCGCGCGTGGCGCCGCCGACCATGCCCGCCGCCAGCGGCAGTTCAATCTCGCCGGTCAGGTCGCCATCCTCATTCGCGCGCCAGCGCGTCAGCGAGGTGTAACGCCCGCTGCGCGCCGCGTAGGCGTGTGCGCCGGCTTCGATCGCGCGCCAGTCGTTGCCGGTCGCGATTGCCACGGCGTCGATGCCGTTCATGATGCCCTTGTTGTGCGTGGCGGCGCGATACGGGTCGATCTCGGCAAACAGGGATGCCTCGACGATGCGGTTGACTACGGGCAGACCGCTCCTGTTCGCCTTCTCGTCCACCAGGTCTGCGGCCAGAATGCGGCACTTCGCCCGCGCGAGCCGATGGTCGGCCAGGTTCGACAGAATGCGCAGGTTGACGCGCCCGCCGCTGAGCGCCTCGATGCGCGGCGTGAGCGCCTCGCACACCGTGTTGACCATGTTGGCGCCCATCGCGTCGCCGGCGTCATAGAGCACGTGCACGATCAACATATAGAGGACCGCCCCTTCGCCCATCCCGCTGATCGCGCGGGTCTCGATCCCCACGGTGCGCGTGTACGGGTCGCGCGTGACGGGATTGTGGACGTTCAGCCATTCGATCAACTCGGGCGCGGCCTGTGCGATGGCCTGGCGCGCCTTGTCGATATCCGGAACGTCGAGCACCTGCATCTGCCCGATCATGATCGGGGCATCGGCTGTGGCGGTGAACCCGCCGCCCGCGCGCGCCAGCTTGGCCGCGAAGCTACACCCGGCGACCACCGATGGCTCCTCAATCACCATCGGCGCCAGCACCTCGCGGCCATTGACGACCAGGTTTGTGCAGATGCCCAGCGGCAACGCATAGGTCGTGACGACGTTTTCGACCATGTGATCGGCTTGTTCGAGACTGAGACCGGCGCGCAACGCGGCGACATCGCCAGCGCTGAGATTCGCCATCTGCGCCAGCACGGCCAGCCGATCCTGAACCGGGACATCGCGCAGTCGGGGTGTGGGGGTTAGTGAGTTTGTCATTGCAGGCGATTATATTGACTTTATAATCCAGGCACACAGAGAAGCCATGTCAGTCATAGCCAGCGATATATAGCGCAAAATGATTGCTGGCGCGGTAAGGAGATGGGAATGTCAAGAAGGTTATTACTGATGTCGTTTACCATGGTTATGGCCGTCCTGGCGACTTCGTGCGGGGGGAGCGTCTTCAGCACTCGATTAGATACCTCCACACCAACTGCGGCGGTTGCCAGCAATCAGATGCTTGGGCAGGCGCTGACGCCATCGCCGGCAGTCTTGAAAGAACTCAACAGTAATTTCAGGTTGGACAAGGGGCTGGAGAAACTGAAGAGTTATCGCACATTTGTGACTTATTCACTGGAAGGCAAGGATGAACAGGGCCAGATTCGGAAAATGAGCATCGTCATGGCACAGGAGACTGTCCGCGGCAGTATGGATCAACACATCAAACTGAGCACATACAGCACCGTGACATCCACCACCAGTGGCTCCGTTGAATTCTACGTGGTTGGTAATAACACGTATGTGTATAGCCCAAACGCACAAGTCAGCCGCCGTTGTGCGCGAGTCCCCCCGCGCGTCAGTTTGACTCTCAATCCTGCAGCGCTGTTTAACCCCACTGAAGTTCTGGGTCTGCTGGATAATGCCAGTCTGGTAAAAAGTGGCGACGTCGTCGCCGGCACGCTCGCGGATCAATACAACGCCAACAGCAACGTGAGCAATTCAAGTCCATATACCATGGTCAAAGGTGATATCTGGGTCGCGCGCGACGGTGGTTATGTGCTGAAATACGTGGGCGAAGCCAACGGGAAAACCGCATTGCTCGGCGCGGGCAGCACGGGGAACATTAAATGGGACTATTCGATCGCGGACGCTGGTAAGTTCGATGTAATACAACTCCCGCAGGAGTGCCCGGCGGCGGCGCAGGCTGTTGCCACGGTTGTGGCGAATACCCCAAGTAGCACGAATGCCTCTAAACTGGCAGAGGACATCCCCCTGGCCGCCAATGCCACTGAGATGCACACCGATAATGGAATAACAACCTTCAAGGCCAGCGAGACTCTCACCAGTTCAAGCGAATACTACAAAAAGGCCCTCACGGCGCAGGGCTGGACGGAGAATTTAACCAATTCAGATCCATCATTCATCAGGTCGGCTTATTGCAGCACGCCGTCGTACCAGGATGGAACCGCCAGCCTGGTGATTCCGCAGTACATGGCCATTTACAGCCGGGGCATGCGCACACTGACGGTATTCATCAGTGCAGCAGTCGCCGGCTCAAATGTCATGCTCATGGACTCCGGCGTGCAGTAATCGGCATTGGTGCTGATGACTGAGGGGGGACTAAGGTCTGATGCATAAGGTATCTGTAATTCACTATTTGATGACAAATGTAACTTCCTAAAAATGAGAAACCTCTTATAATCGGCTAAAGTCTCACGTATTATTTGCCTATTCATATGAACCCGCCTTTGGAGAGGGGACTGGTTCATTAATAGACGTGTGTAGTACCAGAGAGAGAGATTTGAGACATAGTGTTGTATTCAAGGAGGGCTTCAGCATTGTATGTGTATTGTGTGTGTTCCAGCGACAACAAGGGTCGCGACAGGTGGGTACCGCTATATTCAGGTCAATCCTGGAAATGTGGCCGTAGTGTGTGATCAATTAGTAATAGGAGACAGTATATGTTTCGCCGTTTGATTGTTAATGCATCACTTTCGCTTTCTGTGATTGCGTCGCTGATTGGCGGCGCCGTGCAGGTGAGCGCCCAAGCGCCAAGTCCCGCGCAATTTGATGCGGCATGGACGACTTTACAAAGAGGATTGGGGCAAGCGAGTGTCCAATCCGGAATGAAGACGATGTCAGGTCCTGCAACACAGAGTGGCACTGGACAGATGCGTGTGATGACCGCTGCCGAACGCAAAGCAGCCGCACTTCGGCAAGCTGCCCGGCAAATGGGCGTGAGCCAGAAATTTGCAGGCATAGACCCGGCGACTGCACAACATAGCCCGCTGAATACCTCTTCGAAAGGGTTGTCCAGCATGCAGCCGGCCTCGAAACTGCCATCCGCTCCACAGGGGAATGCCCTCAGTGCGCCGGATTACTTTGGCGTGGCCAACTGGGCCAACAGCCCGCTGCCAGTCATCGATGCCACAGGTAACGTCACTGGCGGTATGCGCAAGTTTGTCGATACGCTGCCCGGTCTGAGCTTGCCAACGACGAACACCGTAACAGGCAATGATATCGGTCAGTACCTGCCTGTGGCTGCGCCGGATGCCATCAGTTATGCGGGCATCCTGACTGCAACTCCGCCTGTGCCGGCCGCCGACTATTACGAAATTGGCCTGGTGCAGTATCGCGAGCAACTGCATGCGGACCTGCCGCCGGTTGTCACGAATCCCACGACTCACGTCCAGACCGGTGGTACGCTTCTGCGTGGCTACGTCCAGATTGAGACTTCCCGGAACCTCGCATCCAGCAAGCATATTCGGCTGTACAACACAGATGGGACGCCGATCGTGTTCAACGGAGCGCCCGTCTATGCCGTGGATAAACCCAGTTACCTGGGACCCACTATCCTCGCTGCAAGAGACCGGCCGGTGCGTGTGAAATTCACCAACTTCCTGCCCGCTGGCGCGGGCGGCGACCTGTTCATCCCGACCGACAATACTTATATGGGCGCCGGCAATGGCCCCGACGGAGTCAACCCGTACACGGAGAACCGGGCGACGCTCCATCTTCATGGCGGCAACACGCCGTGGATCAGTGATGGAACGCAGCACCAGTGGACCGTTCCCATCAGCGAGACGACCACAATCTACAGGAAAGGCGACAGTGTGTCCTATGTCCCCGACATGTGGTTTACTGCGGCGGGAGTCCCCATCACCAGTTGTTCGCAGAAGACAACCTGTGCAGTCGCAGGCGCAACAAATAATCCTGGCGCCGGCGCTCTAACGTTCTACTGGACTAACCAGCAGGGTGGCCGGTTGATGTTCTATCACGATCATGCCTATGGCATTACCCGCTTGAACGTCTATGTCGGTGAAGCAGCTGGTTTCCTGATAAGCGCCCCGACCGAGGAAAACCTGCTGGCCGCCGCCACCGTCCCTGGGACGATCGGCGCCACGCCCGACCTCGCGCATGTAATGCCCCTGGTCATCCAGGATAAGACCTTTGTGCCTGACAATGGCGCTGCGGGCGGCCAGCTGGCTGCCACAGATCCAACCTGGGACACCGCGCAATTTGGCGGCAAAGGCAACCTGTGGTTCCCGCATGTGTACACGCCGAACCAGAATCCAGCCGACATCACTGGCGCCAACGCCTTTGGCCGCTGGGACTACGGGCCATGGTTCTGGCCGCCTCAAGACCCGACCACGCTGGTCAGCCAACCTTATCAGTGCACGAGCAGTGCTTATACACTGGCGAACCCACCCGCCTTCCCACCCCTGGTGTGCCCGGGACTCCCCAACCCATCAGGTGTGCCTGAAGGCTTTATGGACACCCCTCTCGTCAACGGCACAGCCTACCCGTCGCTGTCGGTTGACCCGGCAGCCTATCGGTTCCATGTCCTGAATGCCGCCAATGACCGCACTATGAATTACGGTCTGTATGTGGCCGATCCCCTGCAGATCGCATTGACGAACGGCGGCAGCGGCTATGTAGTGGCGCCAACCGTCGTAATCACCCGCGCACCAGGAGATATCACGGGCAGCGGCGCAACGGCCACGGCTGATCTATCAACTGGCGCGGTGCATTCCATCCTCATCACCAACGTGGGCGCGGGCTACTATACATCCGCTCCTAACGTCACCATCAGCGGCAACGGCATCAGCGCCACGGCTGTGGCGATCATCGACCCGATCAGCGGCGAAGTGGTGGCGGTCAATATGACCAATATTGGCACGGGGTATACAACTGCCACCGTCACGATCGATCCGCCGGCTGGCTGCGTGACCGGCTGCGTGACCGCAACGGCTACCGCAGTCATTATCCCCGCGGGCGTCATCCTGGACGTGAGCGTTACAAATCCTGGGACAGGTTGGACAGCCAACCCAATCATCTCTTTCACACGTGCACCGACGGATACCACAGGCGCCGGCGCAAAGGCAATCTCTGCGATCAACAGTGAAGTTAAGATGGTGAGAGCGGTTCCGCCGTCGTCCTCGTCGACCCTGCAGCCATGCAGCATCAATCCTACAACCAGCGGCGCACAACTCGCTCTGGCCACCGTGGATGCCAACGGCAACCCAATCAATGGCACAGGCCTTCAGGCTAACTGCTGGCCGTCCTCCTGGCCCACCGATGGCCGTGACGGCGGTGTGCCCGACCCGACAACGGCCGGCCCGCCGATCATCCAGATTGGCACCGAGGGGGGTCTATTGCCATCTGCAGTAGTGATTCCCTCCACGCCGACGAGTTATGAATACAACCGCAGAAGCATCACGGTGCTCAATATCTGGACGCACGGGCTGTTGCTTGGCCCCGCTGAACGCGCGGATATCGTTGTTGACTTCTCAAAGTACGCTGGCAAGACGCTCATCCTGTATAACGATTCGCCTGCGCCAGTTCCGGCTTTCGATCCTCGCAACGATTACTACACCGGTTCCCCCGATCAATCCATGATGGGCGGTGCGCCGACAACCCTGCCGGGTTACGGGCCCAATACACGCACTATCATGCAGATTAAGGTGGCCGCAACCGCAACGAACCCGAATGTCACCCCCTTCAGCTTGAAGTCGGTGGCAACGGCCATGCCGAATATCTTCGCTCAGACTCAGGACAAGATCCTTGTGGCGGAACCTGGTTATCCGGCTGCGAATGGCAACGGCCCATCCAATTATGTCAGGATTCAAGACACATCGATCAGCGGTTACTTCGGCACAGGCGGATCGATTGATTCCGTGACTCTGACCAATGGCGGCAGCGGGTACACTGCGATTCCGACGGTTGCCATCAACGGTGGTGGCGGATCGGGCGCAACAGCGGTTGCTGCGCTTGTGCCCACCAGTGTCGGCGTCTTCTCGCTGACCCTTAGCGGTTCCGGCTATATCACCGCGCCACTGGTCACCATAAATGGCGGCGGTGGAACGGGCGCCGCTGCGACGACAACGCTTGCAGGCACTTCGGTCGCTACTTTGCAAGTCTTGACTCAGGGCGCTGGGTACATCCAGATCCCGACTGTCACCATCAGCGCGCCTCCGGCCGGCGGCACTCGGGCTACTGCGAGAGCCGTGGTGAGCAGAGGCAAAGTGATTGGCCTCACCTTCCTCAACCAGGGCGCAGGTTATACCTCTGCCCCCTCCGTAGTAATTGCAGCGCCGGTGAGTTGTGTGTTGAACACGACAACCTGTATCCGCGCCACTGCGGTTGCGACGTTGACGGCTACAGGCGTTGGAAGCATTAACTTCGTGGCTGGAGGCTCTGGTTATACCTCTGCGCCAACGGTCGTCATCGGCTTCCCGCCGGGGCAGCTTCTTACCTGTGACTTCTGCCAGGCAACAGCGATCGCCATACTGAAACCCACTTCTGTGGCAAACGTGACCCTGGTGACCGGCGGCGCAGGGTATACCTCTGTTCCGACGGTGACGATCACACGCGGAGCAGGCGATGTCACGGGTGCAGGCGCAACCGCGATTGCATCAGTGCCAAAGACACCGCTACAGCCCAAGGCCATTCAGGAGTTGTTCACGCTGGATTATGGCCGGATGAACGCCACGCTGGGCGTGGAGATTCCGAGGACCAACTTCCAGACACAGACGACGATACCGTATGGCAACACTGACCCACCGACCGAAATCCTGAAGGCTGGCGACGTGCAGGTTTGGAAGATCACGCATAACGGCGTCGACACTCACTTCATCCACTTCCACTTGTTCAATGTCCAGGTAATCAACCGGGTAGGCTGGGACGGCGCGATCAAACCGCCAGATACCAACGAAATAGGCTGGAAGGACACGGTGCGCATGAACCCGCTGGAAGACATCATTGTTGCCCTGCGTCCCATGACGCAGACGTTGCCGTGGGATCTGCCCAACAACGTGCGCCTGCTGGATGTAACACAACCGGTCGGAGCCAACTTGATGAACACCACCGGCGTCGATCCAACCGGACAACCGGCGGCAGTCGTTAACTCGTATATCAACTTTGGTTATGAGTACGTCTGGCACTGCCACATCCTGGGCCATGAAGAGAACGATATGATGCGTTCCATGATATTGGGTGTGCCGCCACGGACGCCTGGCACGCCGACGGTGACACGCACCGCAATCCCCACCCAGAGAGTTGCAGTGCGCTGGGCGGATAATTCCAAGAACGAGACTGGCTTTACAATCCAGAGGTCATCGGACGGCGGGACAACATGGTCGGCCATTGGGACGGCTTTGCAGAACGCGGTAGTGTATACCGACACGACCGTTGCCTCGGCAACGACCTATCGGTACCGGGTGATTGCCAACAACCTGGTCGGTGATACAGATGTGTATCAGGCCCCGTCGGTTGGTTACCCCAACCAGTCATTCGATTCTCCGCCTACTGCATCGTCTCTGCCCGTGTCGATACCGTAAGGCCGATAGACTTCAGGCATCCCCTTAAAGGGGATGCCTGAAACCATTCGCAATGAGGGCCTTGTAAAAGTGTCGCCATTCTTTGCTCACACAAGGGTTTAGAATGGCGACATTCTATTAGCGGCTTCATCTTCCAACGGTTTATTGTTAACTTGAGAGTAGACCTGATCGTGTATTAAGGCGCCGGGAGAATGTATCGTAATGTGCAAGTGGTTCGCAGGCAGGTATGTCCGCATATTCGTGGCTTTGGGGATGGCATGCGCCGTGGCAGGCGCGCCCGCACTGAATGTCGCCGCATCGACCGGCGTTGAGCATGCCGTTTCGGTGGCGCCTTTGGCGCTGGCCGGGCCGTCGATGCAGCTCAAAGCCACCGCGATTGCCGTGGGTCAGTTCTACAGTTGCGCACTGACAACGGAGACTACGGTGAAGTGTTGGGGTGACGATCTCCACGGCCAGCTTGGCGACGGTCAATCTGGAGCCGGCACGCTGAGCAGCACACCAGTTCAGGTCACTGGATTGATCAGCGTCACGGCAATTGCCGCGGGCGGCTATCACACGTGTGCGTTGCTGGAAGATGGCACTGTCAAGTGCTGGGGGTTCAATAATTTCGGCCAGCTTGGCAACGGCGCATCGGGCGCCGGGATCGCTACACCGGTCAGCGTCATTGGTCTGACAGGCGTCACTGCAATAACAGCCGGCGACGCGCATACCTGCGCACTCGCGGGCGGCAGCGTTTATTGCTGGGGACAGAGCCAATACGGGCGACTTGGCAACGGCAACTTGTCATCGGGCATAAATAATACGCCTGTAGCCGTGAGTAATTTGCTTAGTGTGACAGCCATCGCAGCTGGCGGCGGCCATACCTGCGCGTTGAAATTGGGCGGAAGTGTGCAATGCTGGGGCTACAACCTCTACGGTCAACTTGGCGACGGTTTGAAACTGAACCTCTCTTCGCCCATGACTGATACAGGATTGATCAGCGCCACGGCAGTTATCGCCGGAGGGTATCACTCCTGTGCACTCACGGACATCCATGGCGTCAAGTGCTGGGGTGATAACGCAGAAGGTCAGCTTGGCGACAACAGCGCTCCGACAAATCACCTGACGCCTGTGGATGTTATCAATCTAACGAGTGGTGTGAGCGCCATTACTGGCGGCAGATCACACACGTGTGCTCTCATGACGAGCACTGGCGTCAAGTGCTGGGGATCTAACCAGAAGGGCCAGCTTGGTGATGGCACGAATGTAACGCAGGAGAATTACCCGACGAATAATGTGAGCGGGTTATCCAGCGGCGTGAAGTCCATTGCCGGTGGAACCCTGTCGAACCAGCACACGTGCGCATTGCTGTTGAGCGGCAGCGTCATGTGCTGGGGATATAACTATTATGGTCAGTTGGGCAACGGCGCATCCGGCGCCGGAACCGACAGCAACACGCCGGTAGATGTGGCAGACTTTTTAACCCGCATATTCCTGCCAATGGTCATGGTATCCCCATGACGCGACGGCTCACAGGTGAGCATTGCATCGTTTAGTACGGTGAATAGTAGAGGAGAGAGTATTCCATGCGTAATAGTGACTTCTTGCTTGCGATTGTTCGTTCTCGGCGTTCACGGAAAATCATTGGGGCTCTGGCGTTATTGGCGGCAGTGGCACTTGCCGTATTGCTGACATTACCGGCAACCCCGGCCTATGCATCCATTGGTCAGCCGGCGCAACCCGGCGTGATCACATGGACGGGCAATGGCGACGGCACGCGCTGGGCTGATCCCGCGAACTGGGATGCGGGGCGTCTGCCCCGGCAGGGCGATATTGTGCGCATTACCTCAACGTCGCCAAACCAGGTCATCAACGCGCCTGTTATAGGCGTGATTGGCGGGCTTGAACTAGACGCAGGCTTTTATGGCACGTTGCGGTTGCAACAGCCCGTTCGCATCATGGGCGACCTCGTCATCCAGAACGGCACACTCGACAGCGGGTCGGCTTCGTTGTGGATTTCCGGCGCGGTGCGCGCCAGTGGGGGCGTGCTCATCACGCCGCGGACTGTGATGCGCTCTAACACGATGGATATTCAATCATCCGGCGTTGTCCGCCTGGGCGTGAATGGTAAGCTGGAACTGGCTGGCGATGGCTCGCCGCTGACCGGCGCCGGGCTACTGGATGTCATGACCAACCGCCCAAACAGCGTGGAATTCATCGGCAACGCCACGAGCAACCTGGATCAGGCTGGCCCGGCGGCTGCGTTGCGTTCCACCAGCGTAAGCTACCGCGCCATGCAACAGCTGGCAGCGGCTGCCTCGAATGCACCGTTGTCACCCGCCGCGCCTAAATTCGCAGAAGCGGGCGCCAGCCTGACGCTCAGCCCAACTGAAGATGGCCTGACGTCGGCTGTGATCGACACGGCAAACGGTTTTGCCTACTTCGGCACATTCACCGCATCCGGGAAAGTGGTCAAAGTGAACCTGAAGACCTTCACGCGCGTCGGCGTGATCACACTCAATACAGGTGAAGATGTTCTCAATTCAGCAGTCATCGACACACTTCACAACTATGCCTATTTTGGCACATTAACCGTGCCTGGCCAGGTGGTGAAGATCAACCTGGCTACGTTCACGCGCGTCGGCGCGTTGACGCTGCAACCGGGCGAGGACTATCTCGCATCAGCGGTCATCGATCCTGCCAACAACTTTGCCTATTTTGGCACCTTAACAATACCGGGTATTGTGGTCAAGGTTGGCCTGAACGGCGCCTTTACGCCCACTGAAGTGATGACACTTCCCTTGAGCCTCGCCAACCACGAGGAATCCCTGAACACGGCTGTCATCGATACGGCAAATGGTTTTGCATACTTTGCCGCAGCGGATGCCGACGCAATCACTCCCGGTCCTGACAGCGTGGTTAAAGTGAATCTGTCCACATTTACACGGGATAGCGGGCTGTTGTTGAACGTAGGCGAAATGAACCTGACCGCCGCGGTAATCGATCCGGCGCACGATTATGCCTACTTTGCCTCTTCGACATCGCCGATCAATATCATCAAGGTTCAGTTGTCCACTATGACCGAAAGCGGCGCCACGCTTCAACCCTTTGACCCAGCGTGGTTCCAGGTCTATGCCGGCGTCATCGATCCCATCCACGGCTTTGCATACTTCGGCGCATCCTCTCAGCCCGGCATCATTGCTAAAATCGATCTCTCCTCCTTCACTACCGCCCAAACGCTCACACTACAGGCGGGCGAGGATTTCCTCAGCTCAGCAGTCATCGATCCGGCCAATTCCGTTGCCTATTTCGGCGCCGGCACCGCGCCCGGCATCGTCGCGGCTGTATACCTGGGCAATGATAAATTAACGCTCACCACATCGACCAATCCGGCGGTGTTTGGGCAGCCGATTACCTTTACAGCCGTTGTCAGCCCGGCTGGCATCACTGGCACGCCGACGGGCATTGTGACCTTTACGATGGACAACGGTGCGACTGTGACGCGCACACTGAGCGCGGGGGCGGCAAGTTACACCACTTCTACCCTCACTGTGGCAACCCACACGATCACCGCAACTTATGGCGGTGATACGACTTTTGATGTGGTTTTCAATACAATCACCCAGACTGTCAACAAGGCGGCTACCATCGCCGGCGTGACATCCTCATCCAATCCCTCGGTATTCGGGCAGGTTGTGACATTCACGGCGACCATTACGCGAGCGGCTCCGAGTATCGGAACGCCTTCCGGGACAGTAACCTTTACCATAGACAACGTCGTCGTAGCCGCGCCAACACTTATCAATAGTGTAGCGAGGTACGTTACATCTACGTTAGCTGTCGCTACGCATACGGTCAGAGCGACCTATGGCGGCGATTCCGGTTTCATCACCAGTACAGTTTTGCTGGCGCCAAGCCAGGTGGTCAGCAAGGCTGGCACGACGACGAGCGTCGCCTCGTCGTTTAATCCATCCGTCTTCGGGCAACCGGTGACCTTTACCGCGACGGTGACCCCGGTCGCGCCGGGTAGCGGAACGCCGACAGGTGTGGTCACTTACAGCATCGACGGCGCCAGGGCAGCCACATCGACGCTCAGCGGCGGCGTCGGGACGTTTGTGACCTCGACGCTAGCAGTAGGCTCTCATACGGTTGTCATCACCTATAGCGGCAGCGCCAGTTTTGTAAGCAGTAACGCATCACTGCCCACCCAGGTCGTGACAAAGGCCAATACGACGGTCAACGTAGCCTCGTCGTCGAATTCATCTGTGTTCGGGCAGTCGGTGACCTTCACCGCGACGGTGGCCGCAGCCTCGCCAGGCGTTGGCACGCCGGCAGGCACGGTCACATTCACAATCGACGGCATCAATGCCGGCACTGGCGCCCTGAACAATGGGGTCGCCTCACTGTCGACTGGGCTTCTCGCCCCCGGAGCGCACCCTGTGCAGGTGGTATATGGAGGCAACACGAACTTCAACGGCAACAGCGGCGCGCTGTCGCCGGATCAGTTGGTAAACCCGGCTAATACGACCACCAGCGTCGCATCTTCTCCTAACCCCTCGGTGTTTGGGCAGACGGTAAGGATCACGGCCACAGTCGCCGCGGTCCCGCCGGGCGCCGGAACACCGACGGGCGTTGCGACCTTCTCCATAGACGGTGTTGTTCTCGGCACGCCAACATTGAGCGGTGGTGTGGCGACATTCAGTAGCACGCTGTTGGCGGTTGGCACGCACGCGATATCCGTCACTTATGGCGGCAGCGCGAACTTCAATACCAGTACAGGCACGTTAGCGCCGGCCCAGGTTGTGGGCAAGGCCAATAGCGCGACCAGTGTCGCTTCGTTACCGAACCCGTCGGTGTATGGTCAGTCAGTGACCTTCACTGCGACGGTGACCGCGGTCACGCCAGGCGCCGGAACGCCGTCGAGTGTAGTGACCTTCACTAGCGACGGGGTCTTGATCGGCACGGCTACGCTAAGCGGTGGCGTGGCTACTGTGTCGACATCGTCACTCCCGGTCGGCACGCACACCGTCACAGTTACATACAGCGGCGATGTCAACTTCAATAGTAGTTTGGGCACATTGGCGCCGAATCAGGTTGTGGCTAAGGCGGGGACGACCACGAGCGTTGCCTCATCGCTCAACGCATCGGTTTTTGGCCAGTCAGTGACCTTCACGGCTACAGTGGCAGTTGCCCTGCCGGGTGCGGGCTCGCCATCGGGCGTTGTGAGCTTCACAATTGATGGCAGTTCTGCTGGCACAGTCACCCTCAGCGGCGGCGTGGCGACGGTGTCGACATCGTCGCTGGGCGCCGGGTCGCACACGGTCGTGGCGGCATATGGGGGTGATGGCAGCTTCAATGGCAGCAGTGGATCGCTCTCGCCAACGCAGGTGGTGAGTAAATCGGGGACAACGACGATTGTCGCCTCGTCGCTTACCCCGATAGTCTTCGGACAATCGGTGACATTCACTGCGACAGTGACGGCCGTGGCGCCGGGCGTAGGCACGCCTACGGGCACAGTGACCTTCACGATTGACGGGAGCACGGCCAGCACGGCGGCAGTCAGCGGTGGATTGGCGACGTTCTCGACATCATCACTCGGCGTTGCTTCGCACACGGTGAGTGTGAGCTATAGCGGGGATGCGAACTTCAGCATCAGCACATCGTCTGCACTGAACCAGGTAGTCAACAAGGCAGACAGTGCGACGAGTGTCGCCTCGTCGTCGAGCTCCTCGGTGTACGGCCAGGCGGTGACGTTCACGGCGACAGTGGCGGCATTATCGCCGGGTGCAGGAACGCCGTCAGGTGTGGTGACTTTCACGATCGGCGCAGGCGCACCGGTTACTGTCGCACTAAACGGCGGCGTGGCGGCGTATTCAACATCAACGCTTCCTGTCGGCACAACCACTGTTACCGTCGCGTATGGCGGTGATACAAACTTCAATAACAGTTCAGGCACGCTGTCGCCGAACCAGACGGTAGCCCCGGCCAACACCACAACGAGCGTCGATTCGTCATCCAACGCCTCCGTGTTTGGACAGACGGTGTCGATCACGGCTACGGTTGCCGCGGTCTCGCCGGGCGCCGGCACGCCGACGGGACAGGCGACCTTCACGATCGACGGAGCCATGATCGTTACACCCACACTGAGTGGTGGAGTTGCCACGTACGTCACATCAACGTTGGCGGTTGGCGCGCACGCGATTTCCGTCACGTATGGGGGCAGCACGAACTTCAACAGCAGCACGGGGAATCTGTCGCCGACACAGGTGGTAAACCTGGCGAACAGCACGACAACCGTTTCCTCGTCATCCAGTCCGACGGTGTATGGTCAATCAGTGACCTTCACTGCGACGGTGGCCGCGGTCTCGCCAAGCGCGGGAACGCCGTCAGGGGTAGTGACCTTTACCATCGACGGAAACACGATCGTTGCGCCAACGCTGATCGGTGGTATCGCCTCGTACATAACATCATCACTTCCGGTCGGCACACACACCGTTGCCGTCACCTATAGCGGCGATACCGGCTTCAATGGCAGCACAGGCACGCTGGCGCCGAATCAGGTTGTGAATCAGGCGGGGACGACCACGAGCGTTGCCTCATCGCTCAACGCCTCAGTGTTCGGGGATGCGGTGACCTTTACCGCGACGGTGGCCGCGGTTGCTCCGGGCGTTGGCACGCCGTCAGGCGCGGTGACTTTCACGATTGACGGTGTTGATGTCGGCACGGCTACCCTGAACAGCGGCGTGGCGACGCTGCTGACATCGACATTGGGGATCGGTTCGCATGCCATTCTAGTCACTTATGGCGGCGACCTCAACTTTATCGGCAGCAGCGGATCGCTGTCACCGACTCAATTCGTCGCCAGGACAAGCACGGCGACCAGCGTCGTTTCGTCACAGAGTCCCTCCACCTACGGGCAATCGGTGACCTTCACCGCTACCGTGACCGTGATTCCATCGGGCGTAGGCACGCCGACAGGCGCGGTAACCTTCACGATTGACGGGGTCGCAGTCGGCACGATCAACCTTAGCGGAGGGGTGGCGACGTTCTCGACATCAGCACTCGGCGTCGGTTCGCGCGCGGTCGTCGTCAGCTATGGCGGTGATACGAACTACAACGCCAGCACGAGCACGCCTGTGCTGACCCAGGTGGTGAATAAGGCCGGCAGCACTACGGCGGTAACGGCTTCACCGAGCCCGTCGACGTATGGTCAGTCGGTGACGTTTACCGCGACGGTGGCTGCAGTAGCACCCGCCGTGGGTGCGCCGACGGGCACGGTAACCTTCACGATTGACGGGATCGCAGTCGGCACAATCAACCTTAGCGGAGGGGTGGCGACCTTCTCGACAACAGCACTCGTCGTCGGCTCGCGCGCGGTCGTCGTTAGTTATAGCGGTGACACGAACTTCAACGCCAGCACGAGCACGCCTGTGCTGACCCAGGCAGTGAATAAGGCGGACACTACGACGAGCGTCGACTCGTTCCCCAATTCCTCTGTGTTCGGTCAGTCGGTGACCTTCACAGCGACAGTGGCAGCTTTGTCGCCGGGCGCAGGCACACCGGCGGGCGTGGTGACTTTCACTGTTGACGGGGCCGCGATGGGCACGGCCACACTGAGCGCAGGCGTCGCCTCGTACTCGACCTCGGCGCTCTCAGGCGGCTCACATTCGATCTCAGTCACCTATGATGGCGATTCAAGTTTCAATGGCAGCACGGGCGCGCTGGCGGTCAACCAGGTGGTTAACCAGGCAAGTCCCTCAATGACGATTACCTCATCTTTGAATCCCTCGACGCAAGGTAAGGTGGTGACGTTCACCGTCACGTTGCTCCCACCGGCCTTTGCCCTGGCGGCTAGAGATCTGTCCGCGGTGAGTCTTGTGGCGCCGACGGGGACGGTGTCGATCACCATTAACGGTGCGGTTGTCGCAACGCCGGCATTGAATAGCGGCATTGCAGTCTACAGCACCACGTTATTGGCAGCAGGAACGAACACGGTCACGGTTCAATATGCTGGAGACCAGAACTACAGCGGCAGCACGGCCACACTGTCTCCAAAGCAATTGGTGCTGAAGATAGTTGCTTACCTGCCAATCATCCAACGATAAGACGCGCTCAGGGTTAAGTCATTCCGCCCTTGATCAAGTGAGCCTGGGCGGATGACTAAAACACGCAGATGGTGAGTGTGCCACTCGCCATCTGCGCCTGCAGCTCGACGATGGACGGGCTAGCCTGCTGGTTGATAGGAGGGGCGATTCGCCAACCGCCGCATGGTGATTCGCGCGCGCAGGCTGGCGCCTGGACCGAGTTCGACGCGCAGTTGCGAGGCGTCAACGTTAACCGCGCGCTCATCAGTTTTATCCGTTATCCGCGTGAGTATGTGCTCGCCAAATGATCCGCCTTGCACCACCACGCGCTTGCTATGGCTCGCGTCGAGGTTGATCAAGTGCGCGTCCACACCGGTTGCATCCACGCGTTCAACCAGCGCGGCAACATCCTCCGGCAACCCGGCGCGTCCCGCCTCCTCGTCGTAATAACGCAACTGGGCATGCAACAACCCGCCGTGGTAGATCGGCATTGGCGCGCCCCACATCGTCATTACCAGCCCTTCGCACGTGACCGGGTTGCGGTTGAGCCAGTGGTGCGCGTCGTTTTCAAACGGCGTCACCGCCGGCCAGTCGCGCGGGTCCAGCGGGTCAACCTGCATGGCTGCCATACGACGTTCGACGTGACGCAGGCTTGTCTGCAATACCTGCTCAGGGAAGCGATCGTTGCGGCCGCTGACGTAGCGGTACCACGGCTGTGCATTTGCTTCATCGCCCCAGCCAGTGTCGCGCGCGGCATCCCAGCCTGACGGATTGGGGAAGGCCTCGACACGAGCGCGATCTTCGTCGGCCTGCGTTACGCTCCACACCGCAATCGGCAGATGGGCGTCTATCGCGCGCCAATCACGCCAGCCGGCGTCTTCGCGCCAGAACGGCATGTGCCAGGCGTCGCCGACTGCGCGCCCCTGTCCCCACAGCCAATCGAACTGCGAACGGAACAGATCGAGGCGACTGGGATCGCCGGTCAGCAGGGTTGCGTTCATCCCGCCAACAGCGGTGGACTCGATCAACGTGCGCCCCCCATGCGGCCAGCCCCAGCCGTAATAACCGCCCCACCATTTTCCATCGTTGTATTCGCCAATCACCCCGCTCAACCCGATGTTGTCGGGCAGGATGCCGCCGTTCTGCGCCGCGCGCTCTGTCCAGGCTGAGGTGTATTCCAACACCCAGTCGCGGTAGCGGACATCGCCGGTGGCGAGATAGGCGTGCGTCACCAGCGTGGTTGCCAGCAGGTTCAGCGGCACGTCGCCGCGCGCGATGTGTTCGTTAAACTTCTGCAACAGGAGCGCGAATGTCGCTGGGGCCGTCCAGTCGGCGATATGGTTGCGCAGTCCGGGAACATCCTCAAACGGCGCGGGGTATTGCGAGTAGATGCCGCGCAGTTCGGCCCAGTCTTCCTCGGTTGTGGTGAAGCGCGGGCCACGGCTGCCGGTCAATGGCGCGCGGATCAGTCGCAATGCGCGATCGTAGTTAGGCGCGAGCGGGTCATCGCCGGTGTAGAAGTCGGCAAAGCGCTTCGCCCTGGCGCATTCGAGATCGCCATATGAACCGGCCAGGCTGAGGTAGTACAAAAACAGCGAACTCTCGCCGTGGTGCATCCAATCATAGTAGGCGTCAAACTCGCGGTGGATCTGCCCATAGGCGGTGAACTGGCGCGTGATCCCTTCCCACACATGGTGCGCCAGCGGCAGCAGGTCGCGATGGCCGCCCAGCGCAACCAGGAGCGGGAAGTTGTAGACGCTCTCGTAGGCGTCATCCGATCCATCCATGCCTTTCCATTCATCCCGCGCCCACACGAGGGCGCCGTCAGGCCGCGTATAACGTTCGGCGAAACGGAAGGCGGCGGCGCTCATTTCGGACAACAGACGGCGTTGCAGCAATGCCCATGCAGGGATTGCCACATGCTCGCTGCCAGCGACGGTGACAGGGTCTTGCATGCGGCAATTCTCTCACTTCGGCACAATGCATGTTCCTGGCAACCCATCGCGCGGCAGATGCCGAACATGGTGCTTTCTGCCCATCGTGCGAGTGCGTTATCACAAGTGCTGCGGGCATTATTGCGCAGTGATCCACAGGTGAAATGGCGGGTGCCTGATGAATAAACGCGTGCTAGCCTTGCCATACGATGAAAAAATTGCCGTTTCTCTTGTTGATTGCCGCTGTGCCGCTCTTTGTCGCATGCAGCCAATCGCCTGCGCCGAACATCGCCGCAACGACCGCAATCCTTGCCCCAGTCAAGCTGACGATTGAGGCGAAGGAATTCTCATTCTCACCTGCTCATACCACGGTCAAGGTCGGCCAGATCGTGGAGGTCGTGTTGAAGAACGCCGGCGTCACTATGCACGACTTTACTATCGAGAAGATCAAGCTCAAAGACAAGTCCGTCTCGCATGGCGATGAGCATGTGATGGATACTGCGAGCGGGATGGATCCAGACCAGTTACCTGTGCACGTAGCGGCTGCGACGGGACACGTTGGCGACGTCACGTTCACACCTACCGAGGCGGGCGAGTATGAGTATTACTGCACCGTGGCGGGGCACAAGGTGAGCGGGATGGTCGGCAAACTGACGGTAGTAGCGCCTTAACTCGTGCCTGGCGCGCCAGGATAGAGCACTGTGATGCGCGCGCCCCGGCCTGGTGTGGATTGGATATCCACGCCGGCGCCGATCAGCAGCGCGCGTTCGCGAATGCCCAGCAAACCGAATCCGCCGGCGGCAGGTTCAATCTGACCTTTTGTTGCCGTAAAGCCGCGGCCGTCGTCATCCACAACGAGCTGCACAGTGCCAGAAGGCAATTCGCTTAACATGATCGATACCTGCGTGGGGGATGCATGGCGCAACGCGTTTGCCAGCGCCTCCTGTGCGATGCGGAACAGCGCCAGCTCGACGTCAGGCTTCAGTCGCGCAACTGGCCCGCTGGTATTGAACGTCACTATACATGCCGGCGCACTCGGAGAACGCTGTGCAGTTTCATTGGCCTCAATCGCTAAACGCTCAATCGCAGCGGCCAGTCCGGCGTCTTCAAGGTAGATCGGTCGCAACGCCCGGCTGAAGCGGCGGATATCCTCGATTGTGCGCAGCACTACGGCGCGCAAGTCATCCAATCGGGCGGCAGTCTGCGGCTGGTCTTTCGCGACGCTCTGGCGCGTCGCCTGGATGCGCTGGCTCAAGACGATCAGATTCTGGATCGTATCGTCGTGCAACTCGCGCGCCAGGCGTTTGCGTTCGGCTTCCTGGGTTTCGGTCACCGCGTGAGCATAGTTGCGCAAGCGCTCCTGGTCGGCCTGGATCTGGTTGACCATGTTGCGCAACGTGTTCTGCAGTTGTTCGATTTCTTCGATCCCATGCACCGGCTGGTTCAACACGGCATAATTGCCGTTGCCGATGTCGCGCGCCTGCTGATCGAGTCGCTGGAGCGGCTGGACAATGCGCCGTAACCCGAACATGACAGCCAGCACCGCGAGTAACAGAACGGGCAGAGTAATGAGCGGCACGGCGAGTGAGGTGCGCATCAGCGGATCGAGCACCGTCTCCCACGGTTCCTCGATGATGATGCCTAGCCCGGTCTCGCCGTAGCTGGTGACAATCGGCGCGTACGAGACTACGTGCTCATCTCCACTGACTGTATCCGGCCGAAAAAGCCCACCGCTCTGTCCCTGCAATGCCTCAGCGACGCCGGGATGAGCGCTCACATTCGTGAGCCCGCCGCCGCGTTCTGGAAACGTATCGGCCAACACGCGACCCTCTGCGCTGAACAGGTATCCGTCAATCGCGCCGCTTTGGGGGGCTGGGTTTACCAATGTGCTGAAGTGGAGCATGGTCACGGGCAGCATCCCAATGGCCGTGAACTTGTGCGCGCGGTCTTGTGCGCGGAACACGAGCATATCGTTCATCACGCCAACATGCGCAGTGTCAGTGCTGGTTACGAATGATGTGTCAGATAAGTTGCTGATGGACTGCGCCCACTGCGCTGCTGCCGTATTGTTGGCAACGAGCACGCCACCCTTGTCATAGAGCGCTATCCCTCCGGGATACTCGCCCGCCTTGTCCGGATCTATGACCAGGGTACTGCCGTTTTGCGTCTCGCGCGCGCTGCTATCTGCCGCCAAACCCAGCATATCGGTTTTGTGCTGAAAAACCGCGCCGATGGCGCCTGCAATAGCAGTGACAGCGCGGACATCGCGCTCGCTGACCAGGCGGCGCATCGCCTGCTGGTGCATCGAGATGCTGCCAAAGGAGATCATTGCCAGTATCACAGTCAACGGCAACACGGTTAGCAGGAGTAGTTGCGCCGTTACGCCGCGCAGAAGCTTGCTCATTGATCTTTAGCGGCAATAAGACCCAGTCGCAGACCAATCATGGCGGCGTCCGTGCGGCTTTGGGCGTGCAGTTTGCTGAACACATTGGCCATATGTCCCTGCACAGTGCGGTCGCTGATGCCTAATTGAGTCGCTACAGCCTTATTGGTGAAGCCGCGCGCCACCAGCCGCAACACTTCCGTCTCGCGCGAGGTCAGCGCTTCCGCAGTCGGACCTTCCTGGTCCCGGGATCGAGAAACGACCTGTTGCCATAACCGCTGTGTCAGCAGTGGATCTAACACGGATTTTCCTTCGTAGACAGAGTGTACAGCCTCGACAAGTTCGTCAGGTTCAGCCGTCTTTAGTACATAGCCGTTTGCGCCTGCCTGCAGCGCGCCCAGAATGTAGGGTTCATCGTCATAAGCCGTCAGGATCAGAATGCCCATATTGGAACCTGAGGCGCGCACTGCCTTGGCGACCTCGATGCCATTCCTGCCCGGCATCTGGATATCCAGCACCAACACATCGGGGTTTTGCGCTAGCGCGAGTGCCAACGCCTGATCGCCGTTGCTGGCCTCGGCAATAACAAGCAGGCGTTCGTCCTGCTGGAGGAAGTCGCGGATGCCCGATCGGACGACCGCATGGTCATCGGCGAGGATCACGGTGAGTGGTTTAGGGCTGCCATTGTCGACTATCATTCGTTATCAGTGGTTAACCACGGCCATTATCGCCCATCGCCACTCGGCGCCACCAGGGAGATGAGCGGTCTGCTGGCGCAAGTATGCCCACCGCGTATAGGCAATATTGCCTACCCCGGTCGCGCCGTACGACCCTACCCAGGCGGGCTATCCCCCCTTATCCTCAACGATGAAATTGATACAACCTGCACTGTGGTGCATTTAAGGAGATGCTATATGGCGCGCAATAATCGCCGATTCATAACTCTTCTGGTTCCCATCTTTATTTTGTTCAGCGTTACTGCCTCGGGCTGCGGTGCGAGCAAGTCGATGGCGTCGCATGAGCCAGACGTTACTTCCATGATCAGGATAGTCCCTATGGCCTCCATGGTGGATATGCCGTCCGAAGTTAAGGCTGCGCCGGTCGTGGTGCGGCAGTCTTACCAGTTCGCTGTGGCGAACCCGGATGTTCTCCAGCACGTTGCCTGCTACTGCGGTTGCGGCAAGATGGGCCACAAGTCCAACTATATGTGCTACGTAAAAAATGCTGAAGGCGGCAAAGTGATTTACGACAATCACGCCCTTGGCTGCTCCATCTGTGTGGATATTACGCAGGACGCGATGCGACTATATAAAGACGGGAAGAGCATCAAAGAGATACGGGACTATGTTGACGCCGCCTACTCCAAGTATGGCCCAACGAATCTGTCTGAATAGCAAAGATTGTTGCTTAACATGAACCCCCATCCCCGCCTCGGTGCTGCCGCCAGCATTACTCTCGTCGGTATTCCGATGCTGATGCTCGTCTTCGGACTCGCAAAGCTGAGCGCCCCACGTGAGCGTCACATGGATGTTAACAGAGTGGTCGCCGAGTCGGGTGGTTGGACGCCAGCCAATTTCACTGTTGGCGCTGACGAGCAGGCGCAGATTCATGTGACATCTAAAAACGAACGACCCGGCCCAGCCTAAGCGCACATTTGACGTGGCCTCAAACTGGGCGCCTTGAGCACTAACGCTACGGGCGCCGGTTTAATGTTGAACCAGCGCCCGTGGCGCCCCGATTAAAACGCGATGAATTCACCGAGTGGGTTTGGCAGTTTTGGCATGAAGGGCTCAAACTTGAACGCGCGGGAAACGTCGAAGCCAGCAGCCATCGCCTTGTTCTTGTCGACGAAGGGCAACAACGCGTTCACTGCCTGACCGATGTTGGTCAGCCCCAGCGTGCGCTCATAACCGTTGTTGTTCGGTGGATCGACGGACTCGGGCGCCCCCTGGATGCCGGTGATCCATTCGATCGGGCCGCCGTCCATCACGGCCACATTGGGCGCCAGCACGCGCGCCAGCGTGCGGTGGTCGCTCTCGATGCCCATGATGCGGGCAGAAGTGACGCGCAGGTTGGAGTTGCTGAAGCGACGCACGCCGACGAGATATGCGGCGATGAACGCATCTTCAAGCGTCACCAGTGTGTTTAAGGTGACCTGCGCGTTGTCGAACATGCCCATCGGATAGTAGAACCAGCTGAAGGGCGATTCTTTACTCGTCACCGCCTTCTCGAGGTTGTAGTGCGACATCTCTTCGTGGCGCGCCGCGGTCAGGTAGCCCTGGTCATCGCTCGCCAGCCGCTTGAAGAACGGGGACTTGTCAATGATGTTGCTGTAGGTGGTCACCGCAAGCGCCTCGGCGATCTCGGCGGCGACGAGGATATCGACATCGTCTGACGTCGGATACTTGCTCGTGTCATCCTCGGCATTGCCCTGTGCGAACGCAGACGCCGCAGGGCTCATCAACACGCTCAGTGCGGTTGCGCCAGCGGCCGCAGTAGTGCCGCGCAAAAAGGCGCGACGGTTCAAGGTTGTTATAGCAATACTGTTCATATCTAAACTCCTCGCATTCGAAATCTTACTGACGATCAACACGAGTAGTTGTATGCTTTCGCGTTACTGAGTAACAGACCAAACACTGCTCACTTTTTGATCAAGATGAACCACTTAACTCCGAACGGTTGGTCAGAACCATGCAAATCACATTTAGCATTTGCTATAAAATGACGACGTAAGGCCGTTGGTATCACTCATTGGCCTTCCATGAGAACACATAACCCTTGCCGAAAACTATCGATGGCAGGCCGTGTCTGTCATAGCGAGGCCAATGATGAAGTCAAAAGTGGAATCGTCGAACGGATTGCGGGTATCTGGAGCAAGCGAGTTACAGTTCAGGGAACTGGAGCATTCACAAGCGCTATTAACCTCACTGATTGACAGCAGCGCTGATATGATCTGGTCCGTTAATCCAATCGACTTTGGCTTGACCCTGTTTAATCGGGGTCTCTATGACTATTTCCTCGATAAACGTGGTATTTCCATCACGACCGGGATGCGCCCGGAGGATCTTTTCCCAACGGATGACTTTGTGCAGCGTTGGCGCGGATTTTACCAGCAGGCATTACAAGAAGGCAGCTACACAACCGAGTATAGGACATATTCTGGCGGCGATACGCTGCTTCTGAATATAAACATGCTCAAAGTGGATAGCGAGGTCGTTGGTCTGTCGGTGTTCGGTAAGAATATCACTGCCCAAAAGCAGATGGAAAGCACTCTGCGGCAGACAGAAAAATACTGGCAATCCCTGGTCGAAAACACCTCGGATCTGGTCACCGTTCTAGATGCTGGCGGCCATATTTTGTACCAAAATCCTGCCGTAGAACATATCCTGGGATACAAGCAAGATGAACTCAATGGTAAGAATGCTTTCGGGCTTGTCCATCCGGAGGATTGGCCCCATACCCGGTCTATATTTACAGCTTCTGTAAGCAACCCGCAATCGTCCCCCCCGCTCATTGCATTTCGTATCCGTCACAAAGACGGTTTGTGGCGGATCATGGAAGCAACCGGTGAAGTAAGGGTCAATGAAACCGGTCAGAGTGTTGCTGTGTTGACGTCACGCGATGTCACCGACCGAAAGCGGATCGAAAAGTTGCGAATGGAAAGCGAAACGCGTTTCCGCGTCTTAATTGAAGACGCCCCGGTGGCAGTTGGCATCACGCAGGGTGGATGTGATGTCTACGCCAACCCTGCCTTCTTACGAATGTTTGGCTATGAAAGGTCGGATGATTTGCAGGGTCATCCATTCACCGAACATATTGCGCCTGCCTATCGGGATGAGATTGTGACGCGCGCCCGCAAGCGTGCTCATGGCATGCCGGCTCAGACAGCCTATGAATCGGTGGGACTGCGTAAAGACGGTTCGACGTTCCCCTTCAGCGTCGTCGTGTCTGAAATCGAACTCTCCGACGGGCCGGCTACTGCCGTCTTTTTTACGGATTTATCGAAAAATAAGCAGGCGGCAGAGGAGATCCGGCGCAGCCGGGAAAGGCTCGAACAGGCTGTGCGCATCGCGGGTCTGGGTATCTGGGAGTGGGACATAGAGACCGATAAAGTCTCATGGGATGGGGAGATGTTCAGCCTCTATGGGATTTCCCCGGAGACTTTTACCGGAAGAGGCAGCGACTATATCCAGGCCACCCGTGCTGATTATCGCGAAAAACAGAGAGTAAATATTCGCAAGGAAATTGAACGGAGCATCACCGAAGCGGAATTCATGGAGGGGACTAAACGAGAGTATAGCCTGAAGGAGCTGTGCATCGTCCGCCCGGATGGCAGCGAATGCTATACCCTGGGAGATGCCGTCTGTGTTACCGACGCCGAGGGTAAACCGAAGCGTATGTTCGGGGTCACATTTGATATCACAGAGCGCAAGCAAATGGAATCAGCCTTGCGCGAAAGCGAGGCGCGCTATCGCTTCATCGCCGAGAACACCGCTGACGTGATCTGGACGTTGAGCCTGAAGACGGGCAAGTTCACCTATGTCAGCCCATCCGTGCAAAAACTGCGCGGGTTCACTCCTGAAGAGGTGCTGACTCAAACGATGGCTGACGCGTTGACGCCGGAATCTCTCGCCCACGTGACGCAGTTACTGCAAAAGCGAACTGCGGCATTACAGGCGGACAGAACAAACGTTCGGAATATACTAAGCCGCGCTGACCAACCGCGCAAAGATGGGACGGTTGTTCCCACTGAAGTGTTGACAACACTTATTCTCAACGCGCAAGGAGAACCCGCCGAACTTGTCGGTGTGTCGCGCGACATCACCGAGCGCGAGAATGCGGACAAACGCCTTCGAGCGAGCGAGGAACGCTACAAATTGATGTTCGAGTCCGCGCCAATTGCCATCAACATCACCCAAGGCACGGATATCATCTATGCCAATCCGAGTTACCTCAAGTTATTCGGAATCTCACGTTTGGATGATCTGAAGCATTTCGCGCCGCTCGAACTGTTCACTCCAGAGTGTCGCCCCCAAATCCTGGAAAATATCCAGCGCCGCGCTAAAGGCCTCTCGGCGCCTGATGGCTACGAAGCGGAATGCTTCCGGGGAGATGGGACACGATTCCCCATCCTGATGTACTTGACGAAGACGATCTTCGCGGACGGCCCGGCGACCGTTGGATTCGTCGTGGATATTACCGAACGCAAGCGCGCGGAAGAAGCGTTGCGCGAAAGTGAAGCATTGTTCCGCACAGTATTTGAAAGCTCGATTGCCGGGATTGGTATGGTTGATGCGGATGGCAAATTCATAAGGGTCAACAGTCAATTGTGCGAAATGCTGGGGTATACACAACAGGAATTGCTGCGGTTAACCTTCAACGACATTACCTTTGAAGAGGACCAGGGTTACAGCTTAACGACACTCAAACAAATGGTTTCTGACGAGATCGACAGCGCCAGTTTTGAAAAAAGATACATCAAAAAAAACGGGGATATTATCTGGGTGTTTATATCCATTTCAGCAATTCGCGACAAGAACCATCAATACCAATACAATGTCACCTACATCCAGGATATTACGGCCCGGAAGCGGAACCAGACCGAGCTTGAGAGTTTACTGGACAAATTAAGGAAAACTACTGAGGGCACGATTGAAACTTTAGCCCATATCGTCGAGGCAAGGGACCCGTATACTTCTGGCCACCAGAAACGCGTCGCAGATATTTCTGTTGCCGTCGCGGAATATCTGGGTCTGTCCGCAGAGCAAATTCGGGGAATCTACTATGCTGGCCTGATTCATGATCTGGGGAAAATCCAGGTGCCGTCTGAAATCCTCAGTAAACCCGGCAAACTGACCAAACTCGAATACGAATTGATCAAGATTCATCCTGAAGTCGGTTTTGACTTGCTGAAGGACGTTGATTTTCCATGGCCAATTGCCGAGATCATCTACCAGCACCATGAAAGGATGGATGGTTCGGGGTATCCAAGGAAACTTAAGGGAGACGGGATATTTATTGAAGCGAAGATTATCGCCGTCGCGGATGTGATCGATGCTATGTCTACTCACCGCCCTTACCGGCCTGCACTCGGATTGGATGACGCTTTGGCTGAAATTGAGAAGAACAAGGGCACTTTATATGATGCGGTTATTGTCGAATCTTTCCTAAAGGTGATTCGGAAAGATAAGAAACACGCTCATTGACTATTCTGCCGGGCGTTTTTGGATCCGGTCATCATACGCAATTGCCAACATTTCTACTTTAAAACGATGGGCACATAGATGCGGTATTCACGCTGGATCGCAATCACCGTGGTTGTGCTGAGCGTTGAACACCCATTGGCTGCCGTGGCTGTGATCATCGGCTGCCCGATGACCGGCCATGAGTAAGAGATGAAATTCGTGTACAGCGTAGTCTGTGTGATGATTACCGCTTGCCCATCTGCCTGCCACGTGTAGGTCAGCGGCAGTGTCGCTGTGAGTGGCGCCACTGTCGCCGTGAACGGCTGCAGTGAGTCAACGAGTCCAGTGATTGCGCCGGTCACCGTGATGTCGCTCAACGGCGTGCACGCGAGCAGGATCGGGGTGATGCTGACGGTGGTGGTCGCGGTGATGCCCGGCGCGCTTGCGCTGTTCGTCGCGGTCACGACCGCAGTATAGGTCCCTGCCAGTGGATAGATGTGGCTGACAATTGGGCCGGTGCCGGAGCCTGGCGTGCCATCACCATAGTCCCATGCGTATACGGCAGCGCCTGGCGTGCCGTTGGCCGTAGCGGTCAGGGTTGTCGTCTGACCGAGCGTCGTCGGGCTATCGTTGGTTGCCGTGATGTTGGTGATCGGCGCATCGGAAACGCTGATGACCGTACTCGCCGCTGCTATGCTCGCGAGCCCGCGCGCATCGGTGACTGTCAGTGTGAAGGTC
Organism: uncultured bacterium; assembly: GCA_903921365.1. Taxonomy (GTDB): domain Bacteria; phylum Chloroflexota; class Anaerolineae; order J036; family Brachytrichaceae; genus CAIXPS01. The sequence continues at coordinate 2,507 of CAIXPS010000364.1, read as the reverse complement.
AGCACAGTGGGCGCAGTCGGCGCTGTAAAGGTTGGCTGGCTGATGCTGGCGCTACTCAACACAATGGGTGATCCGCCTGTCTGCGTCCAGCCGTAGACCAATGGCGTGTGCCCATCGGGGTCAGTGGACGCTGACCCATCAAGCGTGACGACGCTGCTCACGGTGACGCTCTGGTTCACGCCAGCATTGGCTACAGGCGGGAAGTTGGTGATCGTGACCGAGGTGGTAGCCGTCAGGCTGTTTATAGCGTTGGTCGCGGTGACGATGGCCGTGAAGGCGCCCGACAACGCATAGACGTGTGTCACGGCGGCGCCGCTGCCCACGGCGCCATCCCCGAATCGCCACACATAGGCGACAGCGCCAGGAGTGCCGTTCGACGTGACGGTCAACGTGGTTGTTTGACCGAGCGTCGTCGGGCTGTCGTTGGTCGCCACGACATTAGTGATTGGCGCATCGGTCACGGTCACAACTGTGCGCGCGAACGTGGAACTGACCAGTCCTTGCGCGTCCGTCACGGTCAAGGTAAACGTCAACACCGACGGCGCGGCAGGGGCGATGAACGTTGTTCGGCTGATCGACGCGTTGCTCAGCGTCACGGTGATGCCGCCGGTTTGACGCCAGCCATACAACAATGGCAGGTGCCCATCGGGGTCGTTGGACGCTGACCCATCGAGCATGACAAGGCTGCCGATGGGCACACTCTGGCTCGCGGCGGCGATAGCTACCGGAGGCAGGTTGGTGATGGTCACCGACGTCGTCGCGGTCAGGTTATTTGTCGCGTTAGTCGCAGTCACGACAGCCGTGTATGTTCCCGATAACGGGTAAACATGGTTCACTGTCGCGCCGGCGCCTGGCGTGCCATCACCAAAGTCCCATGCGTATACAACGTTGCTGCCGTTTGCGGTAACGGTCAGGGTTGTCGTCTGACCGAGCGTCGTCGGGCTGTCGTTTCTTGCCACGACGCCCGTAATAGCCGAATCTGATACGGTGATGATCGTACTCGCCGCTGCTACGCTCGCGAGCCCACGCGCATCAGTTACGGTCAGCGTGAAGGTCAGTACCGTTGGCGCACTCGGCGCTGAGAACGTTGGCCTGCTGATGATTGCGCTGCTCAGCACGACAGCAGCGCCGCCCGATTGCGTCCAGCCGTAGACTAATGGCGTGTGTCCATCGGGATCGGTCGAAGCCGAACCAGTGAGCGTGACGACGCTGCTAACGGTGACGCTCTGGCTCGCGCCCGCATTGGCCACAGGCGGGAGATTGCTGATCGTGACTGAGGTGGTTGCCGTCAGGCTGTTCGTCGCGTTGGTTGCGGTAACCATTGCTGTAAAAGTGCCGGAAAGCGGATAAACGTGACTCACTGTTGCGCCAGAACCCGATGTGCCGTCGCCGAAGGTCCACACAAAAGAAGTGTTGCTGCCGTTGGCGGTTGCGGTCAACGTCGTCGTTTGCCCCAGTGTTGTTGGGCTGTTGTTGTTCGCAACCACACTCGAAATCGGTGAATCGGTGATGGTAACAACAGTTTGTGAAGAAGCTGCGCCGGCCAATCCGCGCGCGTCCGTCACGTTTAGCGTGAAGGTCAGCACGGAAGGCGTTGCCGGCGCTGTGAAAGTTGGCCGGGTGATCACGGCGCTGCTCAACACGACGGTGGTTCCACCGGTCTGACGCCAGCGGTAGAGCAGCGGCACATGACCATCAGGATCGTACGACCCCGATCCATTCAGAGTTACGACCGTGCTGACCGTCACACTTTGATTCACGCCGGAAACCGCAACTGGCGGCAGGTTGGTGATCGTTACAACCGTCGTTGTCGTCAGGACATTCACGCTATTGGTTGCCGTGACGATCGCGGTGTATATGCCCGTCGTGGAATAGACGCGACTCACGATTGCGCCCGCGCCGATTCCGCCGTCGCCAAAGCGCCACGCATAAGTGACACCGCTGCCGTTGGCGGCGACGGTCAGGGTGGTCGTCTGGCCCAGTGTGGTTGGACTGCTATTGGTCGCGAGTGGATTGCTGACCTTGATATCGGTAACGGTCACGACGGTACTCGCCGGCGCCGCCGTTACCAGTCCGCGCGCGTCGGTGACAGTGAGTGCGAAAGCCAGGATGGTGGGTGTTACGGGTGCGGTGAAGGCTGGCCGACTGATGGCGAGGTTGCTCAATATCACCGGCGTTCCGCTAGTTTGCCGCCATATATAGGTCAAAGGCATGTGTCCATCGAGGTCGTATGATCCCGATCCGTCGAGCGTGACGAGTGCAGTGACGGTCACGGTCTGGTTTGAACCTGCCACCGCTACCGGCGCGAGGTTAGTGATTGTTACGGCAGTCGTTGCTGACTGAGTAACGACGCCGTTGCTGGCCGTCGCCAGCGCAGTATACGTTCCGGAGAGCGGATACACATGGTTGACGGTTGCGCCAGTATCTGTGAAACCGTCGCCATAGCTCCAGGCAAACACCGGATTTGTGATGTTGGTCGTGGCTGTCAGGTAGGTGATGTTGCCTAG
>CAIXPS010000363.1 GCA_903921365.1 uncultured bacterium | reverse complement strand
TCCATTATTGATGACAAGCCTTTGTTATCCGCCGAAATTCTGGCTTTGTGCCAATGGATCGGTCGTTACTATCAATCCCCGTTATCAGAAGTATTGCCCCTGGCCCTGCCTAAGAAATACCGACAGGGCGACGATTGCCAATTACCTACATCGCTTTATTACGAACTTATAATGGACGGTGAAGCAGCGCATGCTTTGTTGAAAGGGCGTGCCGAACGGCAACATCAGTTAATTGATTTTATACATAGTCAAACAGCTCCCGTAGCTAAAAAAACGCTCTTACAGGCAGGGTTTACGCAAAGTCAACTAACGGCGTTGGTCGATCGCACTATTTTGCGTATGCATGAACAGCCCCTTATGCCGAAGCCCTCGAACGTTGAGCAAACACAACCCTTACTTTTAAATCCCGAGCAAGAGATCGCTGTGAATGTGATCAGTGATCATTTGAGATCCTATCGTTGTTTTTTATTACAAGGCGTCACTGGTAGCGGTAAAACCGAAGTGTATTTGCAGGTTATTAAACGGGTATTAGAGGCCGGCCGTCAGGTGTTAGTTTTGGTGCCAGAAATCGGATTAACCCCGCAATTATTATCGCGTTTTCGCGAACGTTTTCAAGAACCTATGGTCGTTATTCATTCCAAACTAAACGATACGGAACGACGCCTGGCTTGGCAGTGGGCTGGTGATGAAAGCGTTAAATTAGTGATTGGAACAAGGGCTGCAATTTTTACACCAATGCCTGCCTTAGGTTTGATTGTGATTGATGAAGAACACGACGCGTCTTTAAAACAGATGGAGGGGGTGCGTTATTCCGCAAGAGACACAGCGCTCATGCGTGCCCATCTTCGCCATATTCCGATTATTTTAGGCTCAGCAACGCCCAGTCTTGAAAGTATGCATAATTGCGCCACCCATAAATACACGTTATTACGCTTGCAGCAAAAGGCTCTAGACAGCAAACCCTTGCATTATCAAGTACTTGATATTCGCAATCAAGCCTTGGCGCATGGGCTCGCAAGCGACACACTTAAGATTATTAGCCAGCATTTAGAGCAAAACAATCAGGTGCTGGTGTTTATTAATCGGCGTGGTTTCTCACCCGTATTGATTTGCCATGACTGTGGTTGGATGGCGGATTGCCGTGCTTGCGATGCACATCTCACACTTCATCGTACCAGTGGGCGACTCATTTGCCATCACTGCGGTCTGATGCAGTCTGTGCCTATCACATGCCATCGTTGCAAAACTAAGAATCTCATTCCGCTAGGTTCAGGCACGCAACGCGTGCATGAGTATTTAAGCGAGTATTTCCCCACGACTAATTTATTACGCATAGATAGGGATGAAATCACGAAAAAAGACGCGTTTGATGCCTGCTTAAAACGCATCAATGACGGGGACGCCCAACTTATCGTTGGCACACAAATGCTTGCGAAAGGGCATCATTTCCCACGATTAACGCTGGTAGTGATTCTTGATGCGGATAATGGCTTTTATAACCAAGATTTTCGGGCCCTTGAACGCCTAGGCCAACTGCTCACTCAAGTAGCTGGGCGTGCCGGACGTGCTGAAATGCCGGGTAGCGTGGTGATACAAACCCATCTGCCGCAACATCCGTTATTAAATATATTGGTGCAGCAGGGTTATGATGAATTTGCTCAATCCTTGCTCACCATGCGCCAACAAGCAGAACTACCACCGTATCATTTTCTCACCTTGATTCGCGCACAAAGCAAAAAAGCATCCCAAAGCCTTGAGTTTCTGCACGCGATTAAAGAACAGTTGCAGCGCCACCATCTGCAGATCTTTGGCCCAGCACCGGCACCACTCGCGCGCAAAGCAGAGTTCTATCGTATGCAGTTGTTAGTGAAGTCACCATCGCGAAAATTATTATTTGACGCATTGACCCAAGTGCGTGATTGGTTAACAATTAATAAGATAGGGAATAACGTACGCTGGAACATGGATGTTGACCCGATGGATTTGTCCTAAGCACCTAATGGAAACTAAGACGGGATAATGGAAAAGATACCCCCTCAACATGACAAAGACGCATCGCCGTACTGAGGGATAATTTATCAAAAGTATGCCGCCAGAAAGCAACGGGCTCGATAAGCAAACCAAATGATGGAAATTTGGCATAAAGCGCGTCTTTATGTGAATTAAATTGTACAATAATCCAAGCAACCCAACGTGTAATGGTATGGCGTGATGGTTTAACCTTTTTCTCAACAGCACGAGCACTTCCCTCCAAAAAAAATTGTAAAATTGCGGCTTACGGCGTTTCCCATAAATACCAACGCCGAGGCGGGATACATTCAGGCAACACAGAGCATGTTTTCCCACAACCATCGCAATAATAACGTTGAATATAAATAAGATTTAGTGATTCACTAGCTGAGTTAATGCGATCTGATTTGCGCGAATAACATCCATGACACCAAGGGTTGGATCGACCACAGCCAGGACAATATGCTAACCGTTCTATTTTATCATCATGACATTGCTCTACGTATGGCAGTAATGACATAATTCCTGCCAAAATATACATCATGTGCCCCTCCATGGAAGGAATCAATATTATGCAGTACTACCATGAGCGCTACCCTGATAATTTATCCGCCATTGAACTCTATGTTACTGAGTCCAATAT
>CAIXPS010000362.1 GCA_903921365.1 uncultured bacterium | reverse complement strand
TGCGCCCACCGATCCAGTAATTGAGGCAACGCGGCGACCGTTTGGGCGCGCGATACAGGCCGGACTGGCGGTGCGCGAGGCGCCGGGGATGGGAGCGAAACTGGTGCGCTGGCTTACCTGGAACGAAGTAATCGCAATCAAGGGGCAGACCAGCATCGACGATAGCCCCACCAGCTACAACAAGGTCTGGTATCAAACGACGGACGGGTACGTCTACTCGGCGTTTATCCAACCGGCCGAGAACACAATCAATAAACCTCTCGACAGCGTCGATAGCAAGGGATTCTGGGCAGAGATTACAGTTCCCTTGACAAGTGCGCGAGGCGGCCCAGGCGCAACCTATTACGCCGCATATACCTACTACTACGGCTGTGTTTTCCGCGTCATCGGCAGCAAGGCCGACAAGAACGGCGTGATCTGGTATCAATGCGACGGCGCATCAGGTAATGGCTTGTGGGTGCGCGCCGAGCACATGCGCCCCATTTCACCAGACGAGTTCCTGCCGATTTCACCCGATGTGCCGGCAGAGAGCAAACGCATCGACGTTGACGTCACGAAACAAATCGCCACTGCCTATGAAAGCGACAAGCCGGTATTCACTGCGCGGGTTGCCACTGGCGCCAACTTCAGGCTTGCAAACGGCACCGTGAACTACTTCCGGACGATTCCCGGCGACCACCGGGTTTATCTGAAGTGCGCTTCGCAACACATGATTGGCGGCACTGTCGGTGACACCGATTACTACGATCTGCCGGGCATCGCATGGTGTTCGTATTTCACCGCCAGCGGGATTGCATTCCACGGCACATACTGGCACAACGACTATGGTCTGCCGCGCAGTCACGGTTGCGTGAATATGCTCCCCGAGGATGCAAAGTGGGTGTTTCGCTGGACAATGCCAGTTGTGCCGTATGATGAGATCAATGTGCGGACAGCAAAACCCGACGAAGGCACCCTGATTAAGGTGTTCTAGCGCACCGCTGGGTCAGTCCCTCTCATTTGAAACCTCTTGCAGTCAACGAACAAAAAGCCTGACGAGTAATTCACTCGTCAGGCTTTTGTCGGCATGCCTGTGCGTCAGGAAACAGTAGTTGTTTACTTGGCTGGGTTCAAGCTGATGATGTATGCAATCACATCAGCGATTTGCTGCGGGGTCAGTGTTTTCTTGTCACCAAACGCCGCCATGAGCTGCGTAGGCGACTTGCCGCCAGGCGTCGATCCGTGCTCAATGAACAGGTCGATGTTCGTGGCAAACACAACGGCATCTTTATCAATGAGCGTGTCATCGATCGGGTTTAGATTTGGCACAGTGCCGTCTGTAGAACCAGGATTGTCAATACCAGTCGCGCCGGCGTCGCCATGGCACTTCTTGCAGTTGTCGACGAAAACCTTGGCGCCGGCAGTAACATCACCCTTCAGCTTGATCGCGGCGCCTGCGCCGCCAGGATTGGATGGGCGCGCTACGTCTCCTGAGGCGGTCTCAGTTACAGGCTCGGTCGCCGCTGGAGCCGCAGTTGCGGTTGGCGCATCGGTCGGCTTGGGCGCCGTTGTTGCGGTCGAAGCAACTGTCGGCTTAGGCGCATCAGTTGGCTTTGGCGCCTCTGTCGGCTTGGGCGCATCGGTTGGCTTCGGCGCGGTCGTCGCTGCAGGCGCCACAGTCGGCGCTGGCGCGGCAGTTGGCGCCGCAGCCGAACCACAGGCAGCCAAGGCGAGTATCGCGGCGCCAGTGCATAAAACGACGAACAGATTAGAACGGGTCTTCATTTATATCCTCCAGTAAATAACGGTTCATCTTTGAACCATGACTAAACGAACTTATTTGTTCAAACTGATGACATAGGCGATCACATCAGCGATTTGCTGCGGGGTCAGCTTTTTCTCATCACCCCACGCGGTCATCTTTGATGTCGGGTTTGGCCCGCCAGGTGTAGAGCCATGCTCCATGAACAAATCGATGTTGTACGCATATACCTTTATATCTGTATTAACAAGCGTCTCGTCGATCGGGTTGAGCGCAGGAATCGTGCCATCACTTGAACCCGGATTGTCCACCCCACCCTTGCCAGCTTCACCATGACATTTGACGCATTGCTGCGTGTAGATTTTCAGGCCTGACGCCACAACACCTTTTAGATTCACTGCCTGGCCTGGACCGCCGGGGTTTGATGGTCGCGCAACCTCAACTGTAGGCGTTGTTGCCTCAGTCACGGTAACCGCCGCGGTTACTACCGCGGTTACAGTCGGTGTCGCAGGCGCTGCTGTCGGCGCGACTTTGGGGAGCACGGTCGCGGTCGGAGCGGGCGTCGCAGCCGGCTTTTCACCTACCGCAGGCGCGGCGCTGCGCCATTGATCAAAGAGCGCAAGCAAATCATTGACCTGCTCTGGCGAGAGCACGGTGCCCCAGGTCGGCATGCCCTGCGCCGGGCGCCCGTTCATGATGGTGTCACGATACCAGGCATCGTCAAACTGGTGCAGCTTAACCGTATCATTGAGCGCCGGCGCGCGATCAGTGCCTATACCATCCTTTCCGTGGCAAGCATAGCAGGTGGCATCGAAGATCGCAGCGCCGCGCGCAGGATCGCCGGGCTTGACAGTAACGACGAGATCAGGGGCATTGGGCTGCCATGAGCGCACAAATGCAACCAGGTTACGGACATCCTCATCAGTAAACGGACCGCCATGTACCTGATTCCATGCGGGCATTCGGGTGTTTGGCACACCCGAACTGACGACGCTGAAGATTGTGCCATCATCAACCGTACTCAGGAACTGCTTATTATTTAGAGAAGGGCCGTCTTCAGAGCCTTCGCCGTTCGCTCCATGGCAGGCAGCGCAATTTTTAGCGAAAGTTGTTTTCCCCGCGGTCACTGCGGTGTTCTTGTGATAGGTCTCATCTGCAGCGATACGCGTTGGCTCGCGCAAGATGAAGAGCTGAAACGATATCAGGACAGCCAGCGTCAGAAATGCGGCTGTCGCGATATGGGGTAGATAGTTCTCGTTTGATCGCATTGCTGCACCTCACTCATGCGCGGGTCAACTGGGATGGGTCGAACTTCTCGCGCGCGATTGGATTGCTTGTGTCAACCACCAGCTGGCCGTCGACGATCGTAATTGGGAAGATGTCCATCGGTCGCGGCGCGGGACCGCCGATGACTTCGCCTTTTGTGTTGAAAACCGAGCTGTGGCATGGACACATGAACTGTTTTGAATCCTTGCTATACGGAACCGTGCAACCCAGATGGGTGCACCGTTGCCAGATCGCCAGGAATCCACCATCGTCCAGCCGCGAGACGTAGAAACGCCCTTCCTGCACGTAGCTGACTGAGCCGTTCTTGAACTCTTTGGCGCGGCCAGCAATGACCTTACTCCCAAACCCGCCCTCGACGACGCGGGGTTTGAAAAACTGGAACAACGCTCCGCCAAACTGCCCTACCAGCGCAAAGAGTGATATGCCCCATACCGCGCTGAAAACCTGGCGGCGGCTGACTGTTGACCGATTACCCGGGTTGCTGCTCATCGATTGCCTCCAAATATGAAGTGATTCACCTATAACCCATCCAGTGGGTTGTACCCGTTCGGCATATCCCACGGCAGAAACATCTTGAATCCAGGGCCGCGCATAAAGAAACCGCACAGCGTAAATACCAGCGCGGCAAAAAGCATAACGGTAAAGAGCGCCAGCATTAATTCACGCGTGCTTGCCTTGCGCAGCGAAAGAACAAAGGCGGGGATTGCGACGATCAGCGCAATGATCAAAGCCGGGAGCAACCCCTGCGCAACCCACACTGGGGCGCTGTTACGCAATAACTCGCGCAAACTGACTGCGTTATCCAGAAAGACAAACGCAGCAGTAAGAATAGTCGTATACAGGGCTGTCCATATCACGATGCGCTTACCGCGCGGTGTGGAGAACCACACGCCAATGTTGGCGCGCGACCGATCGATATAGGGCAGCAGCACCAGGAAGATGATCAGCGAAGTGGGGATCAATACGCCGGCCACCGTCGGATGCATGTGCTCAAGCAACTCCTGCAGCCCCACAAAGTACCACGGCGCCTTGGCCGGATCGGTGGTGATCAGCGGGTTGGCGATGGCCTCCAGCGGCGCCTGCTTGAGCAGCGAGAACACAAAAACTGCCAGTGTGACGCCCAGGACGAG